>NC_018081.1:300000-582500 GCF_000271405.2 Enterococcus hirae ATCC 9790 | reverse complement strand
TTTTGAGAAAGAACTATTGTCCCACTCTCTTTTGTTATTCAATATTATAAAACAGCTTCAATCGCACTGGTCATTTTCATAGGTGTCGTTTGTGGAGCAAAACGTTCAACGACATTCCCCTCTTTATCAATCAAAAATTTAGTAAAATTCCATTTGATAGCATTTGATAATGTGCCGGGGGCTTGTTTTTTTAGATAGTCGAAAAGAGGGTCTGCTTTTGGACCGTTGATATCAATGATTTGATGCATTGGAAAAGTAACGCCATAGGTATTTCGACAGGCTTGAGCGGCATCGCTGGCAGAAGCAACTTCTTGTTTGAATTGGTTAGAAGGAAACCCTAATATAATTAATCCTTGAGATTGATAACGCTTATAAAGTTCTTCTAATTGCTCGAATTGCGGAGCTAATCCACATTTCGTTGCGGTATTCACGATTATCATCGGTTGATTCTTGTACTTATCTAATGAATAAGAGGTTCCATCTTCTAAAGTAACCGTAAAATTATAAATACTCATCATCTTTCCTCCTCAGGATAGTTTAAAAGCTCCAAACATCAAACAAAATCATTTGTTTTCGTTTAGAGCTTAGCTAAAAATTATCTTCTACTGATAAATATGGTTATTTTGTAACTATTTGTCAAAAGTTTCGCTTATCGCTTATAAGGAAACGATTGGTTATAGAACATTGAAATGACATATCTGAGAATATATGGATTTCTCAATAGCTGTGTCAATTATGCTTCTACTTGAGACCATTCATCACGTTTTTCTAAGAATTCACGAGCGAGTGCTTGCGCACCTTCCAATGTATGGCTAGCTGCCCAGCCACATTGCGTCTCGTTGCTTGCAGGGAGTTCCGTCGCTTCAAGTACATCTTTCATTGTTTGTTCTAAAACATCTAAAATATCTTCGTAACTTTCATGGTTCAAAACAGTTAAGTAAAAACCTGTTTGGCAACCCATTGGTGACCAGTCAACAATATAATCAGCATGGTTACGAATCAATTCTGCAGTTAAATGCTCTAAAGAATGTAAACTTGGCATATCCATATGCTCTTTATTAGGTTGTTTGAAGCGAACATCATATTTGATAATGACATCGCCGTGTTCCCCAGTTTTTTTATCAGCTACTCTGATATAAGGTGCTTTTACTTTTGTGTGATCAAGATTAAAACTTTCTACGTTCATTTTCATGACTTAAGGCTCCTAACTATTGGTAATCATTTTTGTTTATCGGAATCAAGTACACATCTACTAGAAGAAACTTCGATAAACACAGTGCTTCCAATTAGATTCTAACACTTATTGCTTTGTAGGTGTAGCAATCTGAAATGAAATTTATCTTTTCTCTCATTCGTTAATTTTCTTTTAATTGCTGAAATGCTTGAGTTAAATCCTCAATAAGGTCATCCTCATACTCAATTCCCACGGATAAGCGGATCAATCCATCTTTGATACCTGCTTTTTCCCTTTTTCTTTAGGAACGGAAGCATGAGTCATCACTGCGGGAAGTTCGACTAAACTTTCCACACCACCTAAGCTTTCTGCCAAAATAAACAATCGGAGAGATTCAACGAAAGGAATCGCAGCCTGTTCATTTTTTAGTGTAAAAGAAACCATGCCACTATAACCACTCATTTGTGCTTGCGCAATTTCATGATTTTTATGAGTGACTAAACCAGGATAAAAGACTTGTTCAACTTCAGGGCGTTCGTTTAAGAAGTGTGCGACCGCAAAAGCATTTTTTTGATGTTCTGCCATTCGTACACTTAATGTTTTGATTCCTCTTTGAAGTAGCCAGCTGTCTTGTGGCCCTAATACACCGCCAATGGCATTTTGATAATAGCCGATAGCATCCGCTAAGGTTTCATTATTTGTAGTAACCAAACCTGCAACGAGATCACTGTGTCCTCCGAGATATTTTGTCCCGCTGTGTAAGACGATATCTGCCCCTAAGTCAAGTGGTCTCTGGAAATAAGGGGTGGCAAAAGTATTATCAACAATTGTTATCAGTTGGTGTTTTTTTGCTAGTTGACTATTTTTTTGGAGATCAGTGATTTTTAATAACGGGTTACTTGGAGTTTCTAAATAAAGTGCTTTTGTATTGGGTTGAATGGCTTGCTCTACTTGTGCCAAATCACTCGTATCGACAATTGTATATTCCAGACCACTTTTGGTTAGGACTTGATCAAAGAGTCGAAAAGTACCACCATAAACATCATCGCCTAATAAAATGTGGTCTCCTGATTGAAAAAGAGAGAAGACTGCATGAATACCGGCTAATCCAGAGGCAAAAGCAAATCCTTTGATTCCACCTTCCAACTCAGCAATCAATTCTTCAAGGGCAAAACGTGTGGGATTCCCAGAACGAGAATATTCATATTGCTTGGGATTTCCCACGCTATTTTGTCGATAAGTGGATGTTTGATAGATCGGAACACTAACTGCTCCAGTAGTAGGGTCTTCACTGATTCCGCCATGTATTAGTTTTGTTTGAATATGCATTATTTGTTCCTCCTAATTTTTTATATCTGTATTTCGGTCAAAACGACTATTTGTTTTATGAATAGATTCCTTTTGATAAATAACGGTCTGCTCCATCTGGGAAAATAGTTACCACTGAACTTCCTAAAGGTAATCGTTGGACTTCATGTAAGGCTGCCGCAAAAGCAGCGCCGCTAGAACTACCAACTAATAGACCTTGTTGCTTGGCTAGTTGCTTTGTGTAAGCAAAGCCTTCTTGATCAGAAATCATTTCAAACCCATCTATGGTGATTCCAGAAAGAAATGGTGGGGTAAATTCAACGCCAATTCCCTCGATCTTGTGACTATGAGCAGTACCACCATTCAAAATTGAGCCTTCTGGTTCGACACCAATTAAACGAATGTCTGCATTTTGTTCCTTTAAATATTTAGCGGTGCCCGCAAACGTACCGCCACTACCAATCCCCGCTACAAAGCTAGTGATTGGTTCGGTAAGTTCTCGACTGATTTCTGGACCAATCGTCTGATAATAGGCCATGGGATTTGCCCAATTCTCAAATTGCATTGGTAGAAAGCTGTGAGGAATAGTTTTTGCTAATTCTTTACTTTTTTCAATCGCACCAACGATGCCGAGTTCACTTGGTGTATGGATGATTATTGCGCCTAATGCTTTCATCACTTGTTGTTTTTCCATACTGAATTTTTCAGGAACGACAAAGATTGTTTTGATAGAATAACTTAAAGCAGTTAATGCTAAACCAATTCCAGTATTACCAGCAGTAGGTTCAATAATTGTTGTCTCTTTTGTGATCTGTCCGGTTTGAATCCCTTGTTGGATCAGATAATGACCGAGTCGATCTTTGATACTTCCGCCGGGGTTCAGATACTCTAATTTTGCATAAATAGCTGAATGTTGGGGCATAGGATAATCTTTAGCAGTAAATTTAAAAAACGGGGTGGAACCAATTGCTTCGGTGATTGTTGTAATGATCATAATTCCCTCCTAAAAAAATAGAATATAAAAAGGAGCTGACTATTAAATCAGCTCCTTGAAAAAATCATGAAATAAGTATTGGAAAACGGAAGAAGGCAATACCAATTTATGAAGGGCTATTAATAGACATGACAAATCGTATGCTGCTTTTATGCACCATACAACAACAAATATTCATTTGTTTTGATTTGCTGTTTGTCATGTGAAGTCCCTCCAAAAATGAACTTCATTAAAAATAGCATGATTAAACGAGAAAGTCAAAGAGTAAAACTTAAAAATAGATAATTCCCTAGTTTTCTAAGCGGTTGTCTGATACAATAAAGTTGATTATGATTAAGTTAAGAAGGAGCAAAAATAATGATCTCAGCAAGTGATTTAAGAGCCGGTATGACATTTGTTCAAGACGGTAAATTAATTAAAGTTTTAGACGCAAGCCACCACAAACCTGGTAAAGGAAACACTGTGATGCGTATGAAACTAAAAGATGTTCGTTCAGGAGCAACATATGACACAACTTTCCGACCAGAAGAAAAGTTTGAAAAAGCACATATTGATACGAAACCAGTACAATATTTATATACAATGGACGACACAGCATTCTTTATGGATCTTGAAACATATGAACAATATGAAATTCCAGTAGAGACTGTAGAAGAAGAAATGAAATATATTTTAGAAAATATGGAAGTAAAAATTCAATTCTTCGGCAGCGAAGTGATTGGTGTTCAACTTCCAACAACGGTTGTTTTGCGTGTTGTTGAAACACAACCTTCAATTAAAGGAGCAACCGTGACTGGTTCTGGTAAACCAGCTACAATGGAAACAGGTTTAGTCGTTAACGTTCCAGACTTCATCGAAACAGATGAACTACTTGAAATCAATACAACAGAAGGCACATACGTAAAACGTGCATCAAAATAACAATAAAGGCTTTTGTTCAAGATCCAGTAGGATACTTGAGCAAAAGCCTTTATTTATAGCTGTTTTTTTAATTTTTCATGGTGGGCATGTGAAAGTCGTTGATACAATGCCGTTTCAAAATCATTGTAACGACAAAAATCAATGACCGCATATTTTGCTGGGTCTAGCTCTGGAGGAATAAGCAAGGGTGAACCAATAATATAAAAATCATACTGTTCCGTGAGTGGCAGATGGGCTTTTTCAATCTCGATAAAAGGAATCTTTTCACCTAGATTAAATATCTCATAAGTGATCAAGTATTCTGAAACGTTGATAAAGCCAACTTTCAATTTATAGTCTTCTTCTAGCTTGGTATAATACGGATAAAGTAAACAAGCTTGGATGAAAGCTAATTCACTACTACAATTTTTTAACCAAAGGAAGTTTTTACGATTCGCAATCTTTTTCCAATAACTTTCGATTTTAGTAGCTAAAATTTGGATCATAGGATATTTCTTTTGGATATACGTAGAAATAAAAAAGGTTGTTAAAGGGATTTTTTGTTTGAATACAGTAAAATTCAACAATGAAAGGTAGATATTCGCATGAAGGGAAGGCTCTTCATGAAAGTTGAAATTACTAATATATTTTTGACAATGCGTTTCAAACTCTTCCAAGACTTTTTTTAAATGGTTGTTCGCCTGCAGATAAGAATGTTCCACGATTGGTAATTGGACATCTGATTTGGAATTTAGAAAAGGCCAATAATAGAACAAATAAAAAAGGGAATTGATTTCTAAAATATCGAGCTTCAAATTAGCAAGTTGAAAGAAATCATAAAAAAATTCAAGATCTGTTCCACTAGGGATAAAAGAAGTGGGAGTTAATTCATAAATATCAGTGAAATGACCCTCTTTAATTCGTAAAAGATTGATTTTACAATGGAGCATAGCTTGCTTCTTGCCGATTGCATATTTATCTTTCAGGTGTTCCGCTTCGTATAACTCAAATAGTGCTTTTAAATCATCGCTAAAATAGAGATCATCTAGACTTTCACCTAATGAAACAAACCAAAAAAAGTTAAAAAACATAATCCGGATCAGCATTTCCGAACCTGTTAGTGTTAAGTTCGTTAAGTTCAAAGTGATATGATAGTCTTTAAAATACTGCGCTAATTTTTTGGTTTGGCGAAAACAAGTGGAACGGCTAATATAGTTGCGTTGACAAAAAGAAGCAAGATCTTCATCTTGCTTCTTGATGATACTAAGCAATAACTGATAAGGGATACTTTGTGTGGTTAAAAAATTTTGATATTGATTGTAATGGATCATTCTTTCACGAATGATCAACTTATTTTTAGCCGTTAATAATTGTTTATTACTTATCTTTTCCAAGTCTTCTTGAATAGAAACAAGGATTTTTTTAGTTTAACCATACTGATTGTTGTTTCTAAGTTTTCTCTTAGGTTATCGATCAAGTGCTCTCCTGGAGATAACGTCAATAGTTGACCATAAACAGCTAATTTTCCTCGCGAATGATCATCTAACAATAATTGCTCGATCAATAAATCACCATCTTTTCTAATTTAGTATTATTATTATTAACTCATTTTTATCATCTTGTAAATATGTATCTCAGATTTTTATATTTTTTCAGTAATTGTAGAAATGAGAAGAAAGTCAGTGTTTCAAAACCAAGTCTATTCGATCAGTTATTTTGAAAATATAAACTATATCATTATATAAAAATAACAGAAAGTTTATAGATATATTTTTTACTTACATATCTTCTATAGATTTAATATAACTAAAAAAACCACTTAAAAATTGAATGAGAATAAAAAGAGAAAAAATAGAGGTTTTTTCTCTTTTTTTATATTATCTAACTGAATTTTAAATAATTTTTAAGGAGGATATCTATGAGAAAGAAACAATTATTCTTTTTGTTAGGGGCTTTAGGAATCATTGTTGTACTCAATTTTTTCTTTCAGAATAGGAAACTTGTCGAAGCAAGTAATGAGGCTACTATGGAAATAATGGCTAATGAATATGGCCAAGTCCAAGCTCATCAATCTGCGGAACAATTGACCGTCGAATTAGGGCTTTCTGAGAATGACCAAGGACATAGATACTTGGTACGGGTTATTGATTCAGAAACAAAAGAAATGCTTCTACCAATTCCAACAACTGAATATACGGAATACCTTAATGAAACTAGTGGAAAATGGCTCACAACTAGCCAATTTTTCAAGCAAGAGTATCACGAGAAGTGGATTTTTGCAGGCATCAAGCAGAATCAGTCAGTTGACGTAGAAGTTTTAGTGGAACAACAAACGGCAGAAAATGAGCAAGGAAAAGCACTCACGCCGATTGTGAAGGAATCATTTAAGTTTCTGGAAAATAATACATTAGAGCAACAAAGTAGTAAGGAGTCTTCGCTGGAAACAACGGAGCAATCGACTAAATCTAACGAAGCAGACACAAAGGAATCAACAGAAAGAGGAAATGAAGAACAGCAAGCAAAGGAACAAGATCTTGAAGAAGAGACAAAAGAAGAGGTTGTACGTCCGTTTGAATTTCCCGCTCTCTTTTCTGCTGGAAATAATAAACAAACTGTCACACCTATCGTACCAAATTATACCAACGATTCTACTGGGGTCTACCCACAAGCAGCGTGGCAGCCGACAGGAAACGAAACGGTTCTCAATTATCAAGGAAATCAAAATGGTCAGTGGGATGGTGTGACGTCATGGAATGGCGACCCATCTAATCGGTCAAATTCTTATATTGAATACGGGGGAACAGGAGAAGAATCCTCTTATGCTATTCGCAAATATGCACGAGAAACGACTACACCAGGATTATACGATGTTTTTTTAAATGTACGTGGGAACGTTCAAAAAGAGTTTTCGCCTGTAGACGTTGTATTAGTAGTCGATTGGTCAGGCAGTATGAATGAAGACAATCGTTTGGCAGAAGTGAAACGAGGGGTCAATAGTTTTGTAGATACCCTTGATCATAGTGGTATAGCTGAAAAAATCAATCTTGGCTATATTGGGTATTCTAGT
The DNA here is from genome assembly GCF_000271405.2 of Enterococcus hirae ATCC 9790. NCBI lineage: Bacteria > Bacillati > Bacillota > Bacilli > Lactobacillales > Enterococcaceae > Enterococcus > Enterococcus hirae. The sequence continues at coordinate 575,057 of NC_018081.1, read as the reverse complement.
GTGGGTTATAACAACGGTTCAATCCCACTAAGTTCATTCAATTCTGTAAAAAATAAGATTAAAGCGATCACACCTTCAACGACACAAGGGGGAACCTTTACTCAAAAAGCGTTGAGAGAAGCTGGTGAGATGTTGGCTGAACAAAATAATCATGAAAAAGTGATTGTTTTATTAACGGATGGTGTGCCAACCTACTCCTATCACGTGAACAAAGTGTTTACAGAACAAGATGGTAGTTATTATGGAACTGAATTTAGCGATGTACGAGAAGGAGCCGGAAATACTTCTCTTTTAAGTAGATATTACAATGTTCCAGATCAAAACAATCGAGAGAAGGAAATTCGGAGTACGTTTATAGCGACGATTGGCGAAGCATTAGCGCTGAAAGAACGAGGAATCAAGATCCATGGCTTAGGAATCCAATTGCAATCAGATATTCCAGCAGGCTTATCAAAAGCTGATGTGGAAACAAATATGAAGAAAATGGTATCAACGGATGAATCTGGTCAATTCTATTACGAATCGGCTGATCGCGCCACAGATATTTCTGATTATTTAGCGAAAAAAGCGGTCCATATTGCTGGAACCATCAGTAATGGAAAAGTGATTGATCCGATTGCTCAACCCTTTGTTTACGAAGAAAATACTCTCACGATCAAAGATGTAGGGAAAAATGCTGTCGCAGTAATGCCTACGATTGGTATTTCTGGTTCAACGATCCAAAGCAATCAACTATATTTAGGGAAAGATCAGGAAATCCAAATCCATTATCAGGTACGAATCCAAACTGAAAGTAAAACGTTTAAACCCGATGTATGGTACCAAATGAATGAAAAAACAACCTTGCAACCGACGGCGGATGCTTCAACAATTGTTGAATTTGGCGTTCCTTCCGCAAAAGCACCAGGCGTAACATTGTCTTTCACAAAAGAATGGGAAGAATATGATCATGATACTAGCCTACGACCAGATCACATCACTTATGAAATAAAACGAACACCAACAACAGATAAAAATAGTTGGCAAACTGGATTTGTCCAGTTAAATAAACCAACTAATGATACCGAGGGAACTTGGAGACGTGAAGACATCAAGTTACTCTCAGCAAGTAATGGCGCTGACTATCATGAAAACATGATGTTGCCAAAATTTAATAACCAAGGACAAGCGTTTAACTATCAAGCAAGTAACGAAATGACCGTTGAAGGTTATGAGGCTGCTAAAGTCAACGATACGACTTGGAAAAATACTAAAAAGTTTACACCATTTGATTTGAACATCACCAAACATTCTTCATCTGGAGCAAAAAATCTTGTAGGAGCAGTTTTCGAATTAACTGGTCAATCTAAAACGATCCGCTTGATCGATAACAAAGATGGCAGTTATCACTTGCCTGCTGATGTTCGATTAATGAAAGGGGAAACCTATACGCTTACAGAGGTACAGGCACCAGACGGACATGAACTTGCTCAAAAAAACACTTGGAAGATTGCGGTATCAGCCGAAGGAAAGGTAACGATCGACGGACAATCTGCAAAAATCGAGGAACAGGCGATTCTTCTAACGATCGAAAATCCTTTCAAAAAAATTCCTTTGGCGATTCACAAATATACGCTTCATGGGTCAGAAAAAGTCCACTTAGCAGGTGCTACTTTTGAATTACAGAAAAAAGATGCTGCTGATAGTTATCGAACAGTAGCGACAAAAGTATCGGAACTAACGGGACTGGCTCAATTTACAGTAGAGGAACCAGGAGAATATCGAATGGTAGAGACGAAAGGACCCGTTGGCTATGATACGATTGCCGGGAATTATGAATGGACGATTGATCAATATGGCACGTTCCACTATGAACATGAAAATGTTGAGGTAGATCCGCAGTGGACATTACAGCATCAAAACCATCTCAAACCTTTTAATCTTACGGTCTATAAAAAACAAGATAACGGGCAATCATTAAAAGGGGCTAGCTTTAAACTAGAGGGAGAAGGGTCAAGTGTCGAACTACCTCAAGCAGGTGAATCAACGGATACATTTACATTTGAAAACCTTCAACCTGGTTCTTACACGTTAACAGAAAGCAAAACACCAGATGGGTATCAAGGATTGAAAAAGCCAGTCTTGATCGTTGTGAAGGAAGATGGAACAGTGACCGTGGATGGGTCCAAACAAGAAAGTGGATTAGTAGCTGGAGCCGAAAATAATCAAATTACGTTAACGATTACCAATCAAGTCAAAGTTCCTTTACCTGAGACTGGCGGAATGGGTCGTATCTGGTTCTATTTAGCTGGTTTCCTTGCGATAAGCAGCACATGTTTCGTTGCCTTTTTCAAAAAACAAAGAAAGGGCGTGGCGTAATGAAAAAAAGAATCTGGTATATCTTGTTCCTCATTCCGCTGTTGTTGACGATTGGATCGCAAAGAAGTGCGGCTCAAAATATTCCGAACCAATCTTCGAATGAGCAGGTACAGATTATCTTGCATAAACTTCTGTTTACGGAAGGGAATTTACCTGATCCACAAAAAAATACGGGTGAAGAGCAAGTATTCTTCCAAGAAGCTCAGGGGCTAAATGAGGTGAGTTTTTCGGTTTATGATGTCACAGCTTCTTTCTATCAATTGAGAGAACAAGGGATCGATGTCACAACAGCGCAACAACAGTTAGCAAAAAAGGGACAAGAGATCGGAACGTTTGTAACAGAACAAATCACCAAAACCGTTGGTAACGAAGCTGGTATCGCTCAATTTCAATTACCAAAGCAAGATGCACAAGGAAGAGATCAAGTGTATCTTTTTCAAGAAACGAAGACACCAGTAAACGTCAAAGAAAAATCAGCCAATTTAGTTGTGGTACTCCCAATTAATAATGAGCAAGGTCAAGAATTGAAGACGATTCATTTATATCCTAAGAACGAAGAAACGACTCCACTTTCTTTTTTGGAAAAAAAGATCCAAGGAGATTCCAGTGTTTCGTTTGGTGAAATCGTCACTTATACAGTAGATACCGTTGTTTCTGACTGTCAAAGCTATCAACTCATTGATGAAGCTGATGATCATTTGTTCTTCTTACCTGATACATGGAAACTTAAAATTGGCGGACAAGAAATACATTCCGGGTATAAGATGGTTTCTCATCAAAATGGCTTTGAATTGACATTGGCCAAAGAGACACTCCAAAAAATGGTTGGACAACCACTTTCGATTACCTATCAGATGCAAGTATCAGCGACAGCAATTCCAGACGAGGAATTGAAGAATAACGTCACGGTCACTACAGAACGTGAGTACCTCCAACGATCAACTGCCATCCGTACGGGAGGAAAGCATTTTTTGAAAATTGATAGTCGAAATCAAAGACCTCTACAAAGCGCTGTATTTCTAGTAAGAAATCAAAGAGGTAAATACCTTCATCAAACGAAGGAAGGCGTTACTTGGCGAATGAGTAGTGAAGGAGCGTATAGACTAACTTCCGACCAATCAGGGAATTTTTCAGTTCGAGGGTTGACCGACGGGAATTATTACCTTGAAGAGATCCAGTCACCGAAAGGTTATATCAAAAGTGAAGAGCTAATTCCTTTTGTAGTTGAAAAAAATTCGTTTCAGCAAAACGGACAACAGGCGGATCCTTTGAAGGTAAAGAATCGTAAAGCAGATTTCGGTTTGCTGCCTAAAACAAATGAAAAAAATAGCCAGTTTTATGTCATCGTTGGGCTAATACTAGTTAGTATCAGTCTGTGGAAATGGAGAAAGAAAGGTGAAAATAAATGAAAAAAGAGTGGAAAGCAATCGACATTTGTTGGGGAATATTATTCGTGTTATCAGCTGTTTTAGGTAGCTGGGTAGGGCAATCGCCTGTCTTTGCAGCTACCGATCAAGAAGTTGCACAAGTGATCTTGCATAAAAAAAAAGCACTTTCTTTACCCAATGTTATTCAAAACAGTGGGAAAGAGATGACAGAGTTTGACCAATATCAAGGTCTAGGAGATGTATCATTTACTGTTTATAATGTAACGAATCAATTTTATGAACAACGAAATAATGGTAAATCAGTCGAAGAAGCGCAACAAGCAGTTCAAGAGCTGACTCCTGGAGAACCTATCACGTCGGGAACGACAGATGCACAAGGAAGCGTAACGCTGGAATTGCCAAAATCTCAAAACGGAAAAGATGCGGTTTATGTCATCAAAGAAGAACCGAAAGCAGGGGTAGTCGCAGCTGGCAATATGGTATTGGCTTTTCCTGTTTATGAAATGATCAAACAACCAGACGGCTCTTATCAGTATGGTACAGAAGAATTAGACACGATTCATTTATATCCTAAAAATCTTGTTTCTAATAATGGGGTATTGCAAGTCAAAAAAGTGGGGACAGCCGAAAATGAACCATTGAATGGCGCAGTCTTTAACATTTCAAAAACCGAAGGAGCAGTAAAAAAATACCTTCATAGTGTGAAAGACGGGCTTTATACTTGGACAACTGATCAAACCGCTGCTAAATCTTTTTTGACTGGGAAAACGTATCATATCGGGACAGCTGACTTCATTGAAGAAAACAGTGAAAAAGGTCAGATGGAAATTTACGGGTTAGAAGTTGGCCACTACCTTTTGGAAGAAGTGAAGGCACCAGATAACGCCGCATTGATTGAGAGTCAAACGAAAACAGCATTTGAAATTACCGAAAATAATCAAACGCCTGTCGAAAAAACGATTAAAAATGATACATCAAAAGTTGAAAAAAGTACGCCAAAATTAAATGGCAAAGATGTAGCAATTGGCGAAATGATCCAGTATGAAATCAAGGTCAATCTTCCCGAAGGAATTGCTGATAAAGAAGGTTCAATGAACAAATACACGAAATTCAATTTAATCGATCAACACGATGCAGCATTGACTTTTCATCATGCAGTCAATGGCACCAATGGCTATGCACTTTACGATGGAGAAACAACAATCGATCCAAGTCATTATACAGTGATTGAGCAAGAAAATGGCTTTACGGTGGCAGTTGATCCAGCGTACATTCCTTCTTTAACGCCTGGAGGAACATTGAAATTTATTTATTATATGTATTTGAATGACCAAGCAAATCCAACTACAGGATACCAAAATGAAGCAAATGTAGAAAACGACTATACGAAAGACCAAACACCACCAACTGTTGAAGTAGTTACAGGTGGTAAGCAGTTTATCAAAGTTGATGGAGCGGTTTCGACAAACCAACCGTTAGCAGGTGCTAGCTTTGTCGTTCGAGACCAAGATTCAAGTGAGGCGAACTATTTGTTGATTGATCCTCAAACGAAAGCCGTTAATTGGACGAAAGAGCAAGGAAAAGCGACTGTTTTTACTACTGAAAAAGATGGGTTGATTACCATCATTGGATTAGCTTATGGAACCTACTATTTAGAAGAAATCAAGGCACCAGAAAATTATGTACAGTTGACTAACCGCCTTTCATTTGTAGTCGATGAACAATCTTATCATTTGTCTGGACAAGTCATTTCACCAGAAAAGGTACCAAACAAGCATAAAGGAACATTACCTTCTACAGGTGGCAAAGGGATTTACCTTTACCTAACAATTGGTACAGTCTTATTAATCATGGGAATTGGTTATTTTGTAAAAGTAAAAAAATCCCATCAATAAAAGGAAAAACGAGTCAAAAAAGGATGACGATCAATGAGTAACAAAAAGCGGCGATATTTGGATAGTTTCATGACCTTGTTATTCATCACAGGAATCGTAATTTTTATGTATCCTTTTGTTAGTGATCGTATCAATGATTACCTGGATCAGCAAATCATTAGAAAATACCAACAACAAGCACAACAACAAAAGACAGAAGAGTTAGAGAAAATCCAACAAGAATATCTAGAAAAAAATCGAGAACTTGCAAAAAGTAATTCTTCCCCAGGCTCTGACCCATTCGCCGAAGAAGAACCGGAGAAGGTAACACAATCAACGATCCAAAAACATACCATTGGTGTGTTATCAATCCCGAAAATCAATGTGCGACTACCGATTTTTGACCAAACGACTTCTTTTTTTCTGGAAAAAGGTGCCTCTTTATTGGCAGAAACCTCTTATCCAGTTGGGGGTGAAAGTACTCATGCCGTTCTTTCTAGTCATCGTGGATTACCCAAAGCCAAACTATTTACGGATTTAGATCAACTAGAGAAAAACGATTTGTTTTTATCGAAAGTCAGAATGGTAAATTAGCGTATCAAGTGGATCAAATCAAAATTATTGAGCCTACAGATCTTGATGATCTGATGATTGAAAAAGGGCAGGATTTAGTTACATTATTAACATGTACCCCTTATATGGTCAATAGTCACCGGTTGCTGGTACGAGGACACCGTATTCCCTATGAAGATCAAGACATTGAAAAAGAAGTCAAGAAAATTGATAGCCAAAAAAAACGATCTCTTTTGATTCTTGTATTCGTATTGATTGAATTGCTAGTGGTCGGGATAGTGTGTTTCATTTGCTATTTTAAACATTAAGTTTTAATATAGTTTTGAAAACTAGATGTAAAAGTCTTACAAACAGTATATAATAGGTTTATAAGAAGAAGGCATCAATGATTGGAGGAAATACAAAAATGGAAGTAGAATTTAGTCGGAAGTATCAAATAGTGAATGAAGTGTTGAATGCCGTCACCCATGGGATTGCAGCGTTTTTAAGTCTCATTTGTTTTGACTTGCTGATGGAACAAGCTCATTCAACCCTCGATTATGTTGCGTTTATCATTTATGGCAGTTCGCTGTTTTTGCTTTTTTTCAGTTCTACGTTGTTCCATAGCTTGATTTTTACAAAAGCAAAAAAAGTGTTTCAAATATTCGATCATTGTTCGATCTATTTACTGATTGCCGGGACCTATACGCCTTTTTGCCTGTTAATCGTTCAGGGACTTTCTGGTGTACTATTACTTAGTGTAATCTGGGCAACAGCAGTTATCGGGATCATTTACAAGTGTTTGACTTTAGCGAAAGCCAGTCAGGTTTCTAAAGTATCAACGATTATTTATAATGTGATGGGCTGGGGAATCGTGATTGTTTTACCAAAACTTTATCAAAACATCAATTTGACCGGTTTACTTTTATTGGTCGCTGGTGGGTTAGCTTACTCGATCGGCTCAATTTTTTATAGCATGAAAAGTAAGAGATTCACACATGTTATTTGGCACTTATTTGTGATGTTAGGTGCATCATTGATGTTTTTAGCCGTTTACTTTGGGTATGTGGTTTAAAAAAAATCAATTTAAGAATGAATTTTCTGATGAACAAAGGAATAGCTCTCCTTTTTACAACGAAGGATTAAATTAAAAAATACGTTTGGTTTCGATGGAATGATCGCAACCAAACGTATTTTTATTTGATGGAGTAGTTGCTTTCACTAGATTGTATGATTGAAATAGTGAGATTTATGAGCATATCCATTGTTTTTTAATCTTTTATTCGCTAGTTTTGTATTTATACAAAAAAATGTATGAATGCACTTTTTTTTATTAAATTTATGAATATAGTAGACAATCACTGAGAATTTGTTTAATATTATTCAAATAAAATTCAAATCTTAATGAGAGAAATTTTAAAAAACATTGCGGAAAAGAGGTAGTCTCGAATGTCAGAATTAATGATCGGTGAAATTCCTGTTAGTCAATTAGTAAAACAATATCAAACACCCCTTTATGTTTACGATGAGAAGCAAATGGTGGAGAACATCAAGGCATTTAAACAAGGATTTCAATCAGATCATTTTAAGACAAAGATTTTATATGCATCAAAAGCATTTCAGACCGTCGCCATGTTAAAACTGATTCAATCACAAGGATTAGGTTTAGATGTAGTTAGTGGTGGTGAGATTTATACAGCTGTGTGTGCTGACTTTCCAATGGAAGAGGTCTATTTTCATGGAAACAATAAAACACCTGCGGAAATCCGTTATGCTATTGAAAATGGACTTGTTCATTTTGTAGCGGATAATCTCATGGAAGTTGAATTGTTAGTCGCACTTAGCCAAGAATATCAAAAAGAACTCCAGGTAATGATCCGGTTGAATGTAGGGATCGAAGCACATACGCATGAATATGTCGTTACCGCTCATATTGATTCAAAATTTGGTCTACTCTATGAAAGTGAAGAGTGTCAAAAAGCGATCCAATTTATTCAGGGTAGTGAATTTTTACAGTTAGAAGGCTTTCATGCACATATTGGTTCGCAGATTTTTGAATTATCGGCCTGGATAGCAGAAATCCATAAACTGGTTGGTTATCTTAAAGATTTTGATGAAGTACTTTCGCTAAATCTTGGGGGAGGGTTCGGTATTCGTTATACCGAAAGTGATCAGCCATTACCCATTGAAGAATCTGTTCGAGAATTAGTACGTTTTACGGAAGAAGCTTTAAAAAAACAAGGATTAGTAATCAATGAATTGTTGATCGAACCCGGAAGAAGTATCGTTGGGGAAGCAGGAACGACGCTTTATACGGTAGGATTTATTAAGCAAACGCCAAATAAAAAATATTATTTTGTCGATGGGGGAATGACCGATAATATCCGTCCAGCACTCTATCAAGCGAGCTATCAATGTGATCTGGCAACCAAATTAAGGGAAAAGAAAACCGAAAAAGTCACGATCGCTGGGAAAATGTGTGAGTCAGGTGATGTGGTTATTCAAGAAGCTCTTTTGCCTATCGCTGAACCCGGAGATATATTAGCGGTATATGCCACAGGCGCTTATGGTTATTCAATGAGTAGCAACTATAACCGAGCTTTGACGCCTGCTGTGGTATTCGTCAACGGTGAAACTGCTCGATTAGTGGTACGTAGGCAAGAATATGAGGATTTATTGCGAGGTGAAGTTCAATGATCCTGCATAAATATAATGGTTGCGGCAATGATTTTATCTTAATGGACTATGAAGAAGGAATCGATTATCACCAATTAGCCAGCAAGTGGTGTGGACAGGATCGATTTGATACAGATGGGTTGATTGTCGTTCGAGAGCAACCTTTAACGATGCTTTATTTCAATAAAGATGGCAGTCAGGCGCCGATGTGTGGGAATGGGATTCGTTGTTTTGCTCGGCATGTATGGGATAAAGCTATGGTAGAAACTTCACCTTTCGACGTACACACATTAGCGGGTGTGATTTCCATTGAAATTTTGACAGAAGAACCTTTTTATTGTACCGCTCAGATGGGACAACCCGATTATTCGACAGAAAAGTTAGCGGTCAATCAAACAGAACCCATCGTGGATCAAATAGTATGTATTGGACAAGTGGATGTCCAGCTAACTAGTTTGTTTATGGGCACGATCCATACCGTTGTTTTTGTAGAGGATGCAAAAGCGCAACAAATGAAAGCGTTAGGGGAACAGATTTGTCACCATCCATTATTCTCAGAAAAAACCAATGTTAATTTTGTCCAACGAGTCAATGAACAGGAACTGATCGTACGCACGTATGAACGTGGTGTTGGTTGGACATTGGCTTGTGGTACTGGCTGTTGTGCGGCTTATGTTGTAGCTAGAGATCATGGATACTTAGCAAGTGCTAAGGCCATGATTCACTTAGAGCAAGGAGAGTTAATGATTACTGGGGAGACACAAATACAAATGACGGGACCAGCTGTTCATGAATGGTCACAAAAGGAGATGTCGTATGATTAAAGGTTCGATCGTTGCATTGATTACACCGATGAATGCGCTTGGCGAAATTGACTATCAAGGATTAGAGAAACTAATTGAGTTTCATCTTTCAGAAGGTACAGATGGCCTGTTAGTGTTAGGAACAACTGGGGAATCTTCGACGTTAACGCCAGAAGAAGAAGAGGAGATTCTACGTTTTACAGTAGCAAAAGTAAATAAAAGAATCCCAGTCATCGCAGGCGCAGGAACAAACGATACGAAAAAAACAATTGAAAGAGTCCAACGTTTAGCAGCGATTGGGGCGGATCAATTGTTAGTGATCACGCCTTATTATAATAAGACAAGTGATGCAGGTTTGTTGGCGCATTTTACTGCAATTGCTGACCAATCACCACGACCGATCATTTTATACAATGTACCATCTAGAACTGGAATGACGATCCCAATTCCAGTCCTGGAAAAATTAGCGACACATCCACAAATCAGCGGGATCAAAGAAGCATCAGGTGATCTTGCTTATGTGATGGCAGTTGGTCGTCTTTTGACAGACTCGTTTGTCCTTTATAGTGGCAACGATGATGCTATTTTGCCGATATTAAGTGTGGGTGGAAGTGGGGTTATCAGTGTTTGGGCCAATATCCAGCCTAGATTAGTCCATGAATTAGTCGCAACGTTTGAGCAAGGGAATCTTCGACGAGCGCAACAAATCCAATTAACTGCCTTACCATTGATCCATGCCTTGTTTAGTGAAACAAATCCGATCCCAATAAAAGCCGCAATGGAGATGATGGCTCTTCCTTCAGGTGTGTTACGGCTACCACTTGTTCCTCTGTCTGAGGACAAGCGAGGAGTATTACAGGAATTATTACCTATGAAAGGACGAGAACAGGTATGAAAATTGGTGTAGTCGGACATGGACGAATGGGCAAAAAAATCCAAGAAGTCATTGAATCTTATGAACATGAGGTCGTTTTTCCAAAGGTCTCCCTTAAAGAAGCGACTACTTTATCTTTTCCGAGTAATATCTCACTCCTTATTGATTTTTCTCACGCAGATAATTTGGAAAAAGTGCTAGATTATGGAGCAGCACACCAACTTCCAGTCGTGATCGGAACGACTGGCTATAGTGAGGAACAATTCCAGGCAATCGAAGCGTTTGGGCAACGTTTCCCCATTTTATACAGTGCGAACTTTTCTTTAGGGATTTTTGTCATGAATCAATTAGTGAAGCAGGCTGCTGAATTATTGAAAACATGGCAAATCGAATTGATTGAAAAACATCATGACCAAAAAAAGATGCGCCTTCTGGAACGGCTCAATCACTACTCGCTAGTATGCAAGAAGTCCGTAAACTATCGCCTGTTTTCCAATGGAAAGATCAACCTAGAAAAACCGATGAAATCGGAGTACACAGTTTACGTATTGGTTCTCTACCTGGAGAGCACGAAGTTTTATTTGCATCTACGGATGAAGTATTATCAATCAAACATGAATCGTTTTCCAATCAGATTTTTGCAGAAGGAGCAGTAAGTGCAGCTTTTTGGTTAAGCAATCAACCAGCTGGATACTATCAATTAGCAGATACTTTAGGTGGATAAAGGAGAGAAAGCAAATGGACGCACAAGCAATTATACGTTTGATTCAAACAGCTGATAAAAAAACACCGGTTAAAGTGTATTTAAATGTCACTGAACCAATTAAATTTGAAAAGTGTAAAGTATTTGGTCAGGGGAATAGCCAAATTATTTTCGGTGATTACCAAGAAATCGCACCAATCCTCGCAAAAGAATCCGCTAAAATCATTGAGATCGAAATAGAAGAAACAGCTAGAAATAGTGCCATACCTCTGCTTGATTTAAAAGAAATCGATGCTCGGATCGAGCCAGGAGCAATTATTCGGGATCAAGTAACGATCGGTGATCATGCGGTCATCATGATGGGAGCGATCATCAATATCGGTGCGGAGATTGGGGAAAACTCGATGATCGACATGGGGGCAATCTTAGGCGGAAGAGCGATTGTCGGCAAAAATTGTCACATTGGTGCGGGGGCAGTGTTGGCGGGTTTGATCGAACCGGCTTCCGCTCAACCAGTGGTGGTTGAAGACGGTGTCTTGGTTGGTGCGAATGCTGTCATTGTTGAAGGTGTCCGTATTGGCAAAAATGCAGTCGTAGCGGCTGGAGCAGTTGTTTTAGAAGATGTAGCCGCTGATACCGTAGTGGGTGGAACACCTGCCCGAGTATTAAAAATCAAAGACGAACAAACGAGGGAAAACACCGCATTGATCGCTGCATTACGGGAATTATAGAGAGGATGAAAAAGATGCGCAAAATAGATACCTGTATCGTTGGAGCAACTGGTTTAGTTGGTCAAACGATGTTGAACGTGTTAGCAGAATATGATTTTCCAGTAGGTCGTTTGAAATTATTAGCATCCAAGCGTTCAGCTGGAAAAGTCTGTGTGTTTAAGGGAAAAGAATACACAGTAGAAGAATTAACAAAGACATCATTTGACGGGTATGATTTAGCGCTTTTTTCAGCCGGAGCAGAAATTTCACTTGAATTTGCGCCACTTGCTAGAGAACATGGGTTGGTCGTCATTGATAATTCTTCTGCTTGGCGAGAAGATCCGTCGATTCCGTTGATCGTTCCAGAAGTCAATCTAGCAGATCATGAAATGAACCGATTGATTGCCAATCCAAACTGTTCCACGATCCAAGCCATTTTACCGTTAAAGGCATTGCAACAGACATTTGGTGTCAACCGCGTGAACTATTCCACCTATCAAGCGGTCTCTGGTTCGGGGCAACAAGGGCTAACTGATCTTCACGCCACTCAAAAAGGGCAGGAACCTTCGCTTTATCCGCATGATATCAGTCAAACAGTCATCCCCGAAATTGATGCACCGTTGGTTGATGGGTATACGAAAGAAGAACACAAAATGATGGCTGAAACAAGGAAGATCCTACATTTGCCTAACTTACCTGTCTCGGCTACTTGTGTACGTGTCCCCATCGAAGTTGGTCATGGTGTTTTAATCGCAGTCCAGTTGGCGCAGCCATTTTCACTTGCAGCAGTCCGTCAATGTTTGCAACATTTCCCGGGAATAACAGTCGTGGATGATTTGCCCAACTATACTTACCCGACCAGTATCCTTGCTAAAGGAACAGATGAGGTATACGTCGGCAGACTCCGGCATGATCCTACATTGGAAAATGGGCTGTTGCTGTATACCGTAGCGGATAATATCCGTAAAGGCGCAGCTGCGAATGCTGTACAAATCGCCTCTGCATTGTTATCACCAATCAGGGAGGTGATCCAATGAAAGTCGCAAAATTTGGTGGCTCATCGATGGCTCATGAAGAACAATTCAAAAAGGTAAAATCTATTATTTTAGCTGCTCCTGAACGAAGTGTGATCGTTGTTTCCGCTTTAGGAAAACGAACAAAAGAAGATGACAAAGTCACGGATCTCTTGTATTTGATCCATGCCTATCTTCATCATGGAGTCGATTGGACACCTTTGTGGGAAAGGATCTGTGAACGATTCATTCAAGTGAGAGATGTCTTGTCGTTGACTTTTCCGATTGAAGATGAATTATTAGAGATCCAAAAAAAATTACAGCGAGAAAAAGTCTCGCAAGATTTTTTGGTCAGTCGGGGAGAATATCTCACTGCGAAGTTATTAGCTGAATATGTTGGTTATACGTTTATAGATGCGAAAGAACTGATTTTCTTTGATTATACGGGTGAGATCGATGAAGAACGGACGAAACAAGCAATAATAACTATTTATCAAGAAAAAGGCCCACTAGTAGTCCCAGGATTCTATGGTGCTAATCCAGTTGGAAAAGAAAAATTGATGGGGCGAGGTGGGAGCGACATCACTGGCGCAATCTTAGCCAAACTATTGAATGCCGACTGTTATGAGAATTGGACGGATGTTTCTGGGATTATGATGGCTGATCCACGAATCATTGACACGCCAAAAATCATCAAAGAAATTTCATTTAGAGAATTACGAGAGATGGCGTATATGGGGGCAAATGTTCTCCATGAATCAGCTATTTTCCCAGTACAAGAAGCAGGTATCCCGATTCAAATAAAAAATACGAACGATCCAGAGGCGCAAGGCACTAGAATTTCCAGCAAAGAAGTCGAAAAAGAAAATGGCTTAACAGGGATTGCTGGAAAAAAAGATTTTCTTTCGCTAACACTATTTAAACGACATATGTCTGATGAAATCGGGTTTATTTGGAAAGCAATGAGTGTCTTTGCGAATCATGGTATTTCGATCGAACACATTCCTTCGGGGATCGACAATATTGGAGTAGTCGTTTCAGCAGAAGCCATTGCAGATCAATTATTTTTGATTACCAAAGAGTTAAAAGAAAATTTGGGTGTCGAGGAAGTCGAAATTATCGAGAATCTGGCATTGATCTCAGTTGTTGGCGGACCACATAAAGAACTGATTGGACTTTCTGGCAAAGTCTTATCCATCTTAAATCAACTAGAGATTCGGACATCGATCTTATCCCAAGGGGCACAAGAATTAAACTTGATCATTGGGGTAAAAAATGAAGAATATGAAACAGTCGTTAAAGGGCTCTATGAAGGGATGGTGAATGTCGATGTTAGCAAAACATCGCATGGCGTTACATCAAATTCCTGAAATCGGCTTTCATGAATTTAAAACCAAAGCGTATTTGCATGAACAAATCAAGGATCTTGGGGGAGTCCTGCATGAGATCGGCGAGACTGGTTTATTGCTTTATTTTGATCATCAACAAAACGAAACGATTGCTTTTCGGACAGATATTGACGCCTTACCGATCCAAGAAGAAACAAATCTTCCCTTTGCTTCTACTCATGAAGGGATGATGCATGCGTGTGGTCACGATGGACATATGGCAATGTTATTAGGGTTAACGGAATATATCGCAGATCATAAAGAACAGTTAATGTACAACGTTGTTCTGATTTTTCAACCTTCGGAAGAAATATCTGGCGGAGCGGAAAGTGTTATTCAAACAGGTTTGTTAGAGGACTATCAAGTCCAAGCGATTTTCGGGTTTCATTTATGGCCAGGTCTTCCCAAAGGCGAGATCTATTCACGATCGGGCGCCTTTATGGCACAAAGTAGTGAGACAGATATCATTGTCAAAGGGAGATCTGCCCATATTGCCTCTAGTGAACAAGGGATCGACAGTATCCGAGGAGCCATTGGTTTTATGGATGAAGTATACGAGTTGGAACAATCTTTACCTAAAGAATGGCGACGTTTAATAAAGTTTGGACAGATCACTGGTGGTACGATTCGAAATGTTTTAGCAAATGAAGTAACTATTTCAGGCAGCATCCGTTCTTATGATCAGCAAATCCAAGATTCGATCAAAGCACAACTGGCTGATTTAGCAGAGAAATTTCAAAAAAATTCGCAGGTATCGATCCAATTCCGTTATAATGATGGATATCCAGCGGTCATCAATGATCCTCACATATATACAGCCTTGAAGCAATCAGAAAAATTACATGAGCTTGAACAACCGGTCTTGCAAGCAGAGGATTTCGGTGTTTATACCCAGAAGTATCCATGTGTTTTTTTCTTTCTCGGTGTCGGTGATACACCAGCACTTCATGATGCACGATTTGATTTTGATATGGCTGTGTTAGAAAAGGGTGTCGCTTGGTATCAAACGATCCTTCATACAAAAGGACTTTTGCTAAAAAAGGATCAGTGACAAAGAAGTGATAAAAAGGAGAAAACCACATGAATTTAACCAATCGTTTTAATCACAGGCTTGCAAAAATAGCAGTGTCACAAATCAGAAGTTTTGACCAACAAATTTCTGCTATCCCCGATGTCATCAAGTTAACCTTAGGAGAGCCTGATTTTCCAACACCCGAACATGTCAAACAGGCGGGGATCACTGCTATTGAAGAAAATTATTCCCATTATACGGGGATGAGGGGACTACCCGAAGTTTGTGAAGCTGCTTGTTTATTTCAAAAAGAACGTTATGGGTTGGTATACGATCCTCAAACTGAAGTACTAACGACAGTTGGTGCCACAGAAGCAATCGCTGCTTCTTTACTAGCGATTTTAGAAGAAGGCGACAAAGTATTGATTCCTGCGCCTGCTTATCCTGGCTATCAGCCGATAGTGGATCTTGCTGGAGCGGAATTGATCACGATCGATACGTCAGAAACAGGCTTTATTTGCCAACCAGAACAGTTAGAAGCAGCCTTTGCTATTTATGGCGACTCGATCAAAGCAATTATCTTGAACTATCCAAGCAATCCAACAGGAACACTGTTAACTTCAGAACAAATGGCAAAATTAGCTGAAGTCATCAAACAACGATCGGTCTTCGTGATCAGTGATGAAGTCTATGCAGAGTTGAATTATGTCGGAGACCATGTCTCGCCAGCGTCTTATCTTCCGGAGCAAACAATTGTGATTAGCGGTTTATCCAAATCTCATGCGATGACCGGCTGGCGGATCGGCTTTATTTTTGCTCAAAAATATGTGATTGATGAAATCATCAAAGTCCATCAATATTTAGTCACTTCAGCCACTACGATGGCTCAAAAAGCTGCGGTTGAGGCACTTACTACCGGAATGTATGATGGGGAAAAAATGAAAGAACAGTATGCGAAGAGAAGAGATTATCTTTTAGGTCAATTAAGTGAGTTAGGGTTTGAAGTCATACCACCTGATGGCGCCTTTTACCTGTTTTGTAAACTGCCAAAAGAAGTTACCTTGAATTCTTGGGAGTTTTGCTTACAGTTAGCAGAACAAGGCAGAGTCGCCTGTATCCCTGGTTCAGCTTTTGGACCAGAGGGTGAAGGCTATATTCGGATTTCTTATGCAAGTAGTTTGGCAGAACTTACGGAAGCTTGCCAACGGATTCGCCTTTTTTTAGCTGATATGTAATCAAAAAAAATGAAAAGCTACGTTCATTTTATTGAACGAAGTTTTTCATTTTTTGTTTACTTTGTTGATTGAAAGAGGAACATTTGTCATTTTTCTTTTTTAATGGTGTACATTTTTTAGTTTTATTTGGCATAACGAAAGATTATGATCCAATTTAAGGTGCTTAAAATATATACTGGATAATCTGATCAATTTTAGCCATATCTTGTAAAGGTAAATTTTCGACCTTTTTGAGTTTTCTTTCCTTGAAATCAAGTGATTTTAATTGAGAAATAAGTACTTGTCCCTTTGTATCTAAATCTTTGGGAAGCGAATAGCGTGTCGGTAGATTTTTTATAGTAGAAGTAATTGGACAGATTATTGCAAACATTGTTGTGCAATTAAATTCATAACGAGATACAACCAAGCCTGGTCTTCTCTTTTGAATTTCTTTGCCTGTGGATGGATCAAAATCGATCCAAACAATATCCCCTTTTTTAGGAATATAATTTCTAGCTTTAGGCACTATAAAATTTCTCTCCCTTCAGGAGTTAAGTCTTTCCATTCATCTTTTTCGTAATACTCAGCTTCTTGTCCAGCACTAAATGGATCTTCGATTTTAGGAACTAATGTGATTGTCCCATCTTCAGAGTAGACAACAATATATTCTTGATTTTCTGAAGGTTTTTTACCATTATCAGACGGTAGTGTAATTACTACAGAACTACCTTGTAATCTAGATTTTGTAATGAGCATATATACCACCTCTTTACTCTTATAATACTATACAACATTAAGTAACGCAAAGTTTTTCCTGTATTTATTTGTAAATGTTAAGTGTTCTGAAACGATCTTTTTTGTACAGTTATTATTTTTGGTATGTTTTTTTCTAATTTCATGGCTGAGGAGGTCTATAGTACCAGCTAACTTTATTAGTATGGAAAATGTTTTTTATATAAATTTTACAAGTTAAGTCAAGCGATATAATTGACAAATAATAGCATAACCGTTTTATTTTTCTGTACAGTTATTTCTTACTAAAAAGTATTGCCATCTAAAAAGAAAGTTGATAAACATTTAAGTCAAAAACTTAATAGAGAAAGTCTTATTTTTTCTGTCCAATATTTGGGCATTTCTTTTGATTTATAAAAAATCGAGTGTTATGTTTGAATTGTTTAGAGTTATTCTAAATAATTGAACAAGGAGGTTTCATCAATGGAGAAAACAAAGGTTATTATTGTCGGCGCATCTCATGGCGGACATCAATCGATTTTAGAATTGCTATCTAGATATGGTGAAAATGTCGATATCACCTTATTTGAAGCAGGGGATTATGTTTCGTTCATGTCATGTGGCATGGAATTATATTTAGAGGACCAAGTGACAGATGTTAATGATGTACGAAATTTCAGACCAGAAAACTTTCCACAACCCAATGTTCACATTTTAAACAATCATGAAGTAAAAGCGATTCATGCAGACCAAAAGACAGTAACGGTGACTAGTATCTTAGATAAGAGTACCAAAGAGTATGAATATGATAAATTGATCTTAAGCTCAGGAGTAAAACCAAATTCATTGCCAGTACCAGGAACAGATTTAGAGAACGTTTATTTGATGCGTGGGTACGATTGGGCTACTAGAATCAAAGATAAATTAACTGATCCAGCGATCAAAAATGTAGCTGTTATCGGTGCAGGCTATATCGGGATCGAAGCCGCTGAAGCTTTTCAAAAAGCAGGGAAAGAAGTGACGTTATTAGACGTGATTGATCGACCATTAGGCACTTATTTAGATCCGGAAATGACGGATATTTTAACCGAACATTTAAAAGAAAAGGGTATCAAAGTCGTGACGGGTGCGAAAATCACTGCTTTCACTGGTGAGCAACAAGTCGCTGCGATTCAAACAGCAGATGAAGAAATCGCGACAGATCTTGTGATTCAAGCAGCTGGAGTCAAAGCGAATACGGAATGGCTAAAAGGAGTCGTAGATTTAGATGATCGTGGTTGGATCGTTACCGATGAATATTTGCAAACCAATTTACCTGATGTGTATGCAGTAGGGGATGCAACCCTTGCTTATTCGATACCTGCCCGCTCAAAAATGCCGATTGCACTAGCAACAGTGGCAAGAAGAGAAGCACGATATGTAGTCAAACATCTATTTGAGGATACACCAAGCCAACCATTTGGAGGCGTTGTAGGTTCTTCGGCATTAAGTGTTTTTGATTATCACTTTGCAGCTAGTGGTTTGAATAGTTTTACAGCAGAAAAAGCAGGCGTAGCCATTCGCACAGCTTATTATGAAGATACTATTCGTCCTAAATATGTACCTGAAGAATATGGGAACACGAAAGTTTCAATCCAATTATTCTTTGACCCAATGACACATCAAGTCCTTGGCGGAGCTGTTTTATCTACTTATGATGTGACTGCTCAAGGCAACGTACTAGCGCTAGCGATCCAACAAAAACTGACGATCGAAGATTTAGCAGAAGCTGACTTTTTCTTCCAACCTGGTTTTGATCGCCAATGGAATATGATCAATCTAGCCGCGCAACAAGCATTGGGAGAAGAACCATTTGTAGAATAAAATCAAACAATTAGAGACATTCGTTAGAAACGTGGTATTTTACGTAAAATATAAATGGACCGCCTGAAACATATCAATTGTTTCAGGCGGTTTTTGTTATTTTTTTTGTTAATAACTTTTCGTCACTGTTTTACAGTTGGAATTAGAGAGTTGTACCATTCATGTTTCAACTACTCTTTTTACATCCGTTTTTTTCGGAAATAATCAGGTGTTTTTCCGGTTTCTTTTTGGAAAAGTTTGAAAATCGAAGGGACACTTTTATAGCCGATTTTTAAGGCAATCGTACTTAAACTATCGTTTGTTTCTAGCATGAGTCGCTTTGCTTCAGATAAGCGTTTTTGATCGATCAACTCTTGGAAACTACTACCGGTTTTATTTTTTAACAAGTTGCTTAAATATTTTTTGTTATAGCCAAAAGTTTCTCCTAATTGCTGTAAGGTGATTTCTGCATAGTGATCATTGATATAATCTAAGATTTGAATCAGCGGCTCATTACGAATCGTTTTTTATTCGTGATAATCACTGGTGCTTGCGCGCTTTCTACCATCAGTGAAGAAAATAATAAATTCAGCAAAAGTTGCTTATGCACAGACTCTTTTTGATAAGTGGTCATCATCAGACTTTTAATTAGCTGATACGCTAAGGGACTCATTGATAAGTCTAGTAGGATATAACTAGTATGTTCAGTAGGCGAACGGGTTGCTTGAAAGAAAAAATCTGTGATTAGATTATTGGATTTTGGTAGATTAGGCAATAGAATATTTTGAATAGCTGGAATATCAAGGAGGAAATTGATCAAGATATCCTCTGCTCCTACATAATCGATTTGTTGGATAACCTTACTATCTAACAGAAGTAACTGTCCTTTTTCTAAATGAAAAACGTCACCGTTCAAACGCTGGGTGCACTGCCCATTGAATAAAAAATTCAACTCAATAAAATGATGGGTATGCGCGGGTGTGTAAGAAAATCTTGGATGTTTGTTAATTGCGATTGATCCAAACTCAAAGAACTTACTTTTAGGAATTTCTGGAACGATCGAACGATGATAGTTGAGGTTCATCGTATTAATATTTTTACCTGATTTTTTTTGCAATTTTTCGATTTCCGTTTCTTTGAATAACTCTGAGATCCATTTCTCCATGAACTTCACCTCTTAATGATCATCTTACCTTGCTATTAATGTAACACAACTTCTTAACCAAAAAACCTGTAGATTTGATATAAACATTCTGGATTTTGGAAATTGTTCCCTGAATATGAAAGCGGTTAATATGTAGAGGGAGAAAAAGCATAAGTGTTTAGGAAGGAGAACTTAAATCTATTTAACTATTGATTGATAACGGCCGTTCCTGTTTTTTTTAAGTGATGGAAAGTACAAAACGGAAATTTCTAACTTATTTTTGAAGAAGAGTGAGCTATCAAAATGACTAAACAAATGTGTTCATTTGGCTTAACTTTCGCTAGTTTGGGTGAGACGTACGGGGCTGTTTCATTTGTTATTAATCAATGTGTTCAAAAGGCTTAGACTATCAGTTATTGACAATGAGAAAAAAGAATCGTGCATGATTACCATTGCTACGATCCAAAACCAAGGAGTGTGGAAGATGAATAGTGAAAAACAAACAAGATGGTTATGGTACCCAGGAGATTTTGAAATCAGACAAGGATTATTACAAAATTTTTCAAGAGAAGAAAGAGGCTATGACTGGCCTGCTTATTGGAACGTTGATGATTGTCATAAAAATGTGAAATTCAAACGTTACTACGAACTGACAGAACCAACTTCTTTTATTGTTTATGCAACAGGGATTGGCTATGTGGAAGTGAATGGGAAAAAGTATCCACTTAAAGAAACAATCAATTGTCAGCCTGGAAAGAATAAAATCAGGATTTTTGTAGGCAACGCAACTGGATTACCCGCTGTCTTTGTCGAAGGAGAGGTTATCAAGAGTGATGTAGGTTGGCGAGCAAGTAACTTTATTGAAGAACTACCAGCTGGTTGGAGCTCACTTTATTTGGATAAAGCAAACGATCCAAATCATGTCTATTTTGAAAAAAAAGTGGTTACACCTGTTTCAATCAACGAACAGAATGAGGGGGTATTGATTGATTATGGTCGTGCGGTTTACGGAACACTGGCGATCAAAAAAATGACACATGGGCAACCGATCATGATTTGCTATGGTGAATCTGCATCAGAAGCATTGGATGTGGAGATGTGCTATTACAAAGAAAAAGCAGCTACTGTTGAAACAATCCCAAGAAAGCGTGCTTTTCGGTATTTGTTTGTTCCAGATGTTGCGAAGGAAGAAATTGAGATCGAGGCGATCCATGAATCCCTTCCTTTAACCAATCATGCTGCTTTTTCTTCAGACAATGTCCTTTTAAACAAGATTTGGGAAGTTTCTGTGGAAACATTTACCCTATGTAGTGGATTGTTCTTTATCGATGGGATCAAGCGAGATCGGTGGATCTGGTCAGGCGATGCTTACCAAAGCTATTTTATCAACCAATATCTCTTTTTCGATGAAGAAATCAATACCCGAACGATGTTAGCGCTTCGTGGGCAAAATGAAATCAAGCAACATATGAATACGATCGTTGACTACTCGATTTTATGGATCATCGCTGTTGAGAATCACTATCTAATGACGGGTGACACGGTTTTCTTGAAACAAATCTATCCTAAGATGAAGACGATGATGGACTATCTCCAAGCACAAACGAATGAACTTGGCTTTATTTATGGGCGAGAAAAAGATTGGTTGTTTATTGACTGGACGGAGATGGATCGAGAAGGAACCTTGGCAGCAGAACAAATTCTATTGCTTAAAGCTTACCAAACGATGATGACTTGTGGAGCTGTTTTGGGTGAAGTAGATGACTATGAACAGAAGTATCAACAACTAAAAGAAAACGTCATGAGCTATTTCTGGGACGAAGAAAAGCAGGCATTTATTGATTCCTATGAATCGAAAAAGCGCCACGTAACTCGTCATGCCAATATCTTTGCCATTTTATTCGATTTAGTAGAACAAGAAAAGAAAGAACAGATTTTAACCCATGTATTGTTAAACCCTGAAATTACCCAGATCACGACACCTTATTTCAAATTTTTCGAGCAAGATGCTCTATGTAAAATGGGTCAAACAGACCAAGTGTATCAAATCATCTGTGATTACTGGGGCAGAATGGTTGAAAGAGGGGCAGTGACATTCTGGGAAGAATATATCCCTGAGGAAACGGGCGAACAAGTGTATGAAATGTATGGGGATCCTTTTGGCAAAAGCTTATGCCATGCTTGGGGAGCAAGCCCGATCTATCTATTAGGCAGATATTTCGCAGGTGTCCGACCACTTTCACCAGGATATCAAACTTTCGTTGTTGAACCTAATCTAGCTGCTTTTGAAAGTCTAAACATGCAAATACCAATCAAAAATGGACTTGTCACAATCAATAAAGAACAAGAACAGCTACACATCTCAACGACACGAGAAGGAGGGATTCTCCGTATCAACCAGCAAGTGGTTCATTTAGAGCCAGGAAAAAATTATGATATCTCCCTTGAAACAACTAAGAGCAAACAACTGATTTGAAAAAGGAGAGGATTGGAATGCAACAAACACGAATCAGTGTAAAGGAAAAAATTGGTTTTGCTTTAACAAATCTCGGAAATATCCCAGTGATGACGTTGTTGAATACGTACCTTTTGATTTTTTATACCGATGTAATTGGCATTAATCCTGCTGTAGTTAGTACGCTTTTTCTGGTCTCCAGACTACTTGATGGTTTCAGTGATCCTTTATTAGGTTTTTTGATCGATCGTTTCCCAGTGACACGCTTTGGCAAATATCGCCCGATTTTGGTGCTGGGAACAGTGATTTGTTGTATCAACTATTTACTCGTTTGGTTTGCACCGTTACTTTTTACTAGTCAAAAAATCGTCGTTATCTATATTTCTTATATTTTGTTAGGTATCACTTTTGATTTAATGGATATCCCATTAAATAGTTTGATCCCCGTATTAACCGATCAAGAAGCCGATCGAAACATCTTGTCGTCCATAAAAGGTGTGTCGTATACAGTAGGACCTACTTGTTTGAATATTTTGGCACCGTTGATCCTTTCCGCTTACAATAATGGGCTTTCTGGGTATACCTTGTTGATTGTCGGAACGGTACTAGTCGTCTTGTTCTTCACGATTTTTGGTACATTAGCACTAAAAGAAAGAGGGAATGAAGAGCCCGCTGAATTATCGCAAGAGCGCGGCTATTCTTATAAAGAAGCGCTTGCTATCTTAAAAATTCGTCCAGTGATGACCCTATTTATCAGTATGCTTTTTATTACCGCCGCAAGCAATATCTTTAGTGGATCGCTTTTGTATTATTTGAACTATATTTTGAATGACACAAAATTGCTAAGTTTCGCTAGTTTTTTAGGACTGTTTGGTGCTTTAGGAGCAGGTGTGTTGGTCCCTAGTTTATCTAAGCGATGGGGGAAGAAAAAAGTATATGTTGGCGCATTATCTTTACTCTGTTTAGCGATGATCGTGATGATCGGCGTGCATCAATCGAAAATGATTTTCTTAGGGGCTTATCTTGCTGTCCAAGTTGGCTTAGGGCTAACCAATACTTTGCAGTATAGTTTATCTGCTGATAACGTGGATCAAATAAAACACGAGTTGGGAATTGAAACAGCAGCGCTGATCGCTTCATTGAATTCTTTTATCATGAAATTTGCGATGGCGATTGGTGGAGCTATCCCAGGATTTGTTTTGAGCTATACAGGCTATGTAGCGAATCAGGCGCAATTATCTAGCGCATCATTTGGCATTATTTTCTCTACTTTTGTAGTACCACTTGTTTTTTATCTAATCACGCTCGGTGTTTTCCAAATCGGTTATCCAGCGAACTATTTATTTGTTACGACTAAGGAAAAACCTTCCATTGGTTGATTTGCTGCTTTTTCGTTCGTTAGACTGAAAGATAGTTACCTAATTACCTAAAAGATCTGGTTGCTATTGACGAAAAGCTAACTGAAAATGAAGAAAAAGGGGAGGATGCCAGTGTTTACCTTTGAGCAACTAAAAATATTTTTGATGGAAAATAACGAAATTGAATGTCGACAACAAATTGATGGTCAAAATATCAATGACCAACAGTTGCCCTATGAGACAGTCGCAGTACCTAAAATGCCCAAAAACCAATTTTTCAAAGAGGGTAATATCTTTATCAATAAACATCATCGTTACGCTGAAATGCCTGCACATACGCATGGATTTGTTGAATTTAACTATATGTTGTCTGGTTCATGTGTCCAATATGTCAACGATAAGAAAATTCACTTGAAAGAAGGTGAATTGCTGTTATTAGACAAAGAAATCGTTCAGCGTATCGATCCTTTAGAAGAGGAAGACCTTTTGATCAATATTTTATTGAAAGGGGAATCGATTACGACTGACATCGTGATCAATATGGTGAAGTCACGTGGATTGGTCAATGAATTTCTATTAAATGCTTCGCAGGAAAAAGGAAAACATGATGAATTTATCCATTTTCATTGTGGTGATAACTTAGAAGTGCAAGGGTTATTGCACAAAATGATTTTGGAATATTACAACAAACAAGACTATTATATGCGGGCACTGAATCTGAGATTGTCTTTACTATTGATCGAACTTACCCGTGATTTAGAAGAATATGTTACGCAACGTGAGAATCAGGAATTATTAGAGATTTTACGATATATCGATCTTCATTTTCGAAAACTGACACTGAAAAATCTAGCGAAACATTTTGGTTATAATGCAAATTATTTAAGTAATAAATTGAAAAAAGAAACAGGGAGTTCTTTCCAAGAATTGATCAATTCTTTGCGGTATAAAACGATGATCGAGTTGATGAGAGAAACGAATAAAACTTTTGAAGAAATCTCGTATGAACTTGGTTTTGAAACTCTTGCTTCTTTGTACAAATTAGTCGGAAAATACACAGAACTGACACCTAAAGAACTCAAAGATAGTCTGTTAAAAAAATAGAATAGGCAGTTGTGATGCAACGAGTCCTTTTTCTCAGGTGATCTGTAAAAAAGATTTGACCAATCATGAACTGGCAATGAAAAGCGAAGATTAACGAAAGCGTATTCCAAATGTATTGGATAAGTGTGAACCTTCTTTTCGTTTCCTGAATGTTCGAAAAAGAATCGCTTGTTTGATTCGCTGAAGCATACGAATGTGATTTGGATAAAAAGAACACTTTTTTTGCTATAGTCCTGAGTAATTCATACGTTTACAATTCTAACTGTTCGAACTTATAAAACTTATTTTAAGGAGTGTTTTTTATGAAGAAACAACAGGCATCAACTACTACCACGGTCAAAGAGTATTCGCCTCTAGCTGTCGCTGCTGGAATTGGCTCCATGCTTGGATCTGGCTGTATTGTTGGACTCTCAGCGACGATTCCCGTTTGGCAAAAGGGACTAGAGCTGACAACTGGACAAGTCGGGATCGTTTCTGGCGGGCTAACTTTTGCAATCGCTTTCGGATCGCTGTTTACCGGACAGATATCAAAAGCATTTGGCTTGATCCGTTCATTTAACTGGATCAATTTGTTTTACGCGATCGGAGCTGCGGTCTGTATTCTAGCCACAAGTTTCCCAATGCTCTTATTAGGCGTGATTATCATGGGCGTAGCATCTGGAGCAGACTTACCATTAAGTTTGACCGTTGTTTCTCATGATGCACCTGATGAGCATACTTCTGCTCGTTTGATTTCTTCCACACAGATTTTTTGGCAGGTGGGGATATTCATTTCTTACATCTGTTCGTTTCTTTTATCGGGAATCGAAGGTGTGTTAGGAGCAAGAATTGTTTTTGCCATCTTATTTACGTTTGCAGTGATCACTTGGTTATGGCGGACACTTTCACCTAAGTTTAGACAATTTCATGAAGCCGGAGCTGCTCGACAAGCAATGACCAAAGTGACAAGCGACTCGAAAGAAGTTTCTTTCAAGACAGTACTATTTGGGGAAAACAAACAAAAATACCTTGGCTTTTTCGCCGCTATCTTGATTTTTTATGTGTGTTGGAACCTCTTAGCGAATACTTGGGGACAATTTCAAACCTATGCTTTGACAAATGCCGGAGCTAGTCAAGCACAAGCTACAGGATTAGGGATCGGGTTGAATGTGATTTCTTTAGCAACAACGATTGCATTTGCCTCTGTTGCAGGTGGTAAATTTAGAAACAAAGCTTTCTTTATTGGGGCAGTCGTTCAATTTGGCGCAATGTTAGGTATGGCATTGATCGGTGGTGGTGCAGGATTTATTGCATTAGCGATCACAATTGCTTTTTATAATTTTGGGAATCCACTAGCCGGAGAAGCAATCTACAAAGTGTGGACACAAGAATCTTTCCCAGCAGAAACACGAGCTTCACTTCAAGGGTTCATCAATGGTTTTTCAAGAATGTGTTGTGGATTATTTGCTTTTGTTACCCCTTACTTAGTTGCTCCTGATCGTATCCAGACGTCTATGTTTGGCTTTGCGGGAATCGTTTTAGTAGCAACAATTGCTGGAGTAATCATGATGCGTCTACAGAAAAAATACCCAGTGATTGATCCGGTGGATAAAGAGTTGGCTGAAGGAAAAATGACTGCATCGTTCACCAAGTAAAGAAGAGGAGAAAGCAAAATGGCATTTACTTTTCAAATCAATCAAGATGTGCGTTGGGAAAAGGACGAGGCACTGTTAACCAAAGCACAACAACATGTACCAAATCTCCTGAAAACGAAGATCGAACCAGTAGCAATCACTGAAGTCGTTGAAGACCCACATGGTTTGAATGGGTATTCAGCAATTAACAGTGACAAAGAAATCACACAACTAGCTGATTATACTTTAAAAAGGGATGAAGCGATTATCTTAGATTTAGGGGATCATTATGTTGGGCATTTTAGTCTGTCCATTGACTCGGTTGGTTCGCCAATGGATGCGCCCTTATATTTACAACTGAAATTTGCAGAAGTACCCGCTGAACTTGCGGCAGATTCTAGTGCATATGATGGTTGGTTGTCAAAGTCTTGGATTCAAGAAGAATTTATCCATCTAGATGTTTTACCGGCACGTTTAGAATTACCAAGAAGATATAGCTGTCGTTATATTGAGCTAAAGGTGTTAGATACTTCACCCAAGTGGCAAGCTAGTTTTTCTGATCCGCTTTTTATCGCAGAAAGTTGTGTGTCACTCGACCAATTACCAAAGCCTGTGATCGCTGATGAAGAACTTGCTTCCATCTACCAAGTTTCTGTTAAAACATTATTTGATTGCATGCAAGAAGTCTTTGAAGATGGGCCCAAACGAGATCGCCGATTATGGATTGGTGATTTACGTTTACAAGCGTTAGCGAATTATGCGACTTTCGGTGATTTAGCTTTAACGAAACGTTGTCTTTATTTATTTGGTGGGATGACGACCAGTGAAGGGAAGATTCCAGCCAATGTTTTCACAGCCCCGCAATTGACGCCAGATGATACGTTTTTATTCGACTATAGTTTGTTTTTTGCAGTGATCTTAGCTGATTTTTACCATCAGACGAAAGATTCAGTTGTCTTGCAGGATTTATATCCAGTAGCGAAAAAGCAGATGGAACTAGCACTGACATGTGTCGATGAAGAGGGACGCCTGAATTTGTTAGAAGAGTGGCCAGTATTTATTGACTGGTCGAATGAGTTTGAAAAGAGTACAGCAGGGCAAGCAGTGTTGATCTATGCGATGAAACGATTCAACCAGTTGGCAGAACAAATGAAAGATCCACAACTGAGTCATTACCAAGAAACAACAGAGAAACTGATTGCGTTTGCGAAGCAACAATTATTTGATGAAGAACAAAAGCAGTTTATTATTGAAACAACCGGAGAAATCAATGTGGCGAGTCAAGTTTGGATGGTTTTAGCAGAGGTCTTTGATCAACCAATGAATCGAGAAATTTTGGAGACGATGATTGCTCATCATTTTCCGATCACAGGGATTGCTACACCTTATATGTATCATCATGTAGTCGAAGCGTTATTTGTAGCTGGACTTCAAGAAGAAGCTATCCAGTTAATGAAAAACTATTGGGGCAAAATGATTCAGCTGGGAGCAGACACTTTTTGGGAAGCTTTTAAACCAGAAGAACCAGATTTTTCTCCTTATGGCAGCCCGATCATCAGTAGTTATTGCCATGCGTGGAGCTGTACGCCAGCGTACTTGATCGAAAAATATCTAAATTGAAAAAGCAGTCAGTTACTTTACATTGTCAACTGAAAAAAAGACAGTTGGATCGTTAAGTAATGATTCACTGATTCATCCTAGACATAAGCAAAAAATCTCAAAACCATTTTTGCGGTTTTGAGATTTTTTGCTGTAGTATGAAACGGACGAGCAGTTTATCCGTATAATCAAAGGTTTATCGCTTACGAGAAGACTTGTACGTTTTTTGGGGGGAGTCCATGCGTTCCATATAATAGGATTAGGTGTTCCAATTATATGGCTTTGTTAGGATGTCGGTTCCTTTAGATGTAAAATATCTTCCCAAAAGTGAAAGTATTGATCGGTCAATTGGATTTCAACGATGTCCACCCAATGAATCAATTGCTCATCTAAGGAAAATCCTTTTTCTGTCATGTCTCGTTGGACAAATCCTCGATAAGTGTTGTTATCCTTACAGCGGACAATGATTTCTTGTTTGGCAATAAACGCAGTGATAGCGATCGTTTCAAAATGTTGATGGACTGTTTTCAAAAAATCACTTCTTTCTAGTTTAATGAAATAGGCATTTTATGCTGATCAATGACAAAACGCTACTCTTCTTCAGGAAAACTTTGGTAAAATTCATCTTTGATCGGAACGATCTCTTCGTTAAGACTTCGGTTACTTAACGTTTCATGTTGTGTGACTGACTGGGGAAAATAGGAAACATCAAACCACTTATCTTCCTGTTTTATTTGAACATGTCGGACGTCACACCAGTGAACGGTCTGTTCTTCAAGGATAAAATAGTCGTGATAAGCTTCACCAGTAAAGAAACCCTCGATGCTATCTAAGTAGCGGCCAAATTCATCTTTGGTATTTAATTGCAGACTTACTTTTTTATGGTAAAGAAAAGCCTCTAATAAAACACTATCCATTTCTTCTCGAGACATTTGTTCCAACGGACGAATCTCTTTCACTGCCCACGCTTCATTTTTTTTGATCCCAGTGACTAGCTCTTCCATAGCGAATGCGGTGCCCCATTTTAATCCGAATGGGCGATCTCGGTATTCATTGTAGTCGAGAAATTCTTTTTTTGTTCGACGCATAGCCCTCACCTTCAATACCGGCATGACCACCAGCGTGTCCGCCAACGAGTGAACTCCTTGCGATCGCACGGCCACCTTCTAATAAGCTATGGGCATGGACAATTGCACTGAACCCATATTTTTGGCGAATACGATCAACGACAAAATCGATTTTGGCATCGTTGACTTGTTCATCGGGATCTGCAAATAGATTCAATTGCAGACTGTCTGTGTAAATTAGTTTGGAGCAGTTGACACCGACACTGCGAATGTCTTGATGCTGGTAATGTTTACGAAAAAGATTCAATAAAATGAGACTGAGTTCATGACTAGAATTTGTCGGCTCCACTTTTAGTTGTTGATGAAATCCAGTTTTCCCTAGACGATCTCGATAACCTAAAGAGTAGCCCATCCACAAGCTAACAACTTGCGCTTTCGCATGTTCACGCCGCAGACGAGTTCCGACTTGATCAGCCATTTCTTTAAGAACGATTTCAAGTTCTTCACGCCTTGTATAATCACGATTCAAAATTTGACTATTCCCAATACTTTTTGATTTGGGGGTATAGTCTTCTCCTAAAAAACTTCGATCAATTCCCCAAGCATGGGCAAAAAGCTGGGTGCCAATCACTCCGAATTTTTCTTTTAATTGGTAATAATCCGCATGAGCTAAATCATAAACAGAATGAATCCCCAGTCGTTTGAGCCGTTTCGCTGTCTGATGACCAATTCCCCAAAAATCGGTGAGAGAAGGAATACGCCAAACATTGTCTGCTACATCTGCATAGCGCCATTCGGCCATTCGCTCTTTTCCTTTAGAACCGTTATCCAACGCTAACTTAGCTAGTAGTGGGTTATCACCAATCCCAATAGTTGTATGGATTCCTGTTTGTTGGTAGACATCCCGGTAGATGATTTCAGCTAATTCCCAAGCACTTTTGACTTTAAAAAGTTTCAAGCTGTTGGTGACATCAAGAAAGCTTTCATCAACAGAATAGACATGGTGATTCTCTTCATCCACGTACTTTTTATAAATAGCATTTATTTCGGTATTTTTTTTCATGTAGTAAGCCATTCGTGGAGGGACCATATAAAGATCGTCGGGATAGGGAAAGGGTAAATCCCTTGCTCGACTGATATTTGTAATATGATAGGCTTTTTTTGCAGCTGGACTAGCAGCTAAGATCAAGCCACTACCTCGTTCATCGGTTTTCCCTGACGGATAGGACATGACGACGAGTTTGGTTGTTAGAGGATCTAAATGACGTTCGGCACACTCAACAGAAGCATAAAACGACTTACAATCGATGCAAAGAATATCTCTCGAAGGTTCTTTTGTGTAATCAAAGACTGGATTTTGATTTCGAATCATATTCGCCACCTCTTCCTATTGATTAGAACACATGTTCGCGTTTTGTGTCAACGAAAAAACGTGATGGAATGGGTAAAAAAATAATAGAAAAGAAGACATTTGTCTTTTTATCGTTTAGAGAAATAGGTAGTATCTGGAGCAAAATTAGATTGAAAGAAAAAATTGCTAGATGACCTCCTCGTTTAATAAAAAATGTTATTTTATTTTTTGCTGATCAGAAAGTCATTAATAAGTTTTACTCTCAAAAAAAGAATGAGCCTAGGTATACTCATCGTTAGAATGGTAAAAAAGATTTGCTTTGAAATTATCGTGTAAAAGTGCACAAAATCGTTTATAATGAATCCGATCGAATGAGAACGATTCTCAATGAAGGAGGAAGTAAAATGAGAGAAATCGATTTTTCCAAAACATTATTTGAATTAGTTACTGAATATCCAGAAGTCAAACAAATCATGTCAGAGCTAGGATTTAATGCCATCAACCAACCTGGGATGTTGCAAACTGCTGGTCGCTATATGACGATTCCTAAAGGG
Organism: Enterococcus hirae ATCC 9790; assembly: GCF_000271405.2. Classification (NCBI taxonomy): domain Bacteria; kingdom Bacillati; phylum Bacillota; class Bacilli; order Lactobacillales; family Enterococcaceae; genus Enterococcus; species Enterococcus hirae. Next base: position 543,673 of record NC_018081.1, on the reverse strand, counting down.
GCTCAAATGAAAAAAATTCCTTTAGAACAAATTGTTACTGCTTTTGAAACATCAGGATTTATTGTGAAAGGATTGGTAAAATGAAACCCACGAATCAACGACAAGAACGGATTGTTGAAATCCTGTCACTTTTACATAAAGGTGGTTCTTTTGAAGAAGCAAAACGATTGTTCAATGAAGAATTTGAGGGAGTCGATGTTACAGAAATCACTGCTGCGGAAAAAGCATTGATTCAAAGCGGTCTTGATCCGTCAGAAATCCAAAAGTTATGTAATATCCATGCAGCTGTTTTTAAAGGAGCGATCAATGAGATCCATCATTCCAATTATGAACACGCACAACCAGGACACCCGATCCATACCTTAAAGTTAGAAAACCAAGTGTTGCAGTCGTTACTGACGGATGAAATTGACGGGTTATTGGCAAAAATGGCTAAAGGAGATTGGTCACAAAAGGAACGATTGCAACACGCTTTGACTGATTTATTGCAGATCGACAAGCATTATGCACGAAAAGAAACGTTGATCTTTTCTTATATGGAAAAATACGGAATCTCAGCCCCACCTAAAGTGATGTGGGGTGTAGATGATGATATCCGTGAAATGATCAAAGCGCTGAATGCTTATTTAGCTACAGACAAAGCGGCTTATAATCCGCTATCCGAAAAATGGGAAGCAGTAAAAACAGAAGTTGAAGAGATGATTTTTAAGGAAGAGGAGATCATGGTACCCATGACCTTAGATGTGTTTAGCCTTAAAGATTGGGAACAAATCGCTCATGACAGCTTTGATATCGGTTTTGCGTTTATCCCTGAACCACTTCCATGGAAGCCAAGCCAAGAATCACTCGAAAAAGAAAGCGAACGGGAACCAGCTCGTCAATTAGCCATTAAAAAAGCTAAAGAAACGACCGATGGTATTGCTGCTGGTCTTGGGATCGAAGAGTTTACGTCAGAGGCAGTTCAAGACGAAACAGCACCTATGACTGATTTAGTTGTGCAATTTCCGACAGGAGCGTTACAGTTGGAGCAATTAGTTGCCTTGTTTCAAGTGTTGCCTGTGGATTTGACATTTGTTGATCATGAGGATCGGGTTCGTTTCTTCTCAGAAGGAAAGAAACGGGTCTTTCCAAGAACTACTTCTGTCATTGGTCGTGAAGTCGTCAACTGTCATCCACCAAAAAGCATGCATCTTGTCCAACAAATACTTGACGATTTCCGTACAGGAACAAGGGATTCAGCAGAATTTTGGATTGATATGAGAGGACGGAAAATTTATATTCGCTACTTTGCTTTAAAAAATGAGACAGGTGATTATCTTGGGTGCTTAGAAGTCACGCAAGATATTACTGAGATCCAAAAGTTAGACGGACAAAAACGATTGTAAGAGCGGGCAAATTTCAAAATAAAGAACAATTTCAGCTCACTTTTGGGCTCGTTTGATTATAGAAGTAGAAGCCGGACATGCTGTTGATACTTTTCTATGGTATTTTCAGCATTCTCCTGCGACTATTTAGTGGGTAAATTGGAGTTTTTATCAGGTAAAAGCCCTTTTTTCATACCCTTTGATCATTTTATTCAAGAAATTGTTTGACTTCTTTCAAAAACATCTCTATACTTAAACTCAATCTTATATCAGTTTGGAGCGATTATTATGAAAATCACACATAGTTCACAACTGAATAATTATTACTTTAGCTATTTTAGATAAGTTTGTATTCATACGATTATGGGTGCAAACATCAGCGTTTGTTTGTATCTATGATGGCTAAGGATGTTTGAGATGACTTGCTCGCCGCATAGATGAAAAATCTATAGTGGCTTTTTTATTTGATTGATTCAGGGGCTCACTGTAGATGGATTTTCTACGGTGGGCTTTTTTTGTTACATAAAGGGGGAACTAAACGCATTCAAACAAGGTATAAGCAAAGTAACGATTGATTTGCAAGAATTTATGTAATCCAATCAAACAGCGAGGAAATCGATGAAGCGAAACACAAAATAAAAAACAAAGGGAGTTATTGTATGATTCTAATCATTAAACCAGGTATCCAAGAAAGTGAGTTAACACAAGTGATTGAACGTATTAAAGAAGAAGGGCTAGATGTACAGATCAACCATGGTAAAGATCGTTTTGTCTTAGGGCTTTTAGGAGATCCAAAGGTAATTCGGGATGTTCCGTTTGAACGCTACGATATCGTAGAACGTGCCGTACCGATTACCAATACGTACAAATTGACGTCACGAGAATTTCATCCTCAAGATACGATCGTTGATGTAGCTGGAGTGAAAATCGGTGATGGGAGTTTTGTGACAATGGCTGGTCCTTGTTCTGTCGAAGGGGAAGAGCAAATCATGGAGACAGCACGAATGGCTAAGGCTGGTGGTGCTAAAATCTTACGTGGTGGTGCCTACAAACCAAGAACGTCACCATACGCTTTCCAAGGATTAGGTGAAGAAGGGTTGAAAATGATGCGTAAAGCTGCGGATCATTATGACTTGAAAGTGATTACCGAAGTGATGGATGAAGCGCATATCGATGTGGTCAGTGAATACGCAGATATCATTCAAATCGGCGCACGAAATATGCAAAATTTCCGTTTATTAGAAGCTGTAGGACGAACAGGAAAACCAATTGGCTTAAAACGTGGCATCTCAGGTACGATCGAAGAGTGGTTAAATGCCGCTGAATACATTGCAGTTCAAAACAATTCAAACATCATCTTCATTGAACGCGGAATCCGCACTTACGAAACAGCTACTAGAAATACATTCGATCTAAGTGCCGTACCACTGATCAAAAAATTAAGTCATTTCCCGATCATCGTTGACCCAAGTCATGGAACGGGTGTCTGGGACTTAGTGACACCAATGGCACGAGCAGGTGTTGCTAGTGGGGCAGATGGAATGATTGTAGAGATCCATCCTGATCCGATTCATGCTTGGTCTGATGGACAGCAGTCATTGAATGAGAAAAACTACCTGAAAATGATGAATGAAGTGGACATCTTAGTAGAAGCGATGAAGAAAATAAACGCTTTATAGAGAGGAGAAACACGGATGTTAGAAGTTGTCTTACCCGAAAAAAGCTATGAGATCATCATCCAGCGAAACGCACTAGATCAAGTCGCAGATTGGCTTTCCGGTTTATGGCAAGAAAAGAAAATTGCGATCATTAGTGATGAAAATGTCTTTCCGCTTTATGGTCAAAAGATACAACAACAATTAGCCGATCGGTATGAGGTTGTGAATTATGTTATTCCGGCTGGCGAAGAAAGTAAATCACTGTCGATGGCTGCTAAATTATATGATTTTCTAGCCACTGAACAATTGACGAGAAGTGATGGCATTATTGCTCTAGGTGGCGGTGTTGTAGGCGATTTAGCTGGTTTTGTGGCATCAACTTACATGAGAGGAATTTCTTTTGTACAGATTCCTACCTCCTTATTGGCACAAGTAGACTCAAGCATAGGTGGCAAAACAGCAGTCAATGCACCAAACGCTAAAAATATGATTGGCACATTTGCACAGCCAGACGGTGTGTTGATTGATCCAGAAACGCTGACGACATTACCAGTAAAAAGGATCCAAGAAGGAATTGCAGAAATCATCAAGTGTGGTGCGATCAAGGATGAAAGTCTTTGGAGAGAGTTAGCTCGTTTTATTGATGTAGCTGATTTAGTAGCACATAGCGAGCTAGTGATCGAAAAAGCTTTACGTGTAAAAAAAGAAGTGGTAGAAGAAGATCAATTTGATCAAGGCAGTCGTTTGTTCCTCAACTTTGGTCACACGATCGGACACGCTATCGAGCAAACAGCAGGATATGGACAGATTAGTCATGGAGAAGCAGTGGCGATCGGCATGGTACAAATCAGTCGGAATGCTGAAAAAAGGAAAGAAACACCTGAAGGAACGACGCAACAACTTATCAAGATGATCCAAAAGTATCAGTTGCCCATTTCTTACGAACCATGGGATGAACAGGCGTTGTTCCAGGCGATCACTCATGATAAAAAAGCCCGGGGAAAACAGTTGAAAATTATTTTATTAGAAAAAATCGGTCAGGCAAAAATCCAATCGATCCCAATCGAAGCAATCAAAAATTATTTAGAAGAAGGTGAGTAAATGCGTTACTTAACAGCAGGAGAATCACATGGGCCTAATTTGACAGCGATTATTGAAGGAGTTCCAGCAGGCTTAACCTTATCGATTGAGGCAATCAATCAAGAATTAGCTAGACGACAAGGTGGTTATGGTCGAGGTGGGCGCATGAAGATTGAAAAAGATCAAGTGACAATCACATCGGGTATTCGTCACGGCAAAACATTAGGCTCACCGATCACAATGACTGTCACGAACAAAGATTGGAAGAACTGGCAAACGGTGATGTCAGTTACTCCAGTTTCTGAAAAAGAAGAAAATCTACGACGAGTGGCTAAACCAAGACCAGGTCATGCCGATTTAGTTGGTGGTATGAAGTATCAACACCATGATCTTAGAAATGTATTAGAGCGTTCTTCCGCAAGAGAAACGACGATGCGAGTAGCAATCGGGGCACTAGCAAAACAGATTTTAGCTGCTTTAGATATAGAGATTGCTAGTCATGTAGCGATCCTTGGAGGAATCAAAGCGAATGTGCCAGAGAATTTGACCGTGACAGAAATCAAAGAAAAGACGACTATCTCCGAAGTGAACATGGTAGATCTAATGATTGAAGAGGAAGTAAAAGCCTTGATCGATGCTACTAAAAAAGCAGGAGACACTTTGGGAGGTGTAGTGGAAGTTCGGGTCGAAAATGTGCCAGCAGGGTTAGGGAGCTATGTACAGTGGGATAAAAAATTAGACGGTAAGTTAGCTCAAGCGATGTTAAGCATCAATGCTTTTAAGGGAGTCGAATTTGGAATTGGGTTTGAAGCTGCTTCGTTACCAGGATCACAGGTGATGGATGAAATCACTTGGGACGAAAGCGGCTATCACCGAGCAAGTAATCATTTAGGTGGCTTTGAAGGTGGAATGACCAACGGAGAACAGATTATTGTTCGGGGCGTGATGAAACCAATTCCTACTTTATATAAACCTCTCATGAGCGTGAACATCGATACTAAAGAACCTTATAAAGCTAGTGTGGAACGTTCCGATAGTACGGCAGTTCCAGCAGCTTCAGTCGTCGCAGAGCATGTGATTGCGACCACTCTTGTTCGCGAGATACTTGAGCATTTTCCAGCAGATAATATGCAAGAATTAAAAAAAGCCGTTGCAAATCACCGCCAAATGACCAAAGAATTCTAATCGGAGGTAGCGATGAAAAAAAAGGTGTTTGTCATAGGATTGGGTCTGATTGGCGCTTCCTTATGCCGAGCGATCAAAGGGTCAGCAATTACCCTTTATGGCTGGGATCATTCAGAAGAAACAAGAGAAATAGCGGAAAAAACACAGTTAGTCGATCAGGTTGTCACAGGGATCGAGGCAGCTAGTCAAATGGATGTGATTATCCTTGCCGTTCCAGTTCAAGTTAGCTTGGAGTATCTCAACTGATTGGCGACACTTCCCTTGAAAGAAACAGTATTAGTAAGTGATACCGGAAGTACGAAAGCGACGATAATGGCGCTAGCGAAGCAACTCCCATTTGATTTTATTGGTGGGCATCCGATGGCTGGTTCACATAAATCAGGAGTAAAAGCAGGCAATCCGTATTTATTTGAAGAAGCGTATTATATCGTAACGGATGACTGTCAAAGTGAACGTACAGAAGAACTGATCGCTTTACTACGTCCTACTCGAGCAAAGTTTGTTCGCTTAACTGCCAAAGATCACGATGAGATCGTTGGGGTGCTAAGTCATTTGCCACATATTGTCGCTTCAGGATTAGTACAAATCAGTGAGCAGCTGAATCAAAAATATCCACGTGCCTCACAATTAGCCGCTGGCGGATTCCGGGATATTACACGGATTGCTTCATCAGATCCCCAAATGTGGACGGATATTTTAATGACGAACCAAGAAATGATGATTCAGTTGATGGAAGACTGGCAAGGCGCAATGGAAACGTTAAAACAGGAACTGATTGATCAAAACCAATCGGCAATTCAAGAGTTCTTTGTGCAGGCAAAACAAACACGGGATCAGTTGCCCCGGAAAAAACAAGGAGCGATTCCAGCTTTTTATGATTTATATGTCGATATTCCCGATATCGCTGGTGCTGTCGCAAAAGTTACTAACGTACTAAGTCAGGCAAATCTTTCCATTATTAATTTGAGCATCCAAGAAACAAGAGAAGATATTTTTGGTGTGTTAGAGTTGTCTTTTAAAAATCAAGCGGATTTACTTAAAGGACAGAAGCTGATCGAAGCCGAAAAATTTCATTGTTGGATAAGGAGTTGAAGTCATGAAACTATTGACAGCTAAAAATGGGATCAATGGAGAATTAGTGATTCCTGCTGATAAATCGATTTCCCATCGCAGCATCATGTTTGGTGCGATCAGCAAAGGAACTACGATCGTCAACAATTTTTTAAAAGCTGAAGATTGTTTAAGTACGATTGCAGTTTTTAAGCAATTAGGGGTACGTATTACCGAAAAAAATGAACAAATCATGATTGAAGGAAAAGGATTTGAAGGATTAACAGCACCATCTTCTAGGCTAGATGCAGGAAATTCTGGCACAACGATGCGCTTAGTATTAGGAATTTTAGCAGGCTGTCCATTTACTTCTGAGATTGCAGGGGATGCTTCTTTGAATCGCCGTCCGATGGAACGTGTGATGAAGCCATTGCGTGAGATGGGTGCTGATTTACAAGGAACGGCCGAAGCTGAATTTCCTCCACTAAAAGTAACTGGAAATACATTGCACGGGATCGAGTATCACATGCCCATTGCTAGTGCGCAAGTGAAGTCTGCTATCCTTTTTGCAGCTTTACAAGCCGAAGGGACCACTAAAATCATCGAGAAAGAACAGTCAAGGAACCATACCGAAGAGATGATCAAACAATTCGGTGGGAAGATCCAAGTGGAAGGAAAAGAAATTATAGTCACTGGACCACAGCAGTTGATCGGACAAGAAGTCACTGTCCCAGGGGATATTTCTTCGGCTGCGTTTTATCTCGTCGCAGCAAGTATTTTAGCAAACAGTGAAGTCCTCTTAAAACAAGTAGGAATCAATCCGACACGGACAGGGATTCTCGATGTGTTGATGCAAATGGGTGCTAATATTGAAGAAAGACAGCTGGATGAGCAAAATCAAGCAGCAGATTTGATTGTCCGTTCTGCGCAACTCCATGCTTGTGAGATCCAGGGAGAAATCATCCCACGCTTGATTGATGAGTTACCAATCATTGCATTAGCTGCTACTCAAGCAACAGGCACAACCATCATTCGTGATGCTCAGGAATTAAAAGTCAAAGAAACGAATCGGATTGATGCAACTGCGGAAGAATTAACGAAAATGGGTGCGAACATTGAACCGACAGAAGATGGTTTGATTATTCACGGACCAACATCTTTACATGGAGCGACAGTGGATAGCCATGGGGACCATCGAATTGGGATGATGTTACAAATCGCCGCTTTACTAACCGCAGAACCTGTCGAACTACTCAATCCTGAAGCAGTCAATATTTCATATCCTGAATTTTTTACGGATCTAGCCAAATTGGTTCAGGAGGACCCATCATGACGTCACTTGTATTGATCGGTTTTATGGGCGCTGGTAAGACGACGATCAGTAAAAAATTAGCGGCTCGATTGGATCAACCAGTCATCGATATGGATGACTATTTAGTTCAACAATTAGGCTGTTCCATTGAGCAATACTTTGCTACCTTCGGAGAAGCCGCGTTTCGCGACCACGAAACCGCTCTTTTAAAAACAATTTTACAAAAAAAGGCAGTGATCGCTACTGGTGGCGGGGTTGTCTTACAGAAAGAAAATCAGGAACTATTAAAACAGCAACAAGTCATTTATTTAAAAGGAGAAGCCGATATCTTGATCGAACGGATACGACAAGATCAAACAAATATTCGACCGTTAGCGTTAAAGAATAGTGACACAAAACTACGTGAGATCATGTGGGAACGGGAAAAAATATACAAAAGTTTAGCAAAAATCACGATAGATACGTCTAAGAAATTGCCAGACGAAATTATCACAGAAATCATAAAGTGGGTAGAAAATAATGATGAAAATTGGGTATCTAGGTCCTAAAGGTTCCTTTACTTATAGTGCAGCCACACGTTATTTCAAACAAGGTACTTTTCTTTCTTATGATTCCTTGATTGATTTGATCGAGGCACAATTAGAAAAAGAGATTACTTATGCAATGGTGCCGATCGAAAATACGATTGAAGGTTCTGTTTTGCCAACACTTGTTCATGTGTATGAGACATTACCTTCTATTCAAGGAGAAATCGTTCTGCCGATCCGACAACAATTGATGGTCCATCCGACCCAACAAGCCAACTGGCGAAATATCACAAAGATTTGTAGTCATCCGCAAGCATTAGCCCAATCACAACTTTTTCTACGGGCAAATTTTCCAAAGGTCGAGATTGAACAAGTAGGTTCCACTGCCCAAGGAGCCCGGCAAGTAGCAACCCATCCAGAAGAATGTCTAGGTGCGATCGGCTCCAAAGAAGCTGCAAACGAATTTGGGTTGACCATCGTGCAATCAGATATCCAGTCCATTGCAACTAATGAGACCCGTTTTTGGGTTCTAAGTGCCGCGCCTGTTGATGCAAAATTACAAAAAAACAGTCATAAAGCGACATTCTTTGTGGATTTGCCAGAAAATAAACCTGGGGCGCTTTATCAAGTTCTTTCGGTCTTTGCTAATAATCAAGTGAATTTAACAAAAATCGAATCACGCCCACAAAAAACGCGGTTAGGCGAATACTTTTTTGTTATCGATGTTGCTATCGATGACAAGATCGACAAGGTGAATGAGCTGATGGAAGTGCTAAAAGAGCAAGGCTATCCTACGCATTTGGTTGGTTGTTATCCGGTTTATCACATCGATGAATGACTAAAAGCAACAAGATGGACGGAGACAAAAACCGCTCTTTAGTCCAAACAGATGATTTGCACACTTGAATAAATTCCTTTAGGCTTGAATTAAGCGATAAGAAAGGAAGAGAACAAATGGCAAAAAAAGTTGCAGCAATCGTTACAGATTTAGTTGAAGATGTGGAACTAACGTCACCGAAAGAAGCACTAGAAAAGGCTGGACATACAGTGACTTTGATTGGGTTTGAAGGAAATCAAACAATCAAAGGAAAAAAAGGCGCAGAATTCACAGTCGAACAAAGTATTGCAGATGTTTCTCCTGAAGACTTCGATGCGCTATTGATACCAGGGGGATTTTCACCGGATCAATTACGAGCAGATCAACGATTCGTTGATTTTGTTTCTTACTTTTTAAAAAATGATCAACCGTTATTTGCAATTTGTCACGGTCCACAACTATTTATTCAAACAGGTTTAACTGAAGGACGGACAATGACAGCTTATGATACGGTACGTCCAGATATCGAATATGCTGGTGCCGTCGTGAAGGATGAGCCAGTGGTAATTGATCGAGGCTTGATTACTAGCCGAAATCCTGATGATATTCCAGCATTTAACGAAGCAATCGTTGAAGCACTAGCAAACTAATTTGAAAAGTTTAGTTCTAAACATTAAAAAAGCAGTCGTATCGGTCGAAAATGGCATCAGCTATTTTCTGAAGGATGCGATTGCTTTTTGTCGTTTTTCGAAAAACTCTTTCTTATTTCTTGATGCTACACACTTTTATCTCAACCTCAGACGATGCTATTAGTCCATGTTGGTAAAGATTCCCATGTTTTTCTACAAGCACCAAATAACCGTTTTTCGAATACTTAGCGATCTAAGTACTTGAAAAACGGTTAGTTAGTGAAACGAATGGTTCTTGACGTGATTAGTTAGAGAGTAAATATAAATGGCTACTTCCTGGTTGTAAGCGAGAATCATTTGTATGTAAATGTTCACCATCAAAAATTTGATAAGAATCATTTTTAGTCTTACAAAGTTCTTTTATTTTTCGGACTGTATTTGTGCCTTCAATTAAGACACCGAAGTCTTGTTCACAGGAGTAGTTATACACTACAGCAGAAGGATGTTTGGTGATGCCCATTTCTCGAGCAATTTTTTGATCAGAGAAAAAAACTTCTTTAACAAACTCGGATTGACGATCTTCTTTGAACATCTCGATATCGCCGCCGACTTCTGCAAAAAGTGATTCAGCAAGTTCTGGAGAATACGGTACTTTATTACAACCTACAGCTTCTTGCATTTTGATCAAAAATTGACGTCCTTTTTTCTTACCTTGGAACTGTGCCGCTTTACAGTCTAACGCAGCAGAATAGGTAGTTGAAAATAAGTGGTTACGCGTAACGAGGTCGTTTTGAGAAATTCCGTTACGTTGCATGACATCCCCAATTGTCTGCAAATTAACTAAAGGCAGAAAACGAAATTGCATCTTTTCTTTGGATGTTTTTCCGTACTCTTCTTCAATAAATTGTAATAACTATTGTTCTAGTGTAAAACAATGTTTCCCCAAAGGATTAACAAATAAATAGATTTCGATCATATGAATCTCCCCCAAAATAGATTCTATACAACTCGTGAATTCTTTTATTCACAACGTATAACTTAACAGAAAAATGATAAAAAATGAACTCAAGTGCCTTGTGAAAATGATAGAACTTTAATTTTTCGCTGCTAGCATCCGTTGAATTTTATTTTTAGCTGGTCGATAAGGGAAAGAATGTCTTTCCAAAAACGCTAAAAAGGCAGATTTACCAAGAGTAGCATCAGATACTTCTAACTCCAGTTCAAAATCATGTAATTGTTCTCCAAAACTTTCATCAATCGCTAAAAGACCTTCCTCAATGTGAAATTCCGCACGTTTGGTAGTAATGTCTCCAATTTTGCCCAATTCATCCGAAGGAACAGCCAATTCTAACAATTTTTGAAAAACAGCACCCTGACGTGGTAATTGACGTTGCTCAATGAAAGAGAGTGCTTCCTCTTTGCTTAAAGTATCAGTGGTTTCAAGTTTTCCTTCTTTTGCAGGTGTTTTTAGTGTATATTCTGCCCGATCTTCAAGTAATCGGATGCGTAATCCACAATTTTTTTGTGCTAGCTGTCCATCTGGTGTATCAAAATAGATATTCGTTTGAACCGTAAAATCTTCTGGTTTTAGTTGATAATACTGGATCAATTGACTATATTCTTGTTGCGTCAGCATGGACTTGTATTCAATTTCTAACATTTCAGACATAATGATCGCCCCTTTCATTCATTCTGCCTAATTTTTCCTTTTTGGTCAATACAAAAAGCCGAGAGGTACAAAAAAACTTCATTTATATGTTAAAATAGAAAAGAATGTTAACGAAGTAGAGGGATCAGCGATGGAACGAGATTGGGAAGAGTTTTTAGCACCGTATGAACAAACAGTATCAGAATTAAAAGTAAAGTTACGCGGGATCCGTAAGCAATTCAGAGAACAAAACCGACATGTTCCGATTGAGTTTGTTACTGGACGAGTCAAACCAGTCGATAGCATTGTGACAAAATCACAGCTGCGTCATATTCCGATGAGCCGTTTAGAAGAAGAAATGTCTGATATTGCTGGATTACGAATCATGTGTCAGTTTGTAGAAGATATCTACCAAGTAGTAGATATCATTCGTAAAAGAAAAGATATGAAAGTGATTCAAGAAAGAGATTATATTACAAATAAAAAAGCCAGTGGGTATCGTTCGTATCATTTAGTGATTGAGTATCCTGTTCAGTTGATCAGTGGCGAAAAGAAAATTTTAGCTGAAATTCAAATCCGGACGTTAGCTATGAACTTTTGGGCGACAATCGAACACTCATTGAACTATAAATATCAAGGCGTGTTTCCTGAAGAAATGAGTGAAAGACTCCAACGTGCGGCAGAAGCGGCTTATCAATTGGACGAAGAAATGTCCAATATTCGGGAAGAAATCCAAGAAGCTCAACGTCTGTTTTCCCATGGTAGAGGAAAACGAGATGACGTTTACTATCGTACCGTATTAAATCGAGAGAAAAAAGAGGAGGCCACGGATGAAAGTAGCGATCGTTCATAACCAAGAAGCGAAAACAATTGAAGTTACCGAACGATTGAAAGCTCTTTTGACACAATCGGCTATTCAAATCGACGGACAACGCCCCGATTTAGTGATTTCCGTAGGTGGTGATGGGACGTTATTGTCCGCTTTTCACAAGTATAGCCATCTATTAAATGAAGTTCGTTTTTTAGGGGTCCATACAGGGCACTTAGGTTTTTATACGGATTGGCGTGACTATGAATTGGAAGAATTAGTCAATAGCTTACAGACCAATCAAGAACAAAGTGTAAGTTATCCTTTGCTCGATATAAAGATCAGTTATTTAGATGATAAGCCGGCAAAACATTTCTTGGCTTTGAATGAATCCACGATTAAACGATCAAATCGGACGATGGTTGCCGATGTATATATCAAAAATGAATTGTTTGAAAGTTTCAGAGGGGACGGATTGGCTGTGTCTACGCCAACAGGTTCAACCGCTTATAATAAAAGTATCGGCGGGGCAGTTATTCATCCGAGTATCAATGCCTTTCAGTTAACTGAAATTGCTTCATTAAATAATCGAGTCTTTCGTACACTCGGTTCGCCTATGGTCATCGCACAAGACGAATGGCTGGAAATCAAATTAGAAAATACAGAGGATTATCTTGTTACAGTCGACCAATTGGATATTAAGGAATCGAATATTCGTTCCATCTATTATCGCATTGCAAAAGAGCGAATTCATTTTGCTTCTTATCGCCATATGCATTTTTGGCATCGTGTAAAAGATTCCTTTATTGGTGAGGGATAACATGGAATTTGTGTGGACGTATGAAAAAAATCATCCGCAGCAGATAAAATATTTTTTAAAAGAAAAAGGAATTTCTAAAGGTTTGTTAGCGAAAATCAAATTTCAAGGTGGCGAGATCAAAGTAAATGGTCAAACTGAAAATGTCTTGTTTTCTCTATCGTACAATGATAAGGTAACGATTGTCATTCCAGCAGAAGGCGAACATGAAACGGTGCTTTTAGATGAAACACCGATCGAGATCGTTTACGAAGATGAACATCTTTTAGTTGTGAATAAACCAGCTGGCGTCTCTTCGATTCCAGCACAATATCATCCAAACTATACGATGGCTAATCGAGTAAAAGCTTATTACAAACGACAAGGTTACGAAAATCAAGTCATTCATGTGGTGACAAGACTAGATCGGGATACTTCTGGGTTGATGTTGTTTGCCAAACATGGCTTTGCTCATGCAAAGTTAGATGTACAGCTTCGAGAAAAACGATTTGTGAAGAAATACCAAGCACTTGTGAGTGGCGAAATAACTAAATTGGCACCCCACGGCTGGATTGACCTTCCAATTGCGAGAGACCAATCTTCTTTACTGAAACGGATGGTTTCGACAGCTGGGCGAAGCGCACAAACCGAATATTGGTTAACGAAAAACACCGCAGAGGTTGCTTTGGTAGATATCCAACTGCATACGGGGAGAACCCATCAAATCAGAGTTCATTTTTCAGAAATTGGCTGTGCGCTATTAGGAGATGAAATGTATGGTGGGCGTATGGATCTTGGAATAGCAAGACAAGCTTTACATTGTTACGACCTGCGTTTTGATCATCCTTTTACACAGGAACGATTGGAATTTAAACAGCCTTTGGCTAAAGATATGGCGACTGTTCTCCAGCATTTTGAAAGTTAGGGTGAGGTGAGATAGAGTTGGATGAAAATCAAGAACTAGAGGAACGATTTGCCCAGTTACTACAGGATTTAAGAGAAAATAACCTACAGGAATTTAGAAATAGTTTCCTGGAAATGCATATTTACGAGCAGGGGCAATTCTATCAATCTCTGAACGAAGAGGATCGTCAACTGATCTATTCCTACTTATCTCCTAAAGAATTGGCAGATATGTTTGATGTGATTGAAGAAGACAATGAATATATGAAAGAGTATTTAGCTGAGATGCGTCCGAGTTATGCTGCAGAAATGCTTTCAGAGATGTATACCGATAATGCGGTAGATTTGCTAAATACCTTAGATAAAAAACAAGTCGCTAAATATTTAAGTTTAATGACTACTGACGATGCTAGTGAAATCAAAGAGTTGTTACACTATGAAGATGAAACAGCTGGCGCGATCATGACGACAGAATTTGTTTCGATCGTGGCGAATCAAACGGTTCGTTCTGCGATGTATGTCTTAAAAAACGAAGCAGATGTAGCTGAAACCATTTACTATATCTATGTCGTCAATCAAGAAGAACAATTGGTTGGAGTTATTTCATTGCGGGATTTGATCGTTAATGATGATGATGCAATGATCTCTGACTTGATGAGCGAACGTGTGTTATCCGTCCATGTGGGGGATGACCAAGAAGATGTCGCGCAAACCTTTCGTGATTATGACTTTCTAGCATTACCCGTAACAGATTACGATGACCATCTACTGGGGATCGTAACAGTTGATGATATTATTGATGTTATTGATGATGAGGCTGCAAGTGATTACTCTGGTTTGGCAGGGGTCAATGTTGAGGAAATCAATGAAAATCCCGTGAAGTCAGCTGCTAGACGTCTTCCTTGGTTGATCACCTTATTATTTTTAGGGATGTCTACGGCTTCGTTGATCAGCCATTACGAAGAACTGGTGAGTGAAGCAAGTATTTTAGCCGTCTTCATTTCGTTGATCACCGGAACTGCGGGGAATGCTGGCACCCAATCATTGGCGGTTGCAGTTCGCCGTTTGGCTGTTTCTGACGACAAAGATGCTGGTTTTGTCCGTTTGATTCTAGCTGAAGTACTCACAGGACTTGTGACAGGGGCAATCACTGGCTTGACGATCTTTTTGATTGTAGGAATTTGGAAGCATAACTTTATTTTAGGCTTTGTAATTGGGATTGCCATGTTATTTGCGATTACTGTAGCCAACTTGGCAGGAAGCTTGATTCCGATGTTGATGGATCGCTTAGGGTTTGATCCTGCCGTGGCTAGTGGTCCTTTTATTACCACCTTGAGTGATTTGACTAGTGTCTTGATCTATTTCAACATCGCTTCATTGTTTATGGGGTATTTTATGTAGCCATTCCTTTTGAGATGGTGCAACAAGTCTGTGATAAAAATAAAAAACGTAAGGAGCAAAGTAATCAACTTGCTTCTTACGTTTTTATTATTACTAGAAAAAATTTAGTCGAATGAAACGATCTTTGTTCCATGAACTTCATTCACGCCTAGTTCTTTGGCAACATGTTCTGCATTTTTGTAATCGATCTTGCCACCAGGTAAGATGATCAGACGTCCGTCAGCATAAGCAATCAATTTTTTTAAATGGTCAAAATTGGCTTCAATTGGTGCGTTCGCATCTCCACCATGAGTTAAAATACGGTCTACACCGTGTTCAACCAGCCAATCAATTGCTTCAAATTGCCGTTCTTGCGGGATACAATCAAAAGCCATGTGGAACGTGATTTGTAGACCTTCTGAGGTTTCGATCAATAATTCCATTGCCTCTTCATCAATCCAATTTGAAGGAGTCAAACAGCCTATAACTACGCCATCTGTACCTAATTTCTTTGCTTCGATTAAATCAGTATGCATGATCTTTAATTCAATATCATTGTAGACAAAATCGCCACCTCGTGGTCGGATAATTGTCATTACAGGTACTTCTTTTTCATTGGCATAGCTTAAAACTTCTTCGATCACTCCGGTGCTAGGTGTGGTTCCGCCAGCAGCTAAGTTATCGCATAATTCGATCCGGTTCGCTCCCTTAGCAATTGCTAGAGGAATGGAAGTATAATTTTCTGCACAAAATTCTTTGATCATTTGCCTGCTCCTTTATCATTCGCCTTCTTCTTCTAAAATTGTACCATATTTTTTGTAGTTGCTAAAGTTTTCTTCTAACGGTAAGATGAAAAGGGAATAAAGCAATATTCAACGATTAAAACAAGAAATGAGCAAAAAAAATGTTAAAAAAAATTGATCAAGGTCGCCAATTTTTAAAGGGAAATCAACAGTTGTTCCGATGCCCACTTTGCCATGCTGGAGTAGCAGTCACTGAGAACGGTTTGGTTTGTCATCAGAACCATCGCTTCGACTTATCCAAAAAAGGCACGCTTTACTTTTTATCTCATGGGGTAAAAACGGAATATGATCAGAGTATGTTTGATCCCAGACGTAGAATGATCCAAGCAGGGATGTATCAGCCTGTGATCGACTTGTTAGCACAACAAGTATCGCAGGGATCAGAGGTCTTAGATGTTGGCTGTGGCGAAGGAAGCTTTTTAAATGAATTAGCACGACTGCAACCGTTGAAAAAGGCCGTAGGTTTTGATCTTTCTAAAGAAGGTGTTTATGCGGCTACTGCTCAGCCGGTCGAGGCGTTTTGGTGTGTAGCAGATTTAACCAATCTTCCTTTTGAAGACCAAACATTTACTACGATTCTAAATATTTTTTCGCCTTCTCACTATAAAGAATTTCAACGTGTGCTAACCGATGATGGGGAAGTCTTGAAAATCGTTCCGCAACAAGATTATTTAAAAGAATTACGCCAAGCGTTTTATCCAGACCAGCCTGAGAAACAACAGTATTCAAATGAACGAGTGGTGGCTAAGTTTGCGGAGTCCCTAGAATTGACTGAACGTCGGCGTGTTACTTACGAATTTGATATCCCAGAAAAAAATCGGCAAGATTTGTTAGCGATGTCTCCGCTCGAATGGCAAGTCAGTCAAGACGTCAAAGAGCGTGTGTACCAGAATCCTTTGAAAAAGATTACAATTGACGTAGAATTATTAAAAGGAAATAAGAGAAAACGATTGCAATGAAATTATTCATTTCTAAAGGTTGCAAAAAGAGTTTGTTGATGATATAGTAACGACAAGTTGTTTTTTCATTGGTTTTTATCAGGTTCCTGTTCTGATAAAAGTTAGTGAGAAGAGCTTCACTAACGTAACGACTCGCAGTGACTGACACCGAGTTGATACGTTTTTTTTATGCCAAAATCACTACTAGTTAGTTAACATATAGATGAGAGGATGGATCTTAATGAACCATATCGTTTTATTTGAACCATTGATTCCAGCAAATACTGGAAACATTGCCCGAACTTGTGCAGCAACCAACACGCCCTTGCACTTGATTGAACCGTTAGGATTTTCAACAGATGATAAACATCTAAAACGTGCAGGATTGGATTATTGGAACGATGTCAATATTACCTATCATCAAAATTTAGATGCTTTTATGGCTTATTTAGGGGAACGTAAACTTCATTTGGTATCGAAGTTTGCCCATAAAGTATATAGTGACGAAAATTTTGCTGATGGAGAAGACCATTTCTTTTTATTCGGCAAGGAAACAACAGGATTACCTGAAGAATTTATGCGTGAAAATGAAGAAAAATGTTTAAGAATCCCAATGAATGACGAACATGTCCGTTCATTGAATCTCTCAAATACGGCTGCAATGATCGTCTATGAAGCATTGCGCCAACAAGGATTTCCTAATTTAGAGTTAACGCACCATTATGAAAATGATAAACTAGACTAGAGGTCATTTTTCAAGTGCTCTGATTCAAGCATTAAGGAGAAACAAAGAAAAACAGCTTTTCATGTTTTACTTGGTTTAGACTTAATGCACAGAATCAACTTGGAAAATACCGTTTATCAAGAGGTCATTTTCCAAGTGCTCTGATTCAATACGAATAATCACAAGGACTTTTTATTGAAGGAGTTCTTTGTTTTTAAGGAACAAATTTTATAAAATAGTAGCATCATCTTTGTCTAAATGAGCCTATAAGGAGTCCGATATAAATGGAATTATATTTTACCCGACATGGAAAAACACAATGGAATCTCGAACGCCGTTTTCAAGGAAGCCAAGGCGACTCACCACTTTTACCTGAAAGCTATGAGGAAATCAAAGCATTTGGTAAAAAAGTGAAGTATGTACCATTTAAAGCAATCTATTCAAGTACCGCTAAGCGTGCCCGTGACACAGCCGAAGGGATCAATCAGGAATTAGCGCATCCAGTCGAAATTATTTATACTGATAAATTAAGAGAATTGGGTTTAGGAGAATTAGAAGGTCAATCAATTGATGAAATGTACGAACGATATCCGGAAAACCTTCCCAATCTACGTAACCACTTAGATCGTTATGATCCGACACCTTTTAAAGGAGAAGCGATCGAATGTGCCATTACTCGTATTGAAACAGTTGTGGCTGATGCCGTTGCTTTACATGATGGACCGATCTTGTTTGTTGGGCATGGGGCATCATTAACTGCGGCGATCCAATGGTTGACAGGAAAAAAACTGAGTCAACTAAGAGAAATGGGTGGCTTATATAATAGTAGTTTGACGATTTTAGAAACAGGAGAACCCAACAATTTGTTGCCTTATGAATTAAAAGTTTGGAACGAAATTGACTTTTTAGGAAAAGAGACAAAACCAGAACCATTACTCTAATTGGAAAGGAGGCGGCAAGATGCAGCCAGAAGAAATGCCTTATTTTGTTGGTACAGTTGCCGCAATCTTTTTTCAAAATCCAAGTAATTTTTATAAAGTACTGTTGGTTCGGCTCACTGAAACAACAGCTGACTATCGTGAAAAAGAAATTGTGGTCACTGGAAGCTTTGGTGAGATCCAAGAAAATGAGCTTTATCGTTTTTACGGCGAATTAGTCGATCATCCTAAATATGGGCGACAGTTAAAGGTTGAACGCTATGAGCAGGAGAAACCAACAACAGTCAACGGGATCGTGGGTTATCTATCCAGTGAAAAATTTCCTGGGATTGGCAAGAAAACAGCTGAGAAGATCGTGGAGCAACTAGGTGAAGAAGCGATTGAAAAAATCATCGAAGAGCCGTCCGTATTAGAACAAATCGCAGGCTTGAATCAGGCCAAAAGAGATATGATCGTTGAGACGATTCGTTTGAACCATGGGATGGATCAAGTGATCATGGGCTTGAATCGTTATGGCTTTGGTAGTCAGTTAGCTTTTAGTATCTATCAAACATATAAAAATGAAGCTTTAGATATCATCCAGGAAAATCCCTATCAGTTAGTCGAAGATGTGGAAGGGATCGGCTTTAAAAGAGCAGATAATCTTGCAGAACAATTAGGGATCGCGGCTGATTCACCAAGACGGATTCGAGCTGCAGTTTTACATCAGATTTTTCAACATGCTGTTCAAACTGGCGATACATATGTACCAGCTGAAACGCTTCTTCATCAAACAATCAAAATTTTGGAAACCAGTCGACCAATCGAGATCCAACCTGATCAAGTGGCGACGGTCATTATTCAACTTGTGGAAGAAGGTAAGATCCAACAAGAAGAAACCAATCTCTATGAAAATAGTCTGTATTTCTCAGAATGGGGGATCGGTAACTCGATCCAACGGTTACTTAGTCGGAAAAAAGAAATCAACTATGACGAAAAAGAAGTGCAGAAAAACATTCGGCGAATTGAAAAAATATTTGGTATCCAATATGGAGAATCGCAAGAAAAAGCAATTTCGGAAGCAATCCGGTCACCTTTATTTATTTTAACTGGGGGTCCCGGCACAGGGAAAACAACAGTTATCAATGGGATCGTCAACTTGTTTGCAGAATTAAATGGCTTAGAATTAGATCCAAACAAATATACCCAAGAAATTTTTCCGATTCTACTGGCTGCACCAACTGGTCGAGCAGCCAAACGGATGAACGAGACGACAGGATTACCTGCCAGTACGATCCATCGACTACTAGGTTTGAATGGTCGAGAAAAATCTCCTTCAGTAAGTACGAAAGAATTAGAAGGTGGGTTGTTGATCATCGATGAAATGTCGATGGTCGATACATGGCTAGCTAATACGCTATTTAAAGCCATCCCTACCAACATGCAAGTGATTTTAGTAGGAGATAAAGATCAATTACCATCTGTCGGACCGGGACAAGTCTTGCATGATTTATTAGGAATTGACCAAATCCCGAAAGTGGAATTGAATCAAATTTATCGGCAGGGAGACGGATCAAGTATTATCCCCCTTGCTCATGAAATCAAAGAAGGTCATTTACCAAGTGATTTTTTGCAAAATCAAAAAGATCGTTCTTTCTTTCGAAGCGATGCCTACAGTATCGAACCTTTAATCGCAAAGATTGTTGAAAAAGCCAAAAATAAAGGCTTCACTGCACAAGATATCCAAGTCTTGGCGCCAATGTACCGTGGTCCAGCTGGAATCGATGCGTTAAACAAAATGATGCAGTCGATTTTTAACCCTGGAGGTGCAGGGCGGAAAGAAGTCCACTGGAATGAGACTGTTTATCGAATCGGTGATAAAGTATTACAATTAGTGAACACACCTGAACTCAATGTGTTTAATGGTGATATGGGTGAGATCACGGGGATCGTGTTAGCGAAAGATTCAGAAGATAAAGTGGATGAATTAGTGATTCAATTTGATGCGAATGAAGTGACTTACAAACGCAATGAATGGAATAAAATCACCCTTTCTTATTGTTGTTCGATCCATAAATCTCAAGGAAGCGAATTTAAGATGGTCATTTTACCGATGGTTCATCAGTACCAACGGATGTTGCAACGGAATCTTCTCTACACGGCTGTCACAAGAAGTAAAGAACTATTGATTCTACTAGGGGAAGAACAAGCTTACGTTACCTGCGTTGCGAATGAATCGGCTAGTCGAATGACGACATTGAAGAAGCGGATCGAAGAAAATGACAGTATGAGTCTTGTTACACGGACGAAGCTTGTCGCTTATGAAGATTCCCTTGTAGGTAATGATCCTTTTGAAGAAGGAAATTATACCAAGGCGGGAGAAACTGCTCATTCCGTAAAAACAGAGACAAGTCAACAAGCCACTCAAGAAAATGTCGTAGATTCAACGGAGGGAAATGTTGGCGATGATCTCTTTACTTTATCAGTAGAACAAGACACAACCGAAACGGCTGTCGAATCAAAAGTGATGGAAGAAGCACCAACAGAGCAACTGCCAAAAACATATATTTTAACAACCGAAGCGATTGAAAAACAGTGGATTGATCCAATGATTGGGATGGAGCAAGAGGCTGTGAAAGAAGCGTTTAGCTCCGAATAAGAGAGGATTTTTTTAAATAGCTCCTCATATTTTAGAAAATCATCGCTTATTGTTGAGGAGTTGCTTCTTGAACGCCGTTTAGCAAGAGGTCGTGAAAACATCGGGTAGCTCTGATGACAATAAGAAAGAATTTTTTGAAACAGCTTCTCATGTTTTGAAAAATTCAGGCTTATTTCAAGGAGCTGATGTTTGAACACCGTTTATCCGTTTTTAGAGATAGGCAGAAGAGCCTGAGGCAAGTTTTGGCTCAGGCTCACTTGAATCGCTCCTAATGAGAATGTTACTTATTTTTTAAGAGCCAAGAGATAGATAAAGACCGCAAAAGTTAGCCCAACAAGTCTGACTTTTGCGGTCTTTTTAATATCTACAGCTCTTTTTATGGGGTTATCTTCCCCATGGAAGAAAATGTATATAAAATAGGCAAAATCAATGTGACACGTTACACCAAAACAGTTGCTTTTTGGTAGCTAATTGCAAATCAAAAGGTTGTTTTTGGCTATCTTCACCATCTTCTTGACCATACTGAGGAACAGTTGATAGTATGCGCAATCTGCTAGTAGTAAAATGATGGAAATTTTTTGATTTCATTTGCTTTTTCTGTAGTAATAAGAAGATGATTCCCAAGATTTTGAATAAATTCACTCGTTCAACAACAACTAGATCGATCGTTGGTTTGGCAATTTCTGCTGTCGGCGCAATCGCTACACCGCCGCCAAAATAAGGATGGTTCGTTGCAGTACATAAAAAGGCTTTGTCAAAACTGATTTGTTTTCCGCCAATGTCCACTAAGATTGGAAACCCTTTTTGCCAAAAAAAGACACGTAGGATAGAAAATAGGTAAGCAAAAGAACCTAAATTATATTTATTTAATTTTGTTTTTGAAGTAGAGTGGTTTGTAGCATGAACGATTGTCGCATCTAAGCCAATACCAAAATTGTTTACTACTACACCTTGTTTGTCACTCACTTTTTCCTCGTAAGTTAAGAGGTTGATTTCTTGAGGTTTGTTCGTCTTTAGGATATTTTCTAATGCTTTCTCGGCATTTCTAGGTAACCCAATCCCTCGAGCGAAATCATTGCCAGAGCCTGCGGGAATATAGGCTACTGGAAATGCCACATCTAGTTGATAAAAGGTATTTAACACTTGATGCAGTGTACCATCACCACCGATGATCACGAGTAGGGGAAATTCAGACTCGCTTTCTTGTGGTTCGTCTGTCCATTCAACTAATGTTTCTTTCGCTAACTCTTCGGCAATTTTAGCATCATGCCCTGGATACTCACTGTATTGGATCGAATAGTGAAGCTTTTTTTCGGCAAATAGCGGAATCATTTTTTCTGCTACTTTTTTACCAGCACCACTTCCAGCAGCTGGATTGATCAATAAGTAATAATGGAAATTCATTTTTACCTCCTGCATCTGATTCAGAAGATGAGTAAATCTCACTCATTCCACTCATTCATTAAAATAGAAAAAATGATCAAACTATTTTTTGCTTAGTCATTTAGTGAACAAGCAACTGAAACTTCTATCGTTAATTTTACATGGTTTGTGTCTTAGCGAAACTAAGAAAACAAACATTATTTTTTATCCTTGGCTATTATAGCAGAGAAGAGGAATTTTGAAAAAGCACCGTGCATAAATAAGAGGTAAAGTTCACCCTGATTTGAATAAATAGCATGGAAGCAAAAGACTTATATTTAGAGAACGTTTTTTGTAGGAGCAGTTTCAAATCGCGGGGATATCTGCTATAATGAATCCTTGCTTATGACAGCTGCGGTTCATCAACCATCCCGCATTAAAAAAACTAGGAGAAATGAGGAATATTTTATGCAAAAAACGATGGAACGCCAACGATTGATGGTCGTTGTAGTAAATGGAATCATTATGGCTTTGTATTTGGCACTTACGATTTTAGTGGCACCAGTCTCTTCTGGACCTATTCAATTTCGTATTTCTGAAAGCTTGAATCACTTAGTAGTCTTCAACCGGAAATTACTTTGGGGCGTGTTAGGTGGCGTCATTGTCTATAACGCATTTTTTGGTTTTGGTATATTAGATGTGGTCTATGGTGGGGGACAAACCTTGATTTCATTGGGGTTGACTGCTTTGCTACAAAATAAAGTAAAGAATGTCAAAATAAGATTAGCATTAAATACGCTTTTCTTTACAATTAGTATGGGATTGATTGCGTACATGTTGGTACCAACTGGTGGACAAGCATTTTGGACAACTTACGGTACGCTAGCTTTGAGTGAGTTCATCATTATGGCTATTTCTGCACCATTGATGTATTACTTGGATCGTTCCCTAGACTTTGAAAAAAGAGTATAGCGATCAATAGGTAGATATAGGAAAACCTGTTAATCAGTTAAAATATATTTATAAAAAGGGATAACAGTAGTTAAAAGAAATTCATCTTTAGCTACTGTTTTTATTTCTGAAAAATTAGCGGATTGAACCAACCGTTATTGATTCTATCCGCTAATCTTAGTATGTTTTTTTCTATCGTAAAGTCGTAAAGTTGACTGATCCTTTACACATTTATTCAGGGTTTTGTAAATTTTCGATTTCGATCACTTTGTAATTTTTCTTTTCAAGATGGTTCACGATCGTGTCGCAAACTTTTTGATCTGTATGTGCAGGTAACGTGATCAGTGTACGACGGATGTATTCTTCTTTTTCAATATCTAAAGTGATGCAACTTGCGATACTACTATGTTTTGCGATGATTTTAGCGATCGTAGCTAAATCTCCTTGTTTTCCA
Source organism: Enterococcus hirae ATCC 9790 (assembly GCF_000271405.2). Taxonomy (NCBI): domain Bacteria; kingdom Bacillati; phylum Bacillota; class Bacilli; order Lactobacillales; family Enterococcaceae; genus Enterococcus; species Enterococcus hirae. The sequence goes on along the minus strand of NC_018081.1, from coordinate 519,708 downwards.
GTAGAAGCAATCGTTAAAACATAGCTGCCTTGTTCTACGCTCCAAGATTGTGAAAGCATGTTTAGCAATGTACTGTGGGTCAAAATACCGTAGAAATGATTGTCATTGTCAAGAACAGCAATATAAGGCAACTCTTTGATCGTAAAAAATATTTTAAAGAATGAAGTATCTAAATAAATGAATTTTGTTGCATTTTTCAAGAGGTGGGTGACGGGTAAAGTCATATCTCCACCATTCGCTTTGTGACGATAAATGTGCATTTTGTAAATATTTCCACGGAAAATATTTCCTGAAGCATCTAAAATTGGCACACAACGATAACCAGAGGATTCTAGAATCGCTAAGGCTTCTTCCAAGGTACTAGTTTCTGTGACAGTTGTTAAATCTTTTTTCTTATATACGAGTGTTTTTAGTAGCATAAAGTTACCTCCATGTATCTCATTTTTACTTAATTTCAAATTAATCATATCATAATTAATTATAAAACAATAGGTTATTCAATCTCGAATTGACAGAAAATCTTTTCCATGATACTGTAAATGAGTATAATTTTGATTTTCAGTGAGGAGGTAGGAGCGGATGGCAAAGAAGAAAGCAGCATTAGCTTGTTCCGTTTGTGGTTCTAGAAACTATACCAAATCGGTTAGTGAAGGAAAAAGTGGCGAACGTTTGGAAATCAATAAATTTTGTAAATATTGTAATCAATACACATTACATAAAGAAACAAAATAGAGGACAGGAGGGCCCGCAATGAAATTCATTAAAAGTGTAAAAGATGAAATGAAACAAGTGACTTGGCCTAGTGGCAAACAATTACGCAAAGACACACTAGTTGTCATTGAAACATCAATTATCTTTGGTGTGATGTTTTTCGTAATGGACACAGCGATCCAAAGCTTATTTGCTTACTTACTAAAATAAGTCGCTAGTAAAAGCAAGGATATCGTGCTATAATCAACGTGAAGAAAAACTTCGGGAAACTGGGGTTTTTTTATTTTACAACGAAATGAGGAGCCTTTAATGGAATCTTTTGAAAAAAATTGGTATGTACTACATACATACTCTGGTTATGAAAACAAAGTAAAAGCAAATATCGAATCACGTGCGCAAAGTATGAAAATGGCTGACTTTATTTTTCGTGTAGTTGTTCCTGAAGAAACTGAGAAAGAAGTAAAAAACGGAAAAGAAAAAGAAATCGTTCATAAAACATTTCCTGGTTATGTCTTAGTAGAAATGATTATGACAGATGCTTCTTGGTATGTTGTACGTAATACACCTGGTGTAACAGGATTTGTAGGGTCACATGGTGCAGGTAGTAAGCCAGCTCCATTATTGCCAGAAGAAGTAAGTCACATCTTACGTTCAATCGGTATGAGTCTTCGTCAAACAGATCTAGAGATCGAAGTTGGCGAAGTAATCAAGATCATCGAAGGTGCTTTTGCAGGCTTAGAAGGTCAAGTAACTGAAGTAGATGAAGAAAAAGAAAAACTAAAAGTTAATATTGATATGTTTGGTCGTGAAACAAGTACTGAACTTGATTTTGAACAAGTAGATAAAATCGACTAAGTATTCAACTATCTGAGGATGGATTTTTAAATAGAAATCCATGCGACAATCAGATAGCATCACGACTAAAAGATTGAAACCGAGATTTGCAAAAATTGTTTAACCTATTTTTGCAATATTTCGGTTTATTTTTTCAAGTCGTTCACGAATAACCACTAATATAGGTTGGGAATTTGAGCCGATTTGTCAGTGGAAAATTGAGAATGCTAGTCAGAGGATCGATCAAATTAGAAAGGAGAAACAATGAAAAATTGGAGAAAGTCTGGAATCGTCGGCTTTTTATTGATGATCAGTGTTCTTTTTATAAGTGGCTGTCAGACAAAAGAAACAAGTCAGTCGTCTGAAGCTGCTAAGACAGTTGAAACAACGCAAGCAACGAAAGAAAAGGAAACGCAATCGACTACCCCTACTTTGTTTTTCCATGGATATAGTGGGACAGTTAATTCATTCAAAGGAATGATCCAGCGCCTGGAATCATCAGAGAGTGGGAAAAAAGAATTAACATTGACGGTTGATGTCAATGGCAATGTACAGGCAGAAGGAGAACTTTCAAAAGAAGCAGATAATCCAATGATCCAAGTTCTATTTGTAGATAATAAAAATAATGAATGGAACCAAACAGAATGGATCAAAGACTGCTTAAGTTATTTGCAACAGACGTATGGAATCAATCAAGTGAATCTGGTAGGACATTCGATGGGGGGCGTCAGTGGTCTTCGGTATTTAGCTACTTATGGACAAGATCAAACGTTGCCTAAAGTGGATAAATTCGTGGCAATTGCCGCACCATTCAATGACTTTGAAGAAAATAATGGGCAAAGTATCAGCGATGAATTAGCTAATGGTCCAGCGATAGCTTCTAGTCGTTATCAAGACTACCAACGACTTATTGGCAATGTGCCAACCACTACACAAATCCTGCTGATTGCAGGACAAGTGAGTGAGACGGATTTAAGTGATGGGACGGTGCCATTAAGCAGCGCTTTAGCAGTGTATGCGTTATTGAAGCAACATGGAAATCAAGTGGAAGAAAAAGTGATCACAGGGGAGAACGTAACGCATAGTATGCTTCATGAGAATAAAGAAGTTGATGCCCTCACGCGCCAGTTTCTTTGGAACATGAAGTAGAGGGCATTAAAAAGTGTTTCATTCTGAGAAGAGATTAAGAAAAAGAAGGACGAAAATCGAAGATGAACGATTCAGAGCATCAATCAGTGTGAGATACGACGTAAAGGTGCAGCTAAGATGAAAATAGAGACTGGGACAAAAATTGTCTCAGTCTCTTCTACATATCTCTAAAAGCGAATAAACACTTTTGTCTCAACCTCTAAAATATAGTTGTATTCATGGGGAGTAAAGGATCATAAACCCAAGTAATGGTTATCGATTCAATATATCTTCAGTCAAACGCTTTGCTGTTGGTGTAACCGCCAAGCCACCTTCAGCCGTTTCTTTAAAGATGGCTGGCATCTGACGACCTACTTGATACATCGCTGCGACAACTTCATCTGGTGGGATGACACTTTCGATTCCTGCTAATGCCATATCTGCCGAAATGAACGCCTGAGAAGAGCCAAGGGCGTTTCTTTTAACACAAGGGACTTCAACGAGGCCTGCGACAGGATCACAAATCAGACCCATCATGTTTTTCAGCGTAATTGCGATAGCTTGGGCGGCTTGATGGGGCGTACCATTTTTTGCACAGACAAGGGCGGCAGCGGCCATTGCACTTGCTGAACCAACTTCTGCCTGGCATCCGCCTTCTGCACCACTGATGGAGGCGTTATTGGCAATGACTAATCCAAAGGCACCAGCGGTAAAAAGAAACTCAATCTGTTGTTCGTGGGTCAAAGACAATCGGTCACGGACAGCCATGAGGACACCAGGTACAACACCAGCGCTTCCTGCTGTAGGGGTGGCACAAATCAACCCCATTTTTGCATTTACTTCGTTGACAGCGATAGCGTTGCGGACTGCTGACAAAATGGTTTCACCACTTAAAAAGTCGGCTTCTTTTAAGTAACGAGCTAGTTTTTGGGCATCGCCGCCAGTGATTCCAGTCACAGACGTTACACCTTCGTTTCCTTCAGCGATGGATTGTTCCATGACACTGAGGTTTTTTTCCATGATTGCAATGATTTGTTCTCGTGGACGACCACTCATATCCATTTCAACAGCAATCATTAATTCTGCGACACTAGGATAATTTTCTGCTTGGCGAACTAACTCTTCAATAGAGAAAAACATCTTTCTTCCTCCTTTAATCAAAATAATTAACGCTGTCGATCTTCGGTAATTGCGTTAGTTTACTTATAGTGTCATCTACTTGTGGATCATCTACTTCGATAATCATAATGGCATTTTCACCCTTTGATTCTCGTGTAACAGTCATTGTACCGATATTTGTATTTGTTTCTGAAAGGATATTCGTTACTTTAGCAATCATCCCAGGTACATCTTGATGAACGATGATAAAGGTCGGTGTTCCCATGCTTAATGAGATTTTGAAGCCGTTTAATTCCGAGATTTGGATATTTCCGCCACCAATCGAGATACCAGTGACTGAAAGTTTCCGTTTTCCTTTTTTCAACAATAGTTTAACGGAGTTAGGATGCTCTGCTTTTTCACCCTTAGGCACAAAGAGAACTTCCATTCCTGCTTCATAAGCTAACTGCAGTGAATCTGCCAGACGCTCATCATCTGGTTCCATGCCTAACAAACCACCAACTAAGGCGATGTCTGTTCCGTGTCCCCGATAGGTTTTTGCAAATGATTCATAAAGATAGATATCCACAGAATCTGGTTGTTCCCCAAAAATACTACGGACGATTTTGCCGATTCGAGCAGCTCCAGCAGTGTGAGAGCTGCTTGGACCGATCATGACTGGACCAATAATGTCAAAAACACTACGATATCTTAATTCTTTCATTTTTCCACCTCTTTAAAATAGATAAACACCCCAGCAAAAGTAAGTGAACGGTGTATAGCTCACTTACTCGTTTCCTCATCATTTTTGAACCATAAACTACATTAGTTAAATTAAATAAATATTTCACAAGCGTGCATTAATCTAGGAAATGCATCAATGATAGCTATGAAAATATATCGAATAATATTTTTATATTTTTAAATAGAAGAAAGCAGAAATTTCTAAATTACTAATGAGTGAGCGGTAGTGATACCTTATGTATTTTCGCTTGTTTTCTTTTCAGCGTAAGTGTATCACAAAAGAAGGAAGATGAGGTGGACTTCCTGTTGATTTTTAGTTTTTTTTAGAGGTTCAAGCAATAAATTAAACATTTATCAGAAAAAAATCTTGAAAAATAGAATATATTTGCTATACTGTATCAGTGTGCATTGTCATATGCATTATTTTGACTGATAATCGAAGGATTATGAGTGAAAACGTGGGAGGAGAAATATGCATCTCCAATTAACCACATCACGGACTTAAGGAGGTATGTCTCGTGGCAAAGAAAGTAGAAAAAATCGTTAAATTGCAAATTCCTGCAGGTAAAGCAACTCCAGCTCCACCAGTAGGTCCTGCACTAGGTCAAGCGGGTATCAATATCATGGGATTCACTAAAGAATTCAACGCTCGTACAGCTGATCAAGCAGGTTTAATCATTCCGGTTGTTATTTCTGTATACGAAGACCGTTCATTCACATTCGTTACAAAAACACCACCAGCTGCAGTATTATTGAAAAAAGCTGCAAAAATCGATAAAGGTTCAGGCGAACCAAACAAAACTAAAGTTGCTAAAGTTTCTAGCGATCAAGTAAAAGAAATCGCTGAATTAAAAATGGAAGACCTAAACGCAGCTGACATCGAAGCAGCTATGCGCATGGTTGAAGGAACTGCACGAAGCATGGGGATCACTGTAGAATAATCGCTACACCCTAAGAAAGTAGCTTCTCAGTTGGCTCTGTATTGAAAGATATAGAACACGTGGGAGGTACAACCGTTATAACCACAATCAAGGAGGAACCAAAATGGCTAAAAAGAGCAAAAAAATGCAAGACGCATTAAAAAAAGTTGATTCAAGTAAAGTTTATCCTGTTGCCGAGGCTGTAGCTTTAGCAAAAGAAACAAACATTGCAAAATTTGACGCGACTGTTGAAGTTGCATACCGTTTGAACGTAGACCCTAAAAAAGCAGACCAACAAATTCGTGGTGCTGTAGTATTACCAAACGGAACTGGTAAAACACAAACTGTTTTAGTTTTTGCTAAAGGAGACAAAGCAAAAGAAGCTGAAGCAGCTGGTGCAGATTTCGTTGGTGACGACGACATGGTTCAAAAAATCCAAAACGGATGGTTTGACTTTGACGTAGTTGTTGCTACACCTGATATGATGGCAACTGTTGGTCGTCTAGGACGTGTTTTAGGACCTAAAGGCTTAATGCCAAACCCTAAAACAGGTACTGTAACAATGGACGTAACAAAAGCTGTTAACGAAGTAAAAGCTGGTAAAGTTACTTACCGCGTAGACAAAGCTGGAAATATCCATGTACCAATCGGTAAAGTATCATTCGACAATGAAAAATTAGTTGAAAACTTTGCAACAATCCATGATGTATTAGTGAAAGCTAAACCATCAGCAGCTAAAGGTCAATACATGAAAAATATCACAGTTACAACAACATTTGGACCTGGTATCCATGTAGACCAAGCTTCTTTCTAATTCTTGAATTAGAACGTTGATTGATCCAACTGAAAAATAATTCTTGACTCAACTAGTTTAGCATGCTAAGCTAGTTGAGGTTAATAATTAACTTGTACCGAAGACAGTAGGTGGCGTAGCCTTAATTTCCTACCGAGGACGTTTATTGAATACTTTCAATAGTCCCTCTATGTCTACGGTGGCATAGAGTTTTTTTATTGTGAATCACTAAGAACAAAGTGAATAGATGATGAACAATACTTGGCGAACAGAGTGAGCGAAGTTCCCTCTCAAGCGAAGTGAATCACTAAGAACGAAGTGAGTAGATGATGAACAATACTTGGTCAATGATCAAGTGTAAAAACTCTTCCATCAAAATTCAGGAGGTGAAACTCAAAAATGAGTGAAGCAATTATCGCAAAAAAAGCAGCAATCGTTGATGAAGTGAGCGAAAAATTTACAGCAGCAGCTTCTGTAGTCGTAGTTGACTACCGTGGTTTAACTGTTGATGAAGTGACTCGTTTACGTAAACAACTTCGTGATGCAAACGTAGAAATGAAAGTTATCAAAAACTCAATCCTTTCACGTGCCGCTAAAAAAGCTGGATTAGAAGGCTTAGACGAAGTATTCACTGGACCTACAGCCGTTGCATTTAGTAACGAAGACGTTGTAGCACCAGCGAAAATCATGGACGAATTTGCTAAAGAAGCAAAAGCATTAGAAATCAAAGGCGGTATCATCGAAGGTAAAGTATCTTCATTGGAAGAAATCACAGCATTGGCAAAATTGCCAAACCGCGAAGGACTTCTATCTATGTTGCTATCTGTACTACAAGCGCCAGTCCGCAACGTGGCTTACGCTGTCAAAGCAGTGGCAGACAAAGAAGATGGAGATGCAGCTTAATAGCCGCATAGCATAAATAAAAATACGAACATCTAAAACGGAGGAAATTATAATGGCAATGAACATTGAAAACATTGTTGCTGAGTTAAAAGAAGCAACTATCCTAGAACTTAACGACTTAGTTAAAGCTATTGAAGAAGAATTTGGCGTATCTGCTGCTGCTCCTGTAGCTGCAGTTGCTGCTGGTGGCGCTGCTGCTGCTGAAGAACAAACAGAATTCACTGTAGAATTAACTGCAGCTGGAGACCAAAAAGTTAAAGTTATCAAAGCAGTTCGTGAAGCAACTGGCTTAGGCTTGAAAGAAGCTAAAGCTGTAGTTGACGGAGCTCCTGCACCAGTTAAAGAAGGCGTATCTAAAGAAGAAGCTGAAGAATTAAAAGCTAAACTTGAAGAAGTTGGCGCATCTGTAACTGTTAAATAATTTTATTGATTTTTAATTGACTAAAAGCCTTGATATTTAAGGTTTTTAGTCTTTTTTTCTTTTTTTGACCATACTTTTGACCATACTTTTGACCATACTTTTTAAAAATTTAAATAAGCTGCAAACTTATCAGCAGACCTTTCTTTTTGTTTTTTAGTCACATGAGTGTATATGTTCATTGTTGTATGAATATCTGAATGTCCTAACCTTTCTTGAACTTCTTTGATAGACAAACCAGTTTCAAATAATAAGCTACAATGTGTATGACGGAAGCCATGTATGGTAATATCATTGAAATTATGTTCTTTGCATATTCTAGATAAAATAATATTAGGCCGAGTTATATCTATACAATTATTGTTTTTAGAAGAAAAAATTATTTGATTCTTTGTTTTAGCGTGTTGACCATGTGCAAGTAAATAACGTTTTTGCTGAGTTTTCCATGCCTTCAAAATATTTAGTGTTTCGTCATCTAGCGAAATTTTTCTAATAGATGTGTTTGTTTTTGGTGGTGTAGAAATAAATTTATTATCTGAATTTCTCGTGATAGTTTTATTGATTTCAAGTGTTTTATTAAAAAAATCTACATCGTCCCAAGTTAATGCTAATGCTTCACCTTTTCGTATTCCTGTAAAAGCTAGAACTCTGAATAGAGGATAAGTTATAAGGAATTTGTCTTTTTGACAGCATTCAAGAAAATCTTGTAATTCTTCTTTTTCAAAATATTTTAATTTAGTCTTTTTTTGCTTGCGTTCTCCTTTGGAAAAAGTCACTTCTTTCATAGGATTTTCTTTAATTAGGTTCATTTTTTTTGCATAATCAAAAACTGCAGATGTATAACATTTTAAAGCTTTATAGGTAGAATATTGTTCTTTCCATTTGTTGATAGCTTCTTGACAGTAAGCTATGTTATAGCTTTGTATTTTTTTATTTCCAAAAAAAGTTGAAATGTTTTTATCAAACAAAAACTTAACACGTAAGTAAGTACTTTCTCTGACTGTTGGTTTATATTGTTCAATCCACATATCTTTTACTTGTGTAAAAGTGTAGTTATTGTCTTTTACTAGTTTTTTATCTGTAGCTAAAACTTCTAGTCTAGCTAGTGCGATTTTCGCTTCTTTTTGTGTTTTGAATCCTCTTTTAGTTGTATATCTCTTTTTTCCAGTTAATGGATCAATACCAAGATATGTCTTGAAGTACCACGCTTTTTCACCATTTTTCTTTTGATATTGTTTGATCATAGCCATAAAATTCAACTCCTATTCTAATTCTATTTCTAAAATACTATTGTCAAATGATTCTAAAATCTCGTTTTTTTCTATGAAATCAATCCATTCTTGGTATCCGTTGTATTTTGGAATTCCTAAATGAGATTTAAGCTTTTGATAGGTATTCATTACGATTTTTTTCCATTCTTCTTCACCAGTGCGAATGATTTTATCATCATCCCACTTTTTTGTTTTTCCGGTTCGTTTACTATTTTTTGATATTTGATAGTCTTTCCATTTTGTTAAAAATATATGTTTTGAATTAGAGTTGTTTTCTAACCATTCTTTGAATTCTTGATATTGCATGTTTTTCTCCTTTCGAATGTATGTTCTTATCGTTGTAAAAGAAAAGCCCGAAGGCTTTTCTTTAATCATTTTTAGAAAAAGAGAGCATCAGCTCTCTTTTTTATCAGAATTTCCAAATTAAAGCAACAGAACCAACAATTAAAGTCATAAGCACACCAGCCGTAGATAGAATATGATTAACTTTTTCTCCAGTTTTTGGCATGGTATATTTAGAGGTTGAAACTGGATTTTTCTTGGTAGTTCCGACAGATGATTTGGTTGCGATAGGTGCAGGTGATTTAGTTGTTGCATTATTCGTTTTCGGAGTAGCTACTGTTGATGATGATGTCGTCATTGTTGTTTGATTAACAGTTCCTGAATTTTGAGTATTTCCAGAAACGACTGCTGACGCTGGGTTTCCGACAGTTACTGTAGTTGTAGTACTCAAACCTGTTTTTCTATCTCTGAATGTAATTTTATATTGTCCTGGCAAAGAGCAATTAATAACTTCGATATTTTTATTTGCATTTCCTTGGGCAGGAGTAAAGCCGAGTTTTAGAGCTTGGGCAATTGTCATTACCTGAATATTATTTAAGTTTGCTGGTCCAATCAAGGCATTTAAATCAGTGTAATAAACTTTTGAATTTTGTTGCCCATTTTTAGAAATGTAGGCATAATTACTTGTAATGATGACATCTAAATTATTTTTATCCCCGTTTGTGTAAGTTATTAATTGCAACAATTCATTTTTTGAGATTGTAACACCTGGTTTTACTCCATAAGATTTAGATGTAGCTTTTAAAGTAGTAACAGGTGATGCGCTTGATTGTGTTGTTTCTTGAGTTGAGCTGTTAGTAGTGCTACTAGATTCTGTTGAGCTACTAGTACTTGATTTAGTAGTAGATCTTGAAGTAGTACTTGATGATGCTTGAGTACTATTTTGTGTTTCTAGCTTGCTAGTAGTACTAGTCTCTGTCTTAGCTGAAGAGCTTGAACTAGTGCTGTCTTTAGTACTAGAAGATGTAGTACTGCTAGTCGAGCTATCTTTTACTGGGGTAGTAGAAGATGTAGTAGTACTGTTTTTTTCAACAGAAGAAACTGTAGTTTTTTGAGGACCAGAATCACTAGTTGTTTCTCCATAAACTACTGGCGATGCACAAATAAGAGATAATAGAGCGACGGACGACAATAAAGCTTTTTTCATATATTTTCCCTCCTCTACAAAACTTTTCAAATTTAGAAAAAGATAATAACCTAAGAAAAGTTTTGCTTGCTATTATTTATTTGCAGTCAATAGCCGAGGAAATTCGGTTAGGTAGTCCGTGTTGGTAGCACGGGCTTTTTTTATTTGTAAATATCGCCACGGTTGCCAATTCTAGCAATAATACATACTTTGCCATCATCGTCAAAAATGATACGGAACGTACCAACACGTAATCGTTTGTAAGAAGAATGACCTTGCAATGGTTTGACATCGCCACTAGGTAGAGCATAGATAGCTTTGATAATACGACTTTTTGTTTTTTCATCTTGTTTCTTCAAAAACTTTAAAGGTTGTTTTTTGAAAATTACTTTTTTCATTTACATAATTCCTAATTCTTTTTTTAATTCTTCATAGGTAAAGTCTTGACCACTGTCTGTTTCATCAATACTAGATAAGAGTTTTTTATAGAAATCGTCAACGATAACTTCGCCATCTTCGTTAATTAGATCATTTCCATTTGATAGTTTATAAACTAATTGTAAGACAATTTCTGTTGCTTCATCATCTAAATTTTTAATAGCATAAGATAATTCTTCTTGTTTTGTAGTCATCTTACATAACCACCTTTCCAATAATTCTAAAATCATCATTTTCAGTCACAATAATATCATCGTAATCACTGTTAAAAGATTGAAGTCTCGCAATGTCGTTTTCAAACCATATGCGTTTTAAAAAAGCTTGACCATTTAAAATAACTACTCCAATTGCTCCGCTGAAAACTTCTAGTTGTCTTTTGACAAACACATAATCATCATCATGGAAAATAGGCTCCATGGAAGCTCCATTTACGGTTAAACAAAAGTCAGCGTCATCAGGAATGATTTCAGTAGGGAGAGTAATTTCTTCTCTATATTCATCTGCTAAAAATTCCCCGGTACCAGCAGAGACAGCACCGCACCAGTAAAATACGGACATAGATTTTTTTTGTTGTTTTCTCTGTTTGTATTGTTCTAAAGAGGTGATATTTTTATTTCGACTATTTTCTTTTTCTTGTTCGTCCAATTGGTTTTTTGCAAAAACGTAGACTTTCTCTTGTCGAGGTGGTGATAGTTGATTGTATATTTTTTCTATAGATGAGCTGCTATAATCGTCTAGTGCCATTAAATAAACCGGTGAAACACCAAATATTGAAGACATTTTTTCAATCATGGAACGTTTCATGTTTTCTACATTACCTTTCTCGTACTTATTAATAGCAGCTCTTTTAATACCTACTTTTTCTCCAAGTTCTTCTTGAGTCATATTATGCTCGATACGAAGCCTCTTGATTCTTTCAGCCATTGTTTCACTCATATTTACCTCTCTTTCCTACACTTCAAAATTAACATTTTTCATAAATTGTTTCAAGTTGTTTTTAATTCGTTTAAAAAAAAGATACAAAAGTTGTTGACAAGTGTCAAGTAAATGATATACTCGTAGTATCTTGAAAAGATACAAAAGGTTAGGAGGGGGAAATATGAACAAAGAAAAATTGCGTTCTATTATTGTTTTAAACGGTGAAAACCAAAATGTTTTGTCTCTTTTTATGGGAATTACTCCACAAAGTTTTTCTGGAAAAATTAATGAACGTAATGGTGCTGAATTCACTCAATCAGAGATCAAGTTAATTAAAGATAGATATAATTTGACAGCAGAAGAAGTAGATGAAATTTTTTTTAGCCATTTTGTATCTTAAAAAGATACAACTTGGTTCTAATATAACCAAACAACCAGCGTAGGAGGTATAACTGATGCAACTAAACATTCCAGATGAAGTAATTCAAAACGAATTAGCAAGTAATATTACTTTTATTGTTTTGAAAGAAATCGAAAAGCGATCCAGCTTGTTGACTAAAACTGTTGAATTACCACCTTACCCGAATAAGTCTCAAGTAAAAGAAATATTGAGAATTGGTGATGACAAATTAAGCGGTTGGATTTCAAAAGGTTTAAAGATTCAACAATGGAGTGAACAAGATATTCGAATTGAACGAACTGAATTACAACGATTTTTAAAAGAAACTTTTGAAATTTAAATATTTAAACTTGTTCTACACTCACCACTTCCGAAAAGAGGAGTTGCGATTTCCTTCAAAAACTACAAAAAACACAGCACATATACCTACTTGCATGGGCAACTCCTCTTCTTGGAGGTGGTGACGGTGAGAGACGAAGGAGGTATTAAATGACCTTACAAGAGCATCAATACTTGATGCGAAAACTAAATCAGGAATACCACGAAGTAATGAAACCTAGATTGTTAGGGGAACAATGGCGTGAACGCCAGAAGAAGTGGCTAGAAATAAAAAGACCGACCAGCGAGTGCAATCGCTAATCGGTGAGAAATAAGAACTAGTAACTTAAGTCTATCACTCAGAAATGGAGGTAGTCAAATGGAAGAATTACAAATGGTAGCACTCAATGAGCTTCTTAAGCAACAGCAACAAATTATTGTATCGCAAGAAGAAATAAAAAAAGAGCTCCAAGCTATCAGAAATAGCAAGGAGTGATATGGAAACAATAGTAATTACTTGTGTACCATAGATGGAAAACTAAACAGAAAGGGTTCCATCGTCTAGTTTTTTGAGTTTTGTATTTGTCCACAGTTCGCCAGTCTTCATATTTGAGATCGAATAGATATTGTTCTCATGAATGTGAAAAACAATATATTCTTTTTCAGTGGTAGCAAATGCAGCTTTGATAGTTCCTAAATTCGCGCTACCAGTTATTGGGTAGTAATAATTAAGCTCAGTCAAAATATCTCGATAATCCATCTAATCACCTCCCTATCAGATATTTCAGTCTCTCATCCTGATAGGGGAATTATATCAAAAAGGGAAATGAGGAAATTCTCTCTTTTGTTAAAAAGTAGTAACAAAAAAAGACCGCCTGAGCGATCATTTCTCATCTGTTCTACCGACCAAATAATCAAGCGATACATCGAAGTAGTCGGCGAGTAAAACAGCTTGTGATAATTTAGGTTCGTTTTCGCCACTTTCATATCGTTGGATTTGCCTAGTAGTTGTGCCTATTTCTTTTGCTAATACAAGTTGAGATATGTCAGATTCTGAACGAAGCTTTTTCAAATTCTCACTAAATGTCGTCATCATATATTCCTCCAAAAAATAATTGACAACGACGAAAACGTCGCTTATTATATAAACATAAGCCGACGAAAACGTCGTCTTAAATAAGAAAGTAGGGGCTGATGTGAAAAATAAAAAAATGTTAGAACTACGTATAAAAAAAGGCTTGTCGCAATCGGAAGTTGCAAAACAAGCCGGCATATCAACTCGTCAATATCAGAGAGTTGAAGCTGGGGAACATCTACCAAATGTTGCTCCAGCAATAAAGATTGCCAAAATACTTGGCACTACAGTGGAAAAACTATTTCCAATATAAAATTCAAAGCAAGTATACCACAAGTTTGATTTAGGAGGAAGAATCAAATGGCAGAAATGATGACAATTTCTAAAGCAGAATGGGAACGAATGAACGAGAGATTAGATGCTTTAGAGAAACAAAACAAACTCAAAGTAGACTACAAACGTAAGTTTTGTAAAGAAGTGAATCAATGGTTAGAACGTCAAGATTCTAAGCGCATTGAACAACAAAGAACAGCAATTTACGAGGCTGTAAAGTCATCACTTGAATTTAAGAGCCTTGATGAATTGAATGAAGAAAATTATCAGTATGCCGTTAACGTATTTGAACAGCAAAAGTTCTTTTTCAGAAGAAGAAATTTTCCAGAGGGAGTTATAGCACATGAATGAAAAAATTGAAAATCTTATTGAAGAGTTAAAAAGCGAGTGTCAAAAGCAAAGTGTTTCCATTATTTGTACAGCACAAAAAGAAGGGGAACTTAAGAGCATCATTTATGGTGAGACAACAGAAATTTTACTTTGCCTTGCTATGCAAGAAGAACATTTAGATGATAATTTTCCAGTACCAGCACACATTGTACGTAGAATTGCTGTAGATGCTTATAAACGAGCACAAAGCGAAGAAGAAAATCAATCTACAAATCATACCTTTGTTATTGATAACAAAGAAGATCTCGCTGACGTGATGACTCGCATTCTCAAGGGGGAATTCAATGATGAATGAAAAAACAATTGATTTACTCATTATTTTATTTTTCACGTTAGTGATTGTATCAAAAAACTACGTCATCTTTGGCTTGTTATTCGCAATTGCCATGCTTGTGCTTTGCGTATTAGCAAGCAGAAAAGAGGGGAAACATGAACGAGTTAGCAAATCTTGACAATTATTTAACTGATCCTGATTATGCTAAACCACCATATGAAGCACCAATCGACGAGGAGGATGAAGATGAGTAAATCAACTTTAGACATGAGTCATCAAGAATGGCTCGAAGACCGCAAAAGAGGTATTGGTGGTTCTGATGTCGCAACCGTACTTGGATTGAATAAATACAAATCTCCTTATCAATTATGGCTTGAGAAAACGGGTCAAATTGAATTGAAAGATTCAGAGAGCGAACCAGCTTATTGGGGCAATGTTTTAGAAGAAGTTGTTGCCAAAGAATTTCAAGAACGAACAGGCAAAAAGGTCCGTAGAAGAAACCAAGTGTTTGAACATCCGTTACATCCATTTTTAAGAGCCAATATCGACCGTGATGTAGTAGGAGAAAATGCCATTCTTGAATGTAAAACAGCGAATCAATTTCTTAGCAAAGAATGGGAAGGAGAAGAAGTGCCACTCAGTTATTTGTGTCAAGTGCAACATTATATGAATGTTTTGAACAAGGATTATTGTTATATCGCTGTGTTGATTGGTGGTTCAAAGATTTATATGGAAACGAGTTGAACGAGATCAAGAACTGATTGACATCATCACAGAACGGTTAGTTGATTTTTGGGAAACAAACATTATTGGCGGAGAAGAGCCACTGATCGATGGAAGTAAAGCAACATTAGATTTTCTAAAAGAGCGTTATTCGGAATTAGATTCAACTGAAATTATAGCTTCATGCCGATTATGACGTTCTACTCGATACAAAAAGAGAGTTGCTACAAAAATAAGAAGGAATTAGAGAAGAGTATTCGACAAATCGACAATCAAATTATCCAAAGAACTTGGAAWTAAAGAATGCCTCTACAGGTATCACACCTAATCGGATTATTTGTTTAAAATCAGTCGTTTCTAAACGAAAAGACTTGAAGAAAATAGCAGAGAAATATCCATATGTAATGAAAGATGAGGAAATTTACAGCTTATCAACTTCAAATAGATTAGTGATAAAGGAGATTCAGTGATATGGCAACAAGTAAAGATTTAAAGAATCAGCTAACAGAACAAAACAATCAAGCAGTGGATGTTTCAAAATTAGGTTTTAAAACATTGATGAGTCAGCCAGCTATGAAAAAGAAATTCAATGATATTTTACACGAAAAATCAGATGCTTTTATGGGTTCTCTTTTAACGTTAGTTGGTGGCGATGATTATTTATCTAAAGCAGAGCCGATGACTATCATCGCTTCTGCTTTAAAAGCAGCGACGATGGATTTTACCAATAGATAAAAATTTAGGCTATGCCTATATTGTTCCATTTAATCGGAAAGAAAAGGTAGGAAAAGATTGGATTACGCATAACGAAGCCCAATTCATCCTAGGATACAAAAGGCTATATTCAGTTAGCACAACGTTCTGGACAATACAAAGCACTTAATGCAATAGAAATTTATGAAGGGCAATTAATTGAATGGAATCCTCTGACAGAAGAGTTGCAGTTTGACTACAATGCGAAACAATCTGATCGAGTTATCGGTTATGTTGGAWTTTTTGAATTACTAAATGGGTTTAAAAAAACTGTTTATTGGACGAAGCAAGAAGTAGAAGCTCATCGTATCAAACATGCCAAAGGGGTTGATAAAACAAAGCTAACCGGAGCGTGGAAAGAGAATTATGATGCGATGGCGATAAAAACCGTCTTACGTAACATGTTAGCTAAATGGGGAATTTTATCTGTAGAAATGCAAAATGCGGTTACTTCTGATGAAAGAGTTTTTCGATTTGACGAAAATAATGATCTTGTAGAAGAAGTTACTTTAAATGATGCAGAACCAATTGAATCAGAACGTAAAGAAGCAAGAAAAAGTGGAAGACGTATCATCAGCGTTTGATGAATACGAAGAAACAGCAAATACAGACGAACAACAGGATTCATTGTTCGATGATATGAATCCGCCACTATAGCGAGGGAATTTACCCTCGCTTATCTAAGGAGGAGTGATGATGGACTATATTCGACAAATTTTAGCGTTTGACGATTATTTAATGTACAATCAGGGACTTTCATCTGGTCAAATTGCTTTATGGCGCGCATTGATGAGCATAAACAATAAAGCAAGATGGAGTGAGTGGTTTACGGCAAGTAATCAAACGCTTGAAATTTTGTCCGGTCTTTCACGCCAAGGAATAAATAAAAATCGAAATATCCTTAAACAATTAGGGTTGATTGATTTCCGAAGTAATGGAAGAAAAGCAACCTCTTATCATATATGTAAACTTTATACGTCAAATAGTTTACAAGAGAGTGTACAACATAGTAGCGAAATAGTAGCACAAAAGTATACAACACAGTTGCGCAACAGTAGCACATTAAATAAACATAAACAAAACAAAAACGAAAACAACACTGTAAATGCTTCTGGATCTAGTATAGATTTTCATTCAGAAACTAGCGCAACAGGTTATTGGTTAAATCAAGTGAATCCAGCAGAATCACCAATGGTCTTAGAATCTATTCGTTTTTGGGTAAATGATTTTCAAGGACAAGATGAAATTGTCATCATGGCGATTGAAGAAATGCTGAAAAATGGTGCTAAAAATTATAACTATCTCGATAAAGTGCTGAAAAGTTGGGAAAACAAGCAACTAGACACCGTTGAGAAAGTGAAAAAGTATTTGCAAGGTCATTATTCAAAATCGCCTAGAAATGCAAATAAAACGCTTGAATACGAGAAATTTAGCACAGATGAGTTGCCTATTTGAGAGGAGGCGTAGGCATGGAAACCGTTGGAGAAATCATGGAAAAGCTGATACAGAAAGTGCTTGTCCAACGTGGCGAATGTCCTGAATGCGGACAGCCCTTGTATGGCTGGCGTACGAAGAATCCTGATGGCTCAGAGCGCTGTAAACCAACCTGTATGCAATGTGGGTATAAAGCATTGCGAGTTCAGGAAGACTTACAAGCAGAGCAAATGTACAACGAAAGCCTGAAAGCAAGAGCTATCAATTTTTTCAAAGGTGGTTCTGTCGTGCCTAATAAAGCGATGTTTGATTGTACATTGCAGAATTATCAAATCGTTGATCAAGAAACAAGACAAGCGGTTGAAGTAACCAAACGCTTTGTTAATTCAGTCTTGTTAGGAAATCCAAGTCACCTTGTTTTAACTGGCAAACAGGGAGCAGGTAAAAGTCACCTAGCGATGGCAGCGGCTTGGGAAGTTTTGAAGCGCTCAAACTACGACAAGAAAATCTTGTTTATCGGATTACAGGAAATGCTGGATCAAATCAAGTTTTCGTACAACAATCCTGAACTCAGAAAAACGATTGAAGGCTCGTTGATTGCAGATATCAAAACAGCGGATTTAGTTGTCATTGATGATATCGGATCAGAATTAGGAAAAGATGCATCGGAAAGTCGAGCGTTTGGCATAAACACGCTAAATTCATTTTTGGATGCACGACAAAACTTAGCAACGATTATCACAACGAACTTGCTTGGCAAAGAACTGAAAGAAGCCTACGGTACGAGGACGACATCAAGAATGTTTGTCAATTCTGATGGATTTACGATGGTATTTTCTCAAACAGCAGATAAACGATTAAAACCAGTAAAAGGAGCGACAGCATGAACAAATACCGCAATCGAAAAACGGTTCATCGTGGGATCAAATTCGATTCTGTAGCAGAAGCAGAGTACTATGATCTGGCAGTATGGCAAGCGGAAGCAAACGGCTGGAAAGTAAAGCTTCAGGAAAAATTTGAACTATTGCCAAAATTTGAATTGGAAGGCAAGAAGTACCGTAAAATCGAGTATATTCCTGACTTCACGTTTTATAAAAACGGTAAGCTTGTGAAAGTTGTAGATGTCAAAGGAATGCAGACAAAAGATTTTAAAATCAAAGCGAAACTGTTCTGCCATCGTTATCAAGTGCCGTTGATATTAGCTAAAAAATATGGCAAGACGTTCAAGGAAGAGCGTTTTTAAAAGAAAGGTTAGGAAGGTTTGAAAATGAGCAGAAAAAAGAAATTCATTCCAGAAGTTAACCAAGAGGTTGAATGCTTCTGTTGCGATTCAAATAGAGAAACACCATGGTTTTATCCATTTTCGGGATATGTAAAACATGTTTATGACAATTCAGCGATGGTAACGATTGATAGTACTCATCCAGACGATGACGGTTTAGTAGTTGAATACCACGGGAAAACCATTATTCCATTTACAGAAATGAGGGCTGTGGAATGCTAGATATGAAAATTGAAAACTATCGAATCACTGAGACGAGTGATTGCAGAAATATTGTTCTATCACGAGTTATTTTTGATGAAAAAGGGAATATTCAATATACCGTAAATAGCAAAGGTGAAAAAGTAGAAGGGGTTTCGTTTATTGGATACTATCAAACGTTGAGTATGTGTTTAAAAGCAATACAGCGTGACTAACGTGATGAGAGAAGGTCACGTGATAAAAAGTATTATCGAGTACAAAAAAGCGCTTGAGCGTATCACTAACGAGTTTGAAAAAGCATGTGAAATTGAGGAGGAAGACAAATGAAAAAAATTAATTGTATTTATCAGTTTATTAGGAATAGGCATCACATTAGGGGCTTGTAGAGAAAGTGATAAAGTTTCCTACAATGTAAGCCAAGAAGCAGATAATTTTAATGTGATTCGTCGAGTAGCAGTAATCAATACTCGAACGGACAAAGTGGAGTTTGAAGCGATCGGTCGAATATCTGTGGATACGGAAGATAAAAATAAACTCGTTATTCTAGTTGAAACAGGAAAGAATGAGTACAAAAAACATCTTGTAAACATGACTAGTTGGAACATGTATGTGGTTGAAGATTTAGAAGGCGCGAAGGTCAATGAATACAAATACGAAGTAAATTACATGCCAGAAAGTATTGTGCCGTTTACGGTGACTGAGAAGAAGTAGGATGACAGCGAATGATACCGAAGTTTCGAGCTTGGGATAAACGACAGAATGTAATGAGAGACGTAGCAGTCTTACATTTTACTAAAAGTGGAAAGGTCAACTCTATTGAATATTGGAAAACTCCTTCTGAATTGAAATCGTATCATGTGAGAAATATTGAATTAATGCAGTCCACAGGACTGAAAGATAAGAATGGCGTAGAAATATTTGAGGGGGATATAGTACTTGCGGATGGTGTTAAAAAAATAGTGACATTTGGAGAACAAGAGCATGAAGAAGATTTTGGTGATTTGATTTACTATATCGGATTCAATGTTTATACAAAAATGGGGTATTCATCAGTTATTCCTGTGGAATACGAAGTTATCGGGAATATTTGGGAAAATAGCGAGTTATTGGAGGAACAGCGATGAACATACAAGAAGGAATCAAAGAATTAGAAAGTCATAAAATGAAAAGTGAAGACATAAGAACTGATTGTTTCAATAACGGTTTAAATGCCGGTATTGCGGTAATGAAAAAACTAGACGAACCTCAGAAGCCAGTTGTTGATTCGTTCGTGGCGGAGTGGTTTGAAGATAATAAAGATGCATTGGATTTAGCGATTTTTATGGCAATCAGAGAATTAGATGATGAAGAATGGCCACACAAGAAAGATTTTGAGAATTGGTTAGATGTTGCTGAAAACAAACCAATCGAAACCCTCATCCGCATGAGAGACGGCTACGAGGTTGAGAAAGAGCCGTTGTATTGTGTAAAAATAGGCAAAGGATATTTTTCTGGTTTCGATGAAACTAAAGTGACCTATGTTATTGACGATGCTCCTGGTGCGCTAGCTCAACGGATAAAATACAATTCTAAAGAAGAAGCTGAAATGGATGCTATTCAAATTGGCGGAACAGTGGAAGAGGTGGTAGAAGGATGAAATATAGAAAGAAACCAGTAGTTATTGAAGCTTTTAAATTAAATTCAAGAGGGCTTATAGGGGAAGAATGGTTTTGGGATGCTGTATCAGAAAACAGAATTATTACCTATAATTTCGGTAAAAATTATCCGCAAGATGCATGGTGTGAAATAAAAACTTTAGAAGGGATAATGGTTGCTAAAACAGGTGACTACATTATTAGAGGGGTAGAAGGTGAGATTTATCCATGTAAACCGGATATTTTTGAGAAAACGTATGATGTAGCAAGTCAGCAATCACAGTTAGACGACAACCAGCAAATCGTGTTGGAGCAACTGAAAATCAATCCAGGGTCAGAAGGTTCACTAACAAAAGCGATTCATTCTCTCTTTAATTCACTATCCATTTCACCTGTTCGGCTTGAAAAAGATGGAGCTGAGGAATTATTGAAAGCTAGAAATGCACTTGCAAGATTGACTAGAAAACAAGAGGGATATAAGAAAAATAAAAAAAGCCACCTCTTTCGAGATAGCAGCGCAATACTATTTTATCATATAAGGGGTGGCGTTTGTGAGATTTCAGTGGTTAAAAGATTATCAAGAACTTGATGAGCAGATTCTTTACTTAAAGTGGAATCTTAATAAAAGTAAGCTTGAATTGAATCGATGGGTCAATGGGGATTTAGCAGACGTCCGAATCGAAAAGAATTCTAGATCAGCTTCTTTGGAAGAAAATATTCAAAAGATAGAAAATGAAATTGATTTACTCGAAGAGCAACGCAAAGAAATGCTGGCTATTATTAACTCTTTTAAAGGAATTGATAATGAGATTATTCGAAAAAAGTATGTCGAGGGTTGTTCATTAGAGATAATAGCGGAAGAGATTGGCTACAGCGCATCTTATGTTAGGCAAAGACATGCTGATATTCGTAAAACTTTGGATTTCTTGGATGAATATGAAATGAACAAGGTAAATAGACAAAACAAACTTAATGAGATTGATTATTACAATAATCGAAGAGACGAACCTGAACAAATCAGTTTATTTTAAAATTCCAATGTTCACTAAATGTTCGAACATTGTAGCTATGTCAGTATTGTATACAGCATGATATTCTATTAATGTCGAAAGATTAGGAAACAGGATCGACAAAATAAACGAAGGGAGGTAGTCTCCCTCATTGTTGTAATTATGCTTTGATGGACAGCAACCAACTAATCACAAAAATACGAAAAAGGAAGTGAAAACCTCCTTTACTTTCCATTGTTTATCTATATCAACTGGTTGCTGTCTGTTTTGATATGAAAAAATTAGCTATCCTCAAAAGATAGCTAGCAATACAATTATTTTTTACTGCAACAAGAACGACAACAGTATTTGCATCCAGAAACATTTAAATTTGGTTTTTTGATACGAATATATCGAAGCGCTGATGAAGAATATACATGGTATCCAATTTTTATAGAATGTTCATCAGGTGTATATGGACATTCTATTTCGTGTAGTACGTGAATATTGTTTTTATCAGGTGTTATTTTAAGAATATAATTAGACATATGAAAAATTCCTTTCTTCATTTGCAATCCAATAACCATGGTAAAAGATTTTCAAGTATTATTGTGTTATTGCGATTTTAAAGACATATGTATAACAAGTAAGACATAATACTAATATTTTGCAGAGTAAGGAAAGATAATAAAAATTAAATTCCTCTTAAGAATAGAGGAAAACTTAAGAGGAAAGGTAATGTTATTAACCAGCAGACTAAACAATGTGAGCGTTTATTTAGTTATTCATTTTTAAATTTTGAAGGAACAAACATTACCTAACAGTAATATTAACAAAATTTGTTTAGTATCCCTATTATTTATTTGTATGTAATGGAAATAAATAATAAGAATTTCTTTTTAGTGTGTGTTAAATTACTAAAAAAATTCAAAGGTGCGAATCAAAAATGTTATTTATTGTTTGTATATTGGCGATATGGCTTAATTTATTTGATTATATAGATATTAGTTGGTGGTTTTTAGTACCGGCTCTAATAATTGTTTTTCTAATGGGTATTTTAGAATTAATATTGATTTTTAAAGAGATAAAGTCTTCCATGAAAGATAAGAAAGCTAAAAATAAAAGGTATAATTGAGATCACTCGTTGAGTGGTCTTTTTGTTTTTGAATTTACAAAACAAATGTTGCAAAAAGTGAGGTGGTATCACATGTGAAAAAATACGAATTAGCCAAAGAAGATTATGAAAAAGGCTTAAAATACAGGGAAATAGCCGATAAATACGATGTATCAATTAGTACGGTAAAGTCATGGAAATCTCGTTATTGGTCGCAAGAAAAGGTTGCAACCAAGGATGCAACCTTACCTAATAACAGGGGGGCGCCTGACAGAAATAAAAACGCTGTAAAACACGGGCTTTTCGCTAATTGGTTACCCTCTGAAACGTTAGAAATCATGAATGAGGTTGCAACCTCTAAGCCAGAAGATATTATCTGGAATAACATTATGATTCAGTACACGGCTATTATCAGAGCGCAGAAAATCATGTATTTTTCTGGGTCAGAAGATTTATCAAAAGAAGTTTCGAAATGGTCCTCAAGCGATTCTGGTAGCTCAGAAGAATATGCTATTCAATATGCATGGGACAAACAAGCAAACTTTTTAAATGCGCAGTCAAGAGCGATGAGTACATTGTCTAATTTGATAAAGCAGTTTGTAGCTATTGCTGATGAACAGGATGAAAGACGTAAAAAGCTGGAATTGATAGATGCGCAAATTATGAAAATAAAGCATTCAATTCCTGATAATGAGTCAATAAGTAGTTTGATTACAATTATCGATTCTTGGAGTGAATCCAATGTGCAAAATTAATATACAAAAAGAAGTTAATCCTCACTTTAAATCAGTTTGGCAATCTAATAAACCTTACAATATTCTAAAAGGTGGAAGAAACTCGTTTAAGTCTTCAGTCATTGCATTACTACTAGTTTATACGATGATTAAATACATTCTCTTGAATGAAAAAGCGAATGTGGTAATAATACGTAAAGTTGCAAATACAATTCGTGATAGTGTTTATTTAAAAATACAATGGGCATTAAATAAATTCGGTATAATGAATGATTTTTCTTGTACCGTTTCGCCACTTAAAATTACACATAATCAAACAGGATCAACTTTTTATTTTTACGGTCAAGATGATTTTCAAAAGTTGAAATCAAATGATATCGGAAATATTATTGCGGTATGGTATGAAGAAGCTGCCGAGTTTAAAAATGCAGAAGAGTTTGATCAATCAAATACAACATTTATGCGCCAAAAGCATCCATTAGCAAAGACTGTTCAATTTTTTTGGAGTTATAATCCACCTAGGGATCCTTATTCATGGATTAATGAATGGGTTGAAAAATTAAAAAATCAACCTAGTTATTTGATTCATGAATCAAGCTACTTAAATGATGAATTAGGTTTTGTTACAGATCAAATGCTAGAAGAGATAAATCGTATTAAAGAAAATGATTATGATTATTATAGATATTTATATTTGGGTGAGCCTGTGGGCTTAGGAACAAATGTTTATAATATTGATCTGTTTAAACGATTAGATGAGCTACCAACGGATGATCGTGTTATAGCTTTATATTATGCGACGGATGTTGGACACCAGACATCTGCAACTGTTTGTTTGTGTTTTGGTCTGACTGCAAAAGAAAATATTATTCTATTAAATATGTACTATTACAGCCCACAGGGAAGAGCAATAAAAAAAGCACCAAGTGACTTATCAAAAGAGCTACATGAATTTATTACAAAAACTTCTCGTCATTCCTATGTGGGAAATGCACCAATTAGACAGCGAACAATTGATAGCGCAGAAGGTGGGTTGCGTAATCAATATACTAAGGATTTTGGAAAAAGATGGCATCCTGTAGCAAAGAAAAAAAATATAGATATGATTGATTACGTCCATGACTTATTAGCGCAAGGACGTTTTTATTATTTTGAACCAACCATAAAAACAGGGTTGAGTAATTGTGACAGTTTAAATTTGTTTATAGAAGAACATAAGCGATACCAATTTGATGAACGTTATTTAGAATCAGAGGATCCAAAGGTTATCAAAGAATTCGACCATTCTGTTGATGCTTTCAAGTATGCCTGCGTTGATAATGCAAGAGAGTGGAAACTCAAAAGGTAGGTGACATCATGAGTTTTATAGATAAGATAAGAAACTTATTTAAGAAGGGAGGGTATGCAGTGACAGGACAATCGCTAGCAACAATCAATGATCATCCAAAAGTAAATATTGATACGAAAGAGCTAGAACGTATCACAATTGATTTTAAAGAGTATAGAAATGAATACGATGAAATTCAATACATCAATTCTTCAAATAAAATTCAAAAAAGAAAATACATGGCATTAAATATAAGAAAATTGACAGCGGAGTTAATGGCTAGTTTGGTATTTAATGAACAAGTCGAAATTAAAGTCGACGAACCTAAAGCAAATGAGTTTATTCAGCATGTTTTAGAACACAATGATTTCAAAAAAAACATGACAAAATACTTAGAACCTATGTTTGCTACAGGAGGGCTGGCAATTCGTCCATATGTAGATACTCAAACAGGAGAATTGGAATTCTCTTGGGCATTAGCTAATGCTTTTTATCCATTACGTTCTACCTCTAACGGTATTTCAGAAGGTGTAATGATGTTTAAAACATTAGAAGTTGAGGCAAACAATATTATTTATTATACACTTTTAGAGTTTCACGAATGGTCAAATGGAACGTTAGTAATTACCAATGAACTCTATTGTTCTGATAACTCGAATATTATTGGCAAAAGAGTTCCACTTGGTTATAAAAATCAATATAAAGATTTACAAGAAACGACTACAATTAAAAATCTACAAAAACCTTTATTCAATTATCTTAAGCCAGCAGGATTTAATAATTTTAGTTTGCATAGTCCGTTAGGGTTGGGGATTTGTGATAATGCGACAAATACAATAAAACAAATAAATGATACTTTCGATCAATTTCATTGGGAAATCAAGATGGGACAACGTACAGTTGTCGTTAGTGATCATTTATTAGATTATGTACCAGATGAACAAGGTAATCAACTACACCCTATTTTTGACCCTGACGTTAATATTTATCGTCCGATGAGAATGGAAGACGATAGAGAATTTGTACAAGATATTACTCGTGATCTTCGTACAGAGCAATATATATCTTCTATCAACTATTTCTTAAAAACTCTTGAAGTACAACTACAGTTAAGTGTAGGAACGTTCAGTTTTGATGGCAAATCTATGCAAACAGCTACAGAGGTAATCAGCCAAAACTCACTGACTTATAGGACTAGAAATATGCATTGTAACGAAATAGAAAAGTTTATCAAGGGATTAATTGTTTCTATTTTAGAACTAGCTAGTGTGATGGTTTATGAAGGTCATAAGTTATACTCTGGAGCTATACCCTCATTTGAGGAAATAAGTGTAGATTTTGATGATGGTATTTTTGAAAGTTTAGAACAAAAATTAGCATTTTACAGCAAGGCTAAAACAGCTCAATTAGTACCAACTACTGAAGCTTTAAAAGGGATTTTCAATTTGACGGATGAGGAAGCAATTAAATGGTTTCAACGAATACAGCAAGAAGAGTATGGACTAGATCCAAAAGAAGTTGAGGAATTTCTGACTAAAAAAGAGCTAGGAGATGAGGAATAATGATTACACCTCATCAATTAGACTTATGGTCTTCTAATATGGCGCATCTATATCAATCATTGGAAGGCGAATTAATACGTATTATCATTAAGAGATTAAACAACGGACATGACGATATTTTAGAGTGGCAAAGAGAAAAACTGCAAGAGCTACACTTATTCAATAAGGAAACCGTCAAAGTGATTTCTCAAGTAACAGGAATTGCTGAATCTGAAATTGAACGAATGTTTGAAAATACGGGTGACAAGATTATAAGGGATACAGATAGAGAGTTACCTTATGATACAAAACCTATTCCAACTAATTTAGATAACATCATGAAAGCTTATCATGATCAAGTTTGGTCTGATATCAACAATTATGTGAATCAAACGTTGTTATCTACCAATTTCGGTTATGGAACAGCCACTACTCAAATGTACACAGAAATTGTTAACAAGACTACCGCTGCATTTAACAGTGGTATATTTACGTTTGAAGAAGCTTTAGCTAGAACCATTCAGCAATGGGCTCAAAAAGGGATTAAGTCAACCTTTATTGATAAAGGGGGACATACATGGAGTCTAGAGCGATATGTTCGAACGGTTTTAAAGTCTACCCTATCAAATACCTATGACACGTTAAGAAAAGAACGTATGAGTGAGTATGGTGTTTATACAGTTGTAGTAACAAGTCATATGGGAGCAAGACAAGCATGTTCAAAGATACAAGGAAACGTTGTCGATTTAAGGCAAATGTCTGAGTTGCCATCTAATTGGAAATATCGAAGTATCTACGATCCATACTGGAATGCTGAATATGGTACCCCTGGCGGTCACAGAGGTGTTAATTGTCAACATTTACATATTCCGTTTGTTCCTGGTGTAAATATCAATAACCAACCGAAATATGATGCGAAAGAAAATGAGAAAGTAGCTCTGTTAACTAGTCGTCAACGTCAATTAGAAAGACAAGTTGTGAAATATAAAAAGAATAGAATGGTTTCAGAAGCTCTAGGACAAGACGAAAACGCCCAAGATTGGTCAAGGAAGATTAGAGCTATACAAAGTCGCTTACGTACTCTAGTTGATTCTAATGAGTATCTAAATAGAAATTACGCGAGAGAGCGAGTATACACACCTATTAATACCTTATTGAAAGATTTTCACTATGATGATTTTTAAGTCTAATCAATGATTAGGCTTTTTATTTTGCCCTGAATACGGCGTTAAACTGTTCAATCCATCGAGGGCGTAGCCTCGTTAAACAACGAAAGGATGAAGAAAATGAAGCGAGAACAATTAAGAGAACTTGGATTGACAGATGAACAAGTGAATTCTGTTGTGGGGTTACATGGTCAAACTGTTACTGAATTGAACAAAACTCTTGCTGCTGCAGAACAAGAGCGTGATCAACTTAAGGAACAACTTAACTCAAATCAAACAGAGTTAAACGCTTTGAAAGAAGCGACTAAAGACAACGAAGAGTTAACTCGACAGCTTGCAAATTTACAAAGTAAGTTCGATAAAGCGAAAGAAGATGCTGAAGCAAATCTTACGGAGCAACAAAAAGATTTTGCCATCAAGCTAGCTTTAAAAGAAGCGAATGCGCTTGATGAAGACATTGTGCTTAGTCAACTAGATAAAGACACTATTAAAGTTGTCGGCGGCAAATTACAAGGTTTTGACGAACAATTAAAGGGACTACAAAAAAATAAATCATTCTTATTTCAAGAAGCAAAAGACCCTAAAACAACTCCGCCGATACCAACGATTGTTTCCTCTGGTAACCCTGCTGGGGCTACAGTGGACGGAAAAAGTATTGTACAAAAAATTCAAGAAAGATTAGGTGATTAAATATGGCTTTAGTATTAGATTCGAAAGATTTAGCAACTATTGACAAAGATTTTAGAGCTGATTCCCAAGTATGGGATGTTTTAACCCAAGGGGCAAAAAGCATTACGGCTGCTGATTTTGTCGGTGTAAATGAAGTACGGGTTAATAAAATGTCCGGCTTTGTTGAAGCTTCAAAATATAACCGTAATGGCGATAATGCACGTAATAAAATTAATATCGAAAAAGAAACGATTAAATTAACACATGAAGATTGGTTTGCTTATGATGTAGATCAACTTGACCAATCAGAAAGCTCGGCATTGACGATTAATAATATTGTAACTGAGCATAAACGTCTAATTACAGTTCCACATCGAGATAAGGTAGCTATTCAGGCTTTATATGATAATGCAGGAAATAAAGAGAATGAAACTTTAACTGAAGATAATATTTTATCAGCATATGACGCAGCAGAAGAATATATGACTGATAACGAAGTGCCTGGTGGCTATGTGATGTTTGTTTCAGCCGCTACTTATCGCCTATTGAAAAATGCTAAAGGTGTTACAAAATCATTCACTACTAATCAAATGTCTATTGCGGGAATTGATCGAACAGTAGCACAAATTGATGGTGGAGTTCCTATTTTGAAAGTAGCGAAAAATCGTATCGGGGGATTAACTATTACTGAAAACATTAACTTTATTGTTACTCCTTTAACAGCAGTAGCCCCAATCATTAAATATGGAACAGTAGATACTGTCCCTGCTTCTCAAGACAGAAGTGGTTATCGAGATACAATCAAAGGCTTAGATTATTACGATGCTATCGTGTTTGATAATGCAAAAAAAGCAATCTATCTATCGTATGCCCCAAAAGATTAACCCCATCAATAGATGGGGTGGATGTGACGGCAACGAGCGCCACTTTTCAACTTAGTTAGGAGAGATAGTAATGTCGCAAGTTTTTGTTATTTACAAAGGAAACGAAAAAATTGCAGAAGGAGCTAGTCCGCTGACAATCGATGGATTAGCTCCATCAACCTTTTTTCCTGAAGGAACCTATCAAGTCGCTTATAAAGAAGGAACGGAAAAGACAAATATCCCTAGTTTTACAACGCTCCCAATTAAGGAAAGCCGAAATTTGATGATTAATGGCGAAGAACGTACCGGTGATTATTATGTATTAGATATTTCTCAAGAAGATTATTTAGCAATACAAGATTATTCAAATGAAACGATTTATCGTGTACAGCCTGATATTGACGCGTCAGGTAGAGTCTATTTCTTAGGTGATGTGCCAATTGATGTCTCTAAAAAAGATAATGTTGTCGAATATACAAGAAACTATTATCCAAATAATAGCAGTGAGTGGCAAGAAGTTACCTATTCGGGATGGTCACCACCTAATACAGCATTCACTAGGACACTAAAAGAATTGAACTTGAAGCCTGGAGATAAAATTTCTGCTAGTGCAGAATATCAAAATAATAGTTCTATGGCGGTAACTACAGAGCTAAAAGTTCAAAAAAGTTCTGGAAGGTTAACGGCGCCATCTAATGAAATAGCGTCGAGCAGTTCAGGTATATCAAAGGGAGAGATTATTTTACCCGAAGATACCGTCTCTTTAAGTGTGACCCCAGGTGTTAAGGGGAATGATTCTACTTCAGTTACGATAAGTTATCGACAAGTAAAAATGTACCGAGGTTCTAAAGATGAGATGTGCGGCTATACAGTTGCGCCAGAAATAATCATCGGGAATAAATCATCCGTTTCTTTAAAAAGTAAAACTATTCCTGAATTAAAGTCATTATTAGATGACCGAATGATTTCTTACAAATCCACCGATCGAAAAAGTGATCTAATCAAGTTGCTAGAAGGTGAATCTGTATGAGTGCTTATATCGAATTCGAGGAATTTAAAGAATTAACAGGAAAAACGGATGATTACAAAACGATTTTTGCTTCTAATCTAGCGAAAGCTTCTGCTGTTCTAGATAATATAACCAACCATTTTTATCGTTTCAATGATATAAAAAGTGATCCAATTGCTTTTCGTGTTCACCAATTCAAGTTAGCGCTCTGTGCTCAAATCATTTATTTCGATGAAGTTGGCGGAGATACTTACGAAAGTATTAACAATACGCCACAAAGTTTTTCTGCTGGTAGAACAAGCATTACGAACGGCAACCGTAGTAGTTCTTTAAAAGGAAGTGGGGCTTCTGGGAATAAATTACTTGTCGCAGAAGACGTCTACATTTATTTAGAGAGCACAGGACTTTTATATCGAGGTGTACAATTATGTTAATGCTAAAGCCACCAAAGAAGTTTCTAGTTGATTCTTTTATCTATCGAGAATATTTAGGAGAAGGGGATTATAACAAGCCGATTTATGGAGATTATGCAACTATAGAAAATTGTCGCATTGACCGAGGAAGTCAGTATACTTTTTCGTCAAGCGGCAAACAGTTACTCTATAACGCAGTGATTTTTTGTTATGAAGGACTAACAACGCCGCTACCTACTTTTAAAGAGCAATCACTAGTGATTTATGATGGTAAAGAACATGTCATTACTAAGGTTGATACGGTTATAGATGCTTATTCAAAAACTATTTATTCGTATGAATTAGAGGTGGTCTAAGTGGGAGTAAAGGTAGATATTGGAGGTATTCGAAAAAAAATAAGTCCAGAAGCTATGAAGCGCGGGAGATATGCTTTAGGTAATCAAGCAATGGCTGATATGAATCGCTATGTACCAAAAAGATCTGGGGGAGGCGCATTGAGAGGGAGTGCTCATCTTAACGGCGATCACTCGAAAATTATTTATCAAACACCGTACGCAAAAGCACAATATTATGGAACAAATGGAAAAGTAGTATTTAGAAAGTATTCCACACCAGGAACAGGTAAACGATGGGACTTAAAAGCAAATTCCATTCACGGTGCTAATTGGAAGAAAGCTTTTTTGAGAGGAGCAGGTATTAAATAATGGATTTTATTGATCGAGTAAAAGATAAAATCAATACTATTTCAGACTTGCCGATTCCATTAAGAAAAGGCTATCTGTCAGGAAATGAAAGTTTAGTTGTTTATCCATTACCAGGGGGTCAGGTATTGAAAGAATACTACGATGGGATAAAGGATGAACAACTAAACTATGAAATTGCCATGAAGTCACAAGACGGTTCGAAGATTGAGCAAGTATTATGGCTTATTTCAGACTATTTAGAGCAAATTGAAGACATTCATAGCTTGAATGAATCTTTTGAATTCAGTCGATTAACTATAACGAGCAAACCATTCATCAATGAAGCGGATGAACAAGGTTGGTTCGTTTTTTTATTGGATTTTCAAGTGAAACTAACGACTTTTAAGGAGGAACAGCAACATGATTAAAATGAATTTACAATATTTTGGTCGCAAGAAAAATGCATTAAGGGAACATTATATTGCGGAGTATACACCAGGAGAAGAAACAGCACCAGAAGAAGGAGAAAAGTGGTTACCATTAGCTAAATTTATTAGTTCAATTGGTGATGACACTGACGAAGAAACAGACGATACAGGGTTTTATGACGGAGACGGCACCCCCGAAACAACTGTAACTTCTGTTTCAGGAGCGTATAGTCCGGAAGGGTTCTATGATCCAGAAGACAAAGCACAAGCGTTGATAGCATCTAAAAAATATAAAATCGGCGATGAACGAAAAATTTGGCATAAGGTCGTCCAAACTAACGGTGACACAGTTGTGGGACGAGCTACATTAACGGATATTGTCGCAGGTGCTGGTGATGCAACGGAATACGAAGAATTTAGTTGCAAAATTACCTTTGATACGTTACCAAAAACTACCCCAAAAGGCTAACCCCATCAATAGATGGGGTTGTCGTTGGCGATAGGGAAGTAACTGTACATGTTCATTAAAATAAGAAAATAAGGAAGTGTTCAATGTGGAATTTCAATTAGAACGAAGTGGTTTTCCAATCAAAATTGGTGAATTAGAATTTTTCTTTGGGACAGAAGTTGAAGAATTATTACGCTTTTTCGACGTCCAAGATGAATTAGAAGTAAAACAGAAGGAGCTTTCAAAGCAGCAAGAAGAGCTTAAAAATATTGATAATTCTACTAAAGAATATGGATTATTACAGATTAATTTGCTGAAGGAAGTATTGAAAGCAAAATATGATGCATTACTAGGTGATGGTTCATTTGACAAGATATATAGCAAGTATCCATACATTAGCCAGCTAGATAGCTTATTCGATACTCTAGAATTTGAGGTTGCTGAAGAAATAGAAAGAGAAGCGACTAAGCGACAAAATGAGGTTATAAAACGGAAAAATGATTTATTGAAAAAGAAAGCATTAAAAAACAAGAAAAAGAAATAGGTGATTAGATGCGGTTAAACGATCCGTTAGTCACCTCGATTGAATTTGAAGGCAAAGAATATTCGATTGATTTAGCTTTTGATAATGTTTTAGATGTTTTCGACATATTAGCTGATGAAAGTTTATTCCCTGAAGAAAAAATAAATATGAGCTTAGAACTGTTGGTCGATGACTTTGAAGAACAATTTCAAGGGACAATCGAACAACAGTTTTTATTCTTTCATTCTATTTTTAGTACTTATATTAACACGGAAGAAGATGAGATAGAAACCGATCGATTAGGCAATCCGCTACCAAAAAAGCCGACAAAACACACGAAATTAATCGATTTAGTTCAGGATGCCAAGTATATCTATGCTTCGTTTAGGCAGATAGGAATTAATCTATTCGAAGAACAAGGGAAATTATCATGGGAAGAATTTCAAGCATTACTTGAAAGTTTACCAGATGATACTGTCTTGGCAAAAATTATTCAAATTCGTACTTGGAAACCGAGCAAAGGCGAATCAACAGAAGAAAAAGCTCGAATGAAAGAGCTTCAGAAGAAATATGCATTGTCAGATGCAGAGGGAGGTGAGGACGATGAGTGATGGAAGAGTTGAGATTGATGTTGAAGTTAATGGTAAAGGTGTAAAAGTCTTGAATAAAAATCTCGATCAACTCGAAGGAAAAAGTAGGAGTGCTAGCGCTACCATCAAAAATTTAGCGGTATCTATGGGGCTAGTGAAAGTAGCCTCTGCGGCTTTTAATACTGTAAAGAATTCACTTGATGGTGCTATTAGTCGCTTTGATACTATGCAAAAATTCCCTCGAGTAATGAAGACTTTTGGGTATAGCGCGGAGGATTCTAGTAAATCTATAAAAAAATTATCTGACGGAATTGAAGGTTTGCCT
Source organism: Enterococcus hirae ATCC 9790 (assembly GCF_000271405.2). NCBI lineage: Bacteria > Bacillati > Bacillota > Bacilli > Lactobacillales > Enterococcaceae > Enterococcus > Enterococcus hirae. The sequence goes on along the minus strand of NC_018081.1, from coordinate 486,425 downwards.
ACAACGTTAGATGACATTGTTTCTAGTACTCAACAGCTAACTATTACGACTGGCAGTCTAGAAAAAGGAACGGATTTAGCTTTAGCATTCAATAATGCCATGATTGGATTTGGTGCTTCTAGTGAAGAATCTAGCAATGCCTTACGACAGTTCAATCAATCTCTTGGTACTGGGAAGATTCAAGGTGAGGAATTTAATTCTATTGCTGAAGCTGCACCAGGGATTATGAATAAAATGGCTGAAGCTTTTGGATATGGTTCTAATGGAGTTGCTCAATTCAAAAGCGACTTGTCTGCTGGAAAAATTACTGCTCAACAATTTGCAGACAAGATGATTGAAATGAACAATGGCGTTGGTGGATTTGCAGAGATGGCAAAAGCTTCTTCTGGTGGGATTGCCACAAGTTTTCAAAATGTTCGAAACGCCGTAGTAAAAAATATGGCGAATGTTATTGAAGCTATCGACAAGGCAGCAACTAATACGGGGTTAGGCTCTATTTCTCAAAATCTCGACAGGGTAAAAGGAGCTATCAACAACGCTTTTGGTGACAAGGACGCCATGATAGAAGATTTCAGTAAAGCTTTCAAAGCTTTTTTTACTAAAGACTTGACTAAAACAGTCGAAACTTCTGTCAAAAGCGTAAAAAGTGCAATAAGTTCAATTGGCTCAGCTTTTTCAAACGTATCTGGAGGCATGAGTGCGTGGATCACGACGGCAAGCAAGGTTTTTAGTAGTTTAGTCAACGTGATCACAGCCTGTGCAAATATTGTGAAAAAATTCATGAATTCATTTGCGGACACCGGAGCGTTGCAAAGTGTAAAAAACGCGATTGAAAGTATTAGCGCAGCATTTCGAGAAGTCACAGATTCTGTCGGCGACGCTTCTATCTGGTCGACGTTGGGAACAGTTGTCGGTAAAGTGGTCGATGTAATTGCTAAGGCTGTAGATGGTATAGCCAAATTTATAGCTAAGCTAGATCCAAGTATCATAAGTGGATTTACAAATGTTTTAATTGGAACTTTAGTAGGTTTTTCAGCAGTAAAAACAGGGATGAAAGGATTAGATTTTATAAAATCTTTCAATCCGTTTAACTTGTTCAAAAAGAACGTTGAACAAGGAATGAACGGAGCTGTAAAAGGTGTTAGCCGTTCAAAGAGTACGATGACTAATGTTTTCACTGGTCTCTCTAATGTAATAAAGTCTTCTGGAAACGCCATTAAAGCAAGTGCAACAGGTATAGGAACAGGTATAAAAACAGCTCTTACTGGAGTAGCAACTGCTGCAAAAGGCATAGGTGCTGGATTAGCAGCTACTTTTAAAGGGATAGGTGCGGCAATGAAATTAGCTGGTCCTGCTAATATTTTAGCACTTGGTTCTTCTGTTGGGATAGCTGCTGTAGCTATTGGAGCTGGTATCGGCATTATTAACGCTTCGTTGGCATTACTAGCTACTCAAAGTGAAGGTGTGTCGATGATTATTTCTGCTTTATCTCAAGGGTTTTCGCTGGTTGCTTCGACACTTATCGGTTCATTTGTTCAAGCTGTATCTTTAGTTGCTACGACTGTTATTAATGCTCTTGCCGAGGCTTTTGTGAAAGTTGCTAGTGTACTACCCCAGGTAACGATGGCACTCAGTAATTTGTCTCCTTTAGTAGTTGCTGTTGGCATTGCGATTGGTGCGATGGCACCCGCAATAGAAGCTGTAGGAATTGCTATAGGTGCAACTGCTCCAGCTATTGATGCTCTTGGAAATGCTATTGCAAAAATTTTAAGTACTTTGCCTCCAATCATATCTGCTTTAGGAACAGCTATCTCACAAATAGCAACAGCAATCACTCCAATTATTCAAATTATAGCTGATGCATTTGTTCGTCTTGGTCAAGTAGTAGCGGATGCAATCGTCCGAATAGTACAAGCATTAGCGCCATTTGCTCCGGCTATACAAGCAATGGTTGAGGCTGTAGCACCAGTTATTTCTCAAATCGTTCAAGCGTTCCAAACTCTAATTACTGAAATTAGACCGATAATCGACTCTATAACCAATTTGATTAAAGAGTTAGGTACACAAATATCAAGTATTTTAGATAATATTGGAGGAGTTATTGAAAAATTTGGCGGAGTTATCAAAAGTGTTTTTGATGGAGCTTCTGGCGTTATAGATAGCTTTTGTAATGCTGTTCATAATATTCTTAGTGGGATTTCTGGTATTTTTGATTCAATTGGGAACTCTGCTTTGAATGCCGGAAAAGGCGTTAAACAAATGGCGCAAGGAATTAAAATACTTGTTGATTTAAAACTTGGTGATTTGGCAGCTACATTGGCGGCAACTGCAACTGGTTTGGCAGCTATTGCTGGTTCAGGAATCGCAACAGCGGGACCAGGAATGCAACAAGCAGGAATGGGATTGACGATGATTGCAAATGCCGGACAGGCTGCGAATATTACTTTGCAGACACTTCCTAATGTAATCACGCAATTCTCGAATAGTATCAATGCATTACCAGCGCAAATGATACAAGTTTCTAGTAGCTTTGCTAGTTTTGCTTCAGGGGCGGTTACTGGCTTATCGGGTTTATCAGGGGCAAATATCTATATATCAGCTTTTAGAACCCAACTAATGACGATTCCTCCTACACTTATGTCGGTTAGTGTTTCGTTTAATGCTTTTAGCACGAAAATATTGTCAATTAATTCGGCATTGAGTGCTGTACAAGGTGCGATTGCTTTATTCAATGCTAGGGTCATGAGTATTTCGGCAGCAGTGAATAACGCAGGTAACTCGTTTAGATTATTGACTAGTTCCGCAGCTATGATGTCAGCGGCGTTGAATAGAGTGAGTTCCGCAGCAACCAATACAGGAACTAACATTACAAGCATGACTTCTAATGTTAGTAATCAAATCAGAACAATGGCGACAACAACTAATGTTTTGGCTATGGCTTTTTCAACGATGTCTTCAAGGGTTTCGTCAATTATGAGAACAATGGTTTCTCAAATTTCAAAAACATTTACAAGTATGGGCAATCAAATTACGAAAGTATTTGCTCAAATTAATCAAAGAGTAGCCAGTGATGGCATGAAAATGGCGAGAACCGCTTTAAATGTTGGAAAAATGACAAGTAATAATATGGCTACGGGAATTCGCAGTGGAAATAGTCAAGTTCGGAGTGCTTCTAGTCAACTTGTGAATAGCGCTGTAAATCTTGCGCGATCGGGAGCTGGGTCAATGAGAGCAGTAGGATATATGATCGGTGCGGGGTTAGCGCAAGGTATGCGTTCTGCGCTAGGGTCAGTTACTGCAGCTGCTAATGCATTAGTAGCACAAGCGGAACGAGCTGCAAGAGCAAAAGCGAAGATTCATTCGCCTTCTCGTTTATTCCGTGATAATGTCGGTCGCTATATTCCTGAAGGAATTGCCGTAGGTATTACTAGAGGTTCGCAATCAGTTGATAAGGCAATGGCTAGGATTTATGATGGACTGATGAAACCAATTCAACCAGAAACAGCCCTTGCAACTGGACGAATTGGTCTTGCACATTCAGGAAATCAAATTATTAATAATACCTATCATCAAAATGAAGGTATAGATTTGAAAGCTTTGGCTAGAGTATTAAATGCCCGCCCACTGAATGTCCAAGCGGTAGTTGATCCAAATCAAGTCAATCGTCGACTAACGCCTTATAATGCTGCGACAGTCGCAGAAAGAACCATTTTTGCAGAAAGGGGGATGGTAAACGATGCGCGATGGCAATAACCGCTATAAGTATGGCATTACATTTAACGGTAAACATAGCACCGATTTTGGTTTAGATGTTTTGGACGAAAAAGAGTTCGAGCTTCCTGAAAAAGAAAAAATACTCGTTGATCTTCCCCATTCTAATTTGGTTTATGATTTTTCTGAAGTTTATGGCGATCAAAACTATTCGGAAAGAACGATTACTTTTCCCTTTTTGATCATTGATCGTGAAGAAATGACGAAAGAAGCGTTATATCGTTTATGGACAAAAGTTGTTAATTGGCTGATGCAACCAACAACGAAAACAAAACTAATCGATGATGTGATGCTAGATTATTATTACTTGGCAGAGGTTCAAGAAGCGCCTACTTTTGAAGAAGCTGTTCGTTTCGGTACTTTAACTGTAAAATTTCAATGCTATCCTTTTCGAATCAGTGAATCTTTAGAATCCAATGATAACTGGGATGAATTTGATTTGGAAGATGGCTTTGCACAAACAACCTCTTATACGATTGACGGATTTCGTGTGTTGAAATATGTGAATGCTGGGATTGGTGTTGTCACTCCCACAGTGACTGCGCGTGGAATTTTTACCATCCAAAAAGATGGACAGACGTTCAAAATCTATTCAGGAACTGGTACTTCAGATGCCTTAGTTTTGAAAAATGGCGAGAATATACTTTATGTGACAGGAACAGGAACGTTGACAATTGATTTCAGAAAGGAGATTATCTAAAGATGTATTTAGTGACGATTTATACGAATGATGGGGAAATCGTGATCCATTCACCTTACGCTAATGCAGTAAAACTAATTGATCCAACGATTGATTTTGGTTTGTCCTTAGAAGTAGATAAATTTACTTTTCAGATGTTGCCGACGTTTCCTGGTTATAGTTCTATTGATGCATTGACTACTCGAATAACAGTTAAGAATATTCAAACAGATAAAATCGTGTTTTCTGGAAGAGTGGTTTTACCAAAAGAGAGTTTTTCAGAAGACGGAACACTTTTTAAAGAAATCACTTGTGAATCTGAAAAAGGATATTTGAATGATAGTATTCAAAGTTATTACAAAGCCCAAAATATCACGCCCAAACAATTTTTTACGCATATTATTCAAGAGCATAATAAACAAGTAGAAGAACATAAGCAGTTTTTAGTGGGAACAGTAGAAGTGACGAATTCGACAGATAATGTTTATAAGTTTATTGATGATACAGCAACTACCTATGAAACGATAAAAGAAAAATGTTTAGAGACTTTTGGTGGTGAAATACGAATCAGACGAGGAGAAGGAGTTAATTTCATTGATTGGTTAAACAGTTCAGGAATGAATGGTTCACAAACTATCGAATTGAAGAAAAATATGTTGTCTGTTTCAAGAACGATGGATCCAAATGAAATTATTACAATTCTAAAACCTCGAGGTGCAAGAATTGAAGCACCCGAGGGTGAAACTTCTGATGTTTCTATGCCTCGAATAACCATTGAGAAAGTTAATAATGGACGTGACTATTTAATCGATGAGCAGAAGCGAGCTCGTTTTGGATCTATTGCAGGTTCGGTTGTTTGGGATGATGTTCATGAACCGGATATCTTGTTAGCTAAAGCAAAGCAATGGTTAGCTTCACAGAAGGTATCTACAAATCAGTTTCAAATTTCAGCAGTAGATTTATTCCCGATTGGTTTAGCTGTTGATCAATTTGAAGTAGGAAATTGGCATGTGGTTAAGAATAAATGGTTAGGACTTGATGAAAATATTCGAATTGTTGGTATGCAGTTGAAGTTAAATGAGATAGAAAAATCGACGTTAACTTTTGGGAACAAGTTGAAGACACAGGAACAGTATAATGCTGATATTTCTTCGGCCAAGTCATCAGTAACGACAATGGCGTCTGGAGTTGAGCAGCAGCAGACAAATATTGTCGCAATAAATAAGAATGTAGCAGTTTTTACTGAAGATATTCGTGCAGAGATGAATGTTTTGCAAAAAAGTTTCGCTGATATATTTAATAATTTTTCAGCGATGGAAAATGAATTCAATACATTTACAAGTATTATTCATGAGTATAATCAACGAATTACAGCGTTAGAAAACACAATAAATGGAGGTAGTGGTAATGGCAGAGTATAGAGATCCCACAGCGGTTACACCGACAAATCCTGAATATGATAAAAATCAAGTTAATTCGACGGTAGCTAAGTACGCCGATTTCATTCGTACGAAACAAAAAGGATTGGATACAAGAGAATCCATGGCACGAGCAATTGAAATCACGAATATTCAATCTAATTTTGCAGAGAAATTATCTTATGAAACTTCTGCTTCGCAGAAGGAACTAGAAAAGAGAGTCAACACTAGTATCGGGCAATTAACAGAAGATTCTGAGATAATTGATTCACGAACGGATGCAAACGGAGTCGCACAAGCAGTCTTGAGTGAGCGATTAGATGCTGATTTTAAGAATTTGGCTTTTGTACGTGACCAAAGTTATCTTTTGTCTGTTGCATTTCAAAAACTTAGAAGCAAAAAAGAAGCGATCAAGATTGTGGTGGCAGGGGACAGCTTGACATATGGTTTGGATCAAACAAGTGCAGACAAACGTCCTGCATTGCCTGATCAACCGAATCAAAATAGTACAAGGGCAGGAGTGACCTATCCGGAAAAGCTTCAAACAATTATGGATGAAATTTTTCCTGGTCTGGTTACAATCGAAGTAAGAGCAATTCCTGGAGAAACAGCAGAAGCCTATCAAAAAAGATGGACAACCAGTGCTAATGCAGATATCACGATTTTTTGTTTAGGAACTAATGATGCTACCTACGGTGGTATGAAAGCATTTCAAAATACCTATCGGAAACTTATACAACGTGAAAACGAATGGGGTGCTGGAGTGATGGTTATGTTACCGCCAAAACAACGCACAACAGTCAATCTAGGGCTACATACTTTCAGAAAAGCAATTGTAAAATTATGTGATGAATGCGATGTGCCATATCTTGACTTAGGAATCGAGACATCAAATTTACCTGCTAATTACTATTCAGATAATATCCATTTCAATACGAAGGGGTATTCTTTTTTAGGAGCTAAAGTAGCTAATTTTATCTTAAGTTATGGAAAATTAGAAGTGAATCAGTTATCGAATGGTGTTCTCTCTGTGCGAGATATTGATGGATTGACTGTAGTTTCAGGAGCTAACTATGCATATGATACTTCTTATCCAACGCCAGATGAAACAACTAGTGGAAAAGGGGTAGCTTTGATTATTTCACCTGGTGGAAAAGTTATTTATACATTTGAAACCTTAGAAGATAATGTAGTTTCCTATCCTAATTCTTATTTAGGAAAAAGTAATACAGCCATTTTGAAAATGAGTTTGGATTTTGGCGTTTTAGGACAAAGCACATCGACTTCCACTCAATTCGGTTCTAAACAAAGTAGTTTAACTTTTGATAATAGCGTGACTTATACAACTCCTAGAAATGGAAACTTTTATAATATCTATTATCAAACTTATTATGGGGCTTTTATCACAGAATTAGGGCAAGTTTCTAGTGAATCAGAACCAGTTTTAGTGATTCCAAGAAAGGGAATGCATAGTGTTACGATTCAAAATACTGGAACAGAAAATATTCAATTTTTTGGTTTGGAGTTTATGACGCGTACACAATTGATGGCGCAAATTAGAAGTCATCGAACAACTGGTGTATGGTCTAAAGTCGTTTCAGCAAATGGAGAGGTTGAAACAACAACGAAAATTACGTTAAAGGAATTATTTGATTCTTTACAGTATGACTTTTCCGATCAAAATGCAGTATATAATCCCCCTGTTCAAGTTACGGTTAAAACTAATAATAAAGGTGTCGCTATTTATCAATTACAATTAAAAGCGATAAATGGTGGAGGCTCAAATTTGGTCTTAAGCGAACAGCTATTTAAAGCAAGTGAAAAAATAACCGATGGAGAACTAAGAGTGTTAAATCGTGCAAATGGAGCAACTCCATTTACTTTTTCAGCAGACGGTTTAGTGTTAAATTGGCGATATGCGACTACAGGGTTATCTACTGTAACAGTACAATTAGGGTAGAATCACATGTAATTTTACATGTGGTTATTTTTATATAAAGGAGGAACAACGAAATAACATGCTTGATCGTTTTTTAGAAATTAATAGTTTGTTCGTTGCGCTAGGCTCTGGCGGAGTGATTTCTTTGTTTGTAAGAGTGTTCAAACAATTGAAAGCACAACGAGAACAAACAGAAAGAAGGTTTCGGAACTTAGAATCCGCAAACCTAGCGTTATTACACGATAAAATCTATCAACAATGTATCTATTTTTTAGAACAAGGATGGATCTCAGTAGATGATTTAGAAAATCTGGAATATATATGGAAAGGGTATCGAGCGCTTGGTGGAAATGGAACAGGCGAAGCGCTATACAGTAAAATTTTAACCTTACCCCATTATCCATTGAAGGAGGAAGAAAAAGATGGATAATATCTTACTTGCGACATCGATTATTGGCGCAATCGTTGTAGGTGTAACACAAATGATTAAACAAACGGCAATCAATAATAAATGGTTGCCGTTTTTGAATGTTCTTTTTGGATTGATTATTGGTATTAGCTATGCACTGACGATCATTCATGGAGAAATAGCCACTTATGCCTGGGCAGGAATACTGGCAGGAATGTCTGCGGGTGGTTTTTATGATTTGCCGGCTAATGGAAAATCAACTTTATAAAGAAACAAAAATACAATGAAGGAGAACGATGAAAAATGACATTAAAGGTAGTAGATTTATCCAATAACAATGGTTMCAAAAATATTAAGGACTATCCAGCAGATGCTTATATGTTTAAAGCAACAGAAGGTTGTAACTTTGTGGATCGTTATTGTGATCCGTTTGTTCAACAAGCTATCAAATCTGGTAAACCTTTTGGTGTGTATCATTTTATTGATGGTTCAGACTGGCAAACACAAACAGATTTCTTTATTCAAAAATGCTCAAGGTTACATTGGCAAAGGAATTCTAGTTTTAGACTATGAAATGTATGGACGTCAAGGAACAGGCATTTTAAAACAAATGTTAGATCGTATCCAACAAAAAAACAGGTATCAAAGCGTTAGTTTATACGTCCGCTTTCTGTTTTATTTGAAGAAGATTTCTCAACGATTGTTAAAGCAGATTATGGATTGTGGGTAGCAGCTTATCAATCAAACTTCCCTAAAATTAAACACTGGACTAATGCGGCAATGTGGCAATATACTTCGATACCATATGATCAAAATATCTTTTATGGTGATCAAAATACTTGGAAAGCCTATGCCACATCTGGTAAGTGTCAACCCTCAAGTAATCAAGTGAAAGTAGAATCTATCCAAGTACAGCAACCAAATCCCCAAACACCATCTGATCACGATAAAGCAGTAGCAGCAAGTAAAGCTGTTCATCAAGGTAACGCATGGGCGAAATTGGATAAATTCAATGGAGCAAGCAAAGGAAAAGTCCGGATTGCTGGTTGGCTAGTGCCAGATAAACCAGAAGGTGCAATCGGTAAATTTGCTTATATCTTGATCATGAAACATGGCACAAATGAAGAAATTACTCGTGTGGCTTCACAAGGAATCAAACGACCTGATGTGAAGAAATCCTATAATTATAAAGGTGGCGATGCCTTAGGAATGGACGTTACTGTGGATTTAAGCTGGGTGAAAAAAGGCACGAAAATCGATGTCATTTTCCGCCGTTGTAATCAAGCAAATGGTGAAGGTGCGGTTAACGATGTTCGGATTAAGGATATCTATTTAACATTATAAAATGTATTATTAATTTTTWCTAAAAAATAATAAAAGAAAATATTCATTACAGGTAAGTTAGGAGTAACATAATTATTGTTATAGAGATTTCAATTATTAAATTATTCTCTCATATACAAGCGAATGAGTCTCTATAACAACTCTATTTTTCTTTAATATCTGATCATACAAATCTGGTAGAATGTTATTTTCTATTCTCTTTCGTGCCCTCTACCAGATTTGCATGATACCTTGTACCCTTAGCTCAGTTGGTCAGAGCAGACGGCTCATAACCGTCCGGTCGTAGGTTCGAGTCCTGCAGGGTACATAAACTTTAAAATTAACGTTTTATTCTAGAATAAATTATAAAAAATAATTTTTTGTTGCATGCGGATTAGTTTGTTGTTATAATTTTTCTAGAAGATTAAGCCATGATCGTCAGAATGCGGTTATGGCGTTTTTTGTATAGGTGGTAATATGATTAGCAAACCGTTTAAAACATTAGATAATCAGATTGATATTTTGATAAGTAGAGGACTGGTTGTTTCCGACAAAGAGGTAACTAAGTCTATTCTTTTGAGAGAAAATTACTATAATGTTATTAATGGATACAAAGATATCTTTTTAGATAAAAGCTATGGTAGTTCTGAAAAATTTATTGAAAATACAAATTTTAATGAAATTTATCGTTTGTATTCTTTAGATAGAGACTTTAGAAACCATATATTTAAATATTTATTGATGTTTGAAACTAATTTAAAAACTATTATTGCATATAGATTTGCAGAAAAATTTCCCGAAAAGAATGCGTATTTAAACGCAAATTGCTATACAAAAGAACCTAGTTCTTTGGATAATGTATTAATAAATATAGCTAATTTATCTAAAATAATTCAGAGAGAAAAAAAGAAAAAATACAGTAATTCAATAAAACATTATTTAGAAAATCATTCACATATACCAATATGGGTACTAATTAATAATTTAACTTTTGGCGAAACATCATATCTTTTTAATTCTTTAACAAATGATTTACAAGAAAAAATTGCTAGAGATTTTAGTGTAAAATTTAAAAGAGAATATAATACAAAAAATGACGTATCAGTTGGTGCTTTGAAGCAAATAATTAAAGCTGTTAACTTTTATAGAAATATATGTGCTCATGAAGAAGTTTTATATTCCAAAAAAATTGGAGCACTTAAAGAAAAAAATTTCAAAAAATATTATGATAATAGTGTGTTGAATGAAATAAAAAAAGGTAGCCTCTTTGGTTTATTAGCAATGCTAAAACTAGTATTATCATTAGAAGATTTAAATCAACTTTTACTTAGTATTTATTTTCCTTTGGTAATTAATGATAAATTAGGTATCTTTGAAACAATATCAATTACTACTATTAAATTAAAAATGGGGTTTATTGAAGGTTGGGAATATAAAATATCGAATTTTATAGAAATGAATTCAGGATTACTAAAAATTTTTGAAGACAAAGAAGAATTTAAATAGCATTAACTTGCAAAATAAGAGTTTAATAATTATCCACCTTCGGGTGGTTATTTTTTATATCAGCTATAACAAAATTGAATAAAAAAGCTTAGTTTCATAGATTATAATTATATTGTGCTACTAAATATTCTGTGTTGTGTTCGCATTATTTAGTTTAAAATTATGTAGCACAAAATAATTTTTGTAGTAATCCACGATCAACCTCACAAGATCTCCTGTGTTTTACTACGCTTTTCTATCTAGGGCTACTCGAAAGAGTAGCTTTTTTAGAATTATTTGCAAATAACTTGGTTGTGAAGGATGTTTTTTTGCAATTTTTTACCACAAAAATTACCACAAATTTGGGTCATTCTTTATCTATCTTAGATTATTTAAAAAAAGAAAATATTGATTTAATGCGATAAAAATGATATTTTTGTTTCTTAAATTTGTCCAGAATTTCAGAAAGGGAGAGGAGATAAAACTATATTTAGATATAGTGTAGAAACATTAATTAGTAATTTTATTCTGTTAATTTTAACTATATTTTTACAATCAGTAGTTAAAATGAAGCCGCATCCTGATTTCGCCAATTTTACGGTGCAACTTTGGTTTTTTTATGTTCGTTTTTTCGATTGTTTCATCGGTCAGAACAATATTTTATCTTTTACTAATATCCTTTAACCAAAATGATAAAACAAAGAGGCCAGAATCAAAATATTAAAATTTTCAGACTGTAGACAGCTCCCTAAATTTTGAATCTGTCTACAGTCTTTTATATATATGTTAATTATATTGGTCAGAGCAGACGGTGGAAAACGTCGGTCGTAGGTTCGAGTCCTACAGGGTACATAAAAAGACTTTCAAGAATTGAAAGCCTAAATAAATTATTCTATAAAAAACTCATTTGTTAAAACAGCCATGCTAATGTTTTTATCTCTTGTTTGACCAGTTTTACAAAAACCGATTTCTTCATAAAATTTAACAACGTCTTTTTCGCTTTGTAAAGTAATTAAACAAGCTCCAATATGTGGTAAAATAAAATTTTTTATATATTGGAATGTATAGAACATCATTTCACTACCTAATTTTTTTACGTTGTTTGTCTTTATGAATAGCAAAATAATGAATCCTAATTGCTGGTATAGATTGTGGCATAATAGGATTACCCCAAATTTTTAACGCATTAGTTAACTTAGAAGTTCTAATTATTTGAACTCTATCTGTAGTTAGAGAAAAAAATCCAAGTAGGAAGAGAGGATTATTTTTCTGTTTTATAAACATTAGAAAAGTTTTTGAAATACCATATTTTATTTCTTCTAATGCTTCATTTTTTAGATAGGAGTCAATATGATCTTTTCCACAAGAAAAAGCCTTGACCAAGGCTTTTTCTTGTGGTGTAATATTAGAAATTTTTTTAAAGATAACTTCATCTTCTAATAACATTTTATCACCAATTTTTAGATGTTATATTTTTTTCCATCAATATTCATAGTTTTAATTTTTTTCATTCCAGCTAGAGTTCTAGCTATATTAGGATTTGAAGGTTTTGTTTTTTTTAGAATAAATATTATTTAAAAATTCGCTACACTCTTTAGAAGAATTAAACTTTAATTCTGTATTTACCATAGTAGTAGCCATGAGATTCCCCCTCCTATATATATTGCGTGCGAAATATAATACATACATAAATATCTATTTATATATCTAAAAAAATATATAGTTAGATATCATTTAATATATATTGTTGTATATATAGTCTATCAAAATAATTTTGATTGGTAAATACAAAATACTTGACAAGAGATAAATTTAATTTTTTACATACAAATACTACAACACTCCCGTAAACCAACTCATACCACCATACCCCCAACCTTCGGGTGGTATTTTTTATTTTTATCTGTACGTCAAAAAAGTAATGAAACAATAATTTCAATCGTGGTAAAATGACAGTGTCATCATTTTACACAATCTATAAAAAATGAATTTTTTCTGAACCCCCCCAAGATGATGACATCCGTTCAAGGCTACTCGAAAGAGTAGCTTTTTTAGATTATTTGCAAATAACTTGGTTGTGAAAATTCATAGATTATTGTATAAAAAGTTGTAAAAAATAAAATTCAATAATGCTATAATAAAATGTCGGCTCGTCGCTTCCACAGAGATTTTTGTGGAAGGAGGTGTATAATTTGTTTGAATTCACTTTAGAGCACGTGCTCTTGCCATTGTTAATTGGTTTAACGTTGGCATTATTTAGTCATTGGCTAGATAAACATTAGAGCCGACATGGCGCTTACTGTTTCGCAGCGGTAAGCATCTTTTTTTGAAAAAGAAAAAACACAACGTATTCGCAGGTACGTTGTGTTTATGGTGTATATTTGTTTAAATTCACTTTCAACTATCATTATACTTGATAAATAAAATGTGTCAAACGTAATGAAAAATGACCATACTTTGACCATACTTTTTAGAAAAATATAGAAAATATTAGTAACTGAAAAACTTTATAAACGTTGATATTAAAGCAATCAGAATTAACTAGAATTAGTCAAAAAATGGAAAAATAAAAACTGTTAAATAATTTTTCGAAATTAGTTGGCATTGAGACCCTTGATACGATAGGGTTTCAATGCTTTTTTATTATGGCTCTATAATTTATGTGATTGATAATATTTGAAGGATGACAGTCTATCCAATGTCTCTAAAAAAGAAATAAGGAGTAAAAGATGGAACTTTATAAAATGCTAAGCCCTGCAGTTATCCAGTTTTTGAAAACTAAATTGAACGTTATTATTCAAGATCGTAATTATACGGATGATGAAGTTGTGCAGATTTACGATAAAATTGAAGATTTTCATATCCTTCAATCCTTTGATGAGAACTATAATCTTTCAGAAGACGGTAGACACGCATTAGATATTTTGTACTTAGATATTTGGTAATAGTACTTAATCAGCTAATGATTAGGTGTTATTTTTTATTCCAACATTAAAGATTTTCTGAAAGAAAAAGCTCGTTTTAGGAGTGGGATGATAGTGAGGTAGGGATGAGAGGTTGTTTTAACGGACTCGAAGTCTTAAATAGCTATTATTTCGTTCTTTTTGCGTATGTTATCATTGTAATTGAAGCCGAGAAAGACCATTATCGTTTATTTTTAAGCATATTGCCAACTCATAGCCCGCCAGATATCATGATAGATTAAGAACTGGAGAGCAGCATTACATACAAATGGGAACGGTTGGTTTGGATTATACGTTCGGGAAATGTGGAATGATTCGCAGACTGTTTTTATTGGAACAGAATATAAAACAATGTAAGTAAGGTGTAATGATGAAAAAGTTCGATTCCAGATATATAATAGGTGTATTTCTTGTATTGTTTATTTTAATAGGAAGTGTAGAATTCATTTTGAAAGGGCATCACTCATTTACTCTCAATGAAATTTATTTTAGAGTACCTATTGTTGTTGTCGGTATGGTTGAGATGCTGCCAAATGATAAAGGTTGGGGAACGTTTCGTGTGCTTTTTCTCGTTTTTTTGAGTGATTATTTATTAAAAAAAATATTCGATCATTTTGGATTAGAAGAAATAACACTTACATTTATACCCTATCTAATTATCTTAGGAATCCTTTTGGTTATTTTTTTTGCCAGATTAACGATAAAAAAAGACTTTTTTGAACACATAAAAAAGGAAAATAAATGAACAGAAGAGGCTGTGACAGAAGTGTCTAGCTCTGAGAAATAAGCCGGAGAATCCAAAAATAGCATCCCCTATTTTTGGTGTTCTACGGCTTATTTTCTGATAGAATTTGGAATACCGTGGAAATGAGGTTGTGAGAGTATCGGGTAGCTCCAATGACAATAAGAAAGAATTTTTTGAAACAGCTGCCCATGTTTTGAGATTTTTTGACTTATCGCCTAAGGTCAGCTCTTTGAATACCGTTTACCCGTTTTTAAAGTGATTCCTCAGACTCTTTTTCTCATACTTCTGAATAATTACCAATGTGATAAAAAGCGTAAAATGAATAAAAAAGACTCATAGTTATTTTTGTGATACTCTAATAGAAGATGGATTATTTTAGGCAGGTGGAAAAATGAAAACAAAAAAACTACGTGTTTTCTTAATCATTATTGGACTCCTTTTGATTCTATTTATTGGTTATCGTTTATATTTGGAGTATCAGACGGATATCCAAATGTTTTTGGATCCCAAGACCAGTCGACAAGCATTACTGGATCAGATTCGATCACATGGCTTTCGGACAGCGCTCTTTTTGATATTACTGATCAGCGTGATGTGTGCTGTTCCAGGTATCCCTACTTCTGTCATCGGTGTATTGGTAGGTTTAAGCTATGGTCCGTTGCTAGGAACTTTAATCAATGTCTCTGGTAATGCTTTTGGGAATATGTTATCGATTTTTTTAATGCAACATTTAAAGCTGTTTGATCATTCAAAAAAATCCAATCGCTGGGTAACAGCGATCCGCAATATGAAACATCCCAAAATTGGCGTAATGGTGGGGTACATGGTTCCTGTGATCCCTTCTTCCGTTATCAACTTTGCAGCGATGACGTTAAATCTACAAATTCGTGACATCATTTTATCAATCGTGATTGGCGTGATTCCTTCCTCGATTCTTTATGCTTGTGGAGGCGAAGCGTTATTTCATGGCTATAGTAAGACGGCTTTGTTGTTAGTAGCTAGTGTCCTTATTTTGACACTTCTAGTGGTAATTATTTACAAGGATCGTAGAAAACGACATGTAAAATAATTGATATTATCAATGATTAAAAGAAATATCCCTTTGATTTCGTTCTATACTTTTAAGATTCATTTTTATTTTAATTTCACGATAACTTATGTTTAATAAAGTAGTAAAACACTGAACTTTCCTATTCCCAATTTTTCTAAGAAGTTGTAAACTAATAAAGGAAATGAGGGAGATAAATGGATAAAAATGAAAAAACGACGTTAACATCTTCACTGATTTTGCTCTTATCAATTACTTGTGGTGTGGTAGTAGCGAATATGTATTATATCCAACCGATCGGTACGAAAGTGGCAACCAGTTTATCGGTTAGCACAAGTGCGATTGGTATTTTGACGATGTTGACTCAACTTGGTTATGCGTTAGGTTTGTTGTTTTTGGTGCCATTAGGGGATGTAGTCGATCGTCCGAAGCTGATTATCCGAATGGCTGCACTCTCTGCGATTTCATTATTAGCGGCCTTTTTTGCACCGTCATTTACATTATTTGCGTGTGCTTCTTTTTTGATCGGCTTATTATCGATCGTGCCTCAAATCATTATTCCCTATGGAGCAGTATTGGCAGGACCCAAGGCTAGAGGGAAAGTGATGGGGACCTTGTTAAGCGGTTTATTAGTGGGGATCTTACTTTCACGGACGGTTTCGGGCATTGTAGCAAGCCTCTTTTCTTGGCGGATGATTTATCTTTTTGCTTTAGTGTTAGTGGCTATCTTGACCGGATTATTGTATTGGAAAATGCCAAGAACGCAAATAAAAACAACTTCATCTGTATCGTATCTTGATTCCTTAAAAAGTTTACCTTATTTAGTGAAAACACAACGCTTATTGAGAGAAGCGTCTATTAGTGGCTTTTTTATGTTTGGAACTTTTTCGATTTTTTGGTCAACATTGATTTTTTATATCAGTAGTCCGGTGTACCATTGGGGAACATTTGAAGCAGGAATTTTGGCGATTTTTGGACTATCAGGAGCAGTAGCTGCACCGATTGTTGGTCGGTTGTCTGATTCTTATTCCGAGAGAAAGATTGTCGGAATGGGACTTGCGATGCAAACGCTCAGTTTTGTTGCTTTATTAGTTGCAGGGAGTCATTTAGTCGTTTTGTTAGTGGCAATTATTCTGTTAGATGTCGGGAATCAATTTGGTCAAGTGGCAAATCAGACACGAGTACAAGGACTAGGCGAAGCAGCAAGTAATCGGAATAATACAGTATTTATGTTTATGTATTTTATTGGTGGTGCTACTGGTTCATTACTAGGCACAACGATGTGGCAACAATTTGGTTGGCTCGGTGTGACACTTACTGGTTTAGCCTTTCAATTATGTGCCTATATTTGTCAATACATCATTTTTCAAAAGCGGTTGCGATAGAAGTGTCCAACTTGAAAAGTAAGCTGAAGGATTCGAAAGTCGTTTTTCGATTCTTTCGCTTACTTTTTTAATATACTTCTATCCTATTTTATTTGGGAGTTTCTATAACTGATTTCGTGATCAACCGCAGTTATTAGAAAATTTCGTGCAACTTCCAACGAAAAAATAATATGGATACGTTCAATAGTATAAAATCACTTTGTTTAGTACCAGTTATATTATGAAAGATCCAAAAAAATATTCAGTAGACTACTTAGAAATATTTATATTTAATTTGTATAACATTTTCATATGAAAATGAGTTGTTTCCATAAAAATCTATTCACTTAAAAGATATGTTTTGATAATTTCGTTAAACTGAGTTTAACTTAATTTAGCAAAAGGATTGGAGATGAAAGATATGGAAACAGTAGCAAGAAAAATAGGTAATTCTGTGGGAACAATTTTCCCGAAGGATATATCTCCAAAAGTGGGAGAAATATTTACTATTTTGAAAGTAGGAGAAGCGTATATATTGAAACCTAAGAAAGAAGATATTTTTAAAAACGAAAAGGCTTGGGAAGGTTTTAGAGAATCGATTACAGCCGAAGAATCCGAATGGGATAGCATGAAACTTGAAGGCGAGGAATACTAGAGGAAATATCCAAAACAAAAGGATATTATTTGGATCGACTTTGACCCTTCTAAAGGTAAAGAGATAAGAAAGCGTAGACCTGCGTTAGTAGTTAGTAGAGACGAGTTTAATGAGCGTACAGGTTTTTGCTTAGTTTGTCCTATCACTTCTACAAAGAGGAACTTTGCAACATATATTGAAATAAAAGACCCGCAGAAAATAGTGGGTGAAGTAGCTATACACCAATTAAGATCGGTTGATTATACCACAAGAAATATTGAAAAAATTGAACAATGTGATTTGTTGACGTGGATTGAAGTGGTGGAAGTGATAAGGATGTTTATTTAGTAGGAGATAACGGGTAAAGTAGTAATTTCCATTTTAGAAAAAGTTAGATTACTAATCGCTTTTACGACGTTGGTTTTGCTAATAATTGACCATGTAGAAAAAAGTAACCATCTTCGAACTTTGGCGAATGAAGATACAATAGACACTTAATGAGTCTACCGTTTTTTTAATGATTCTAAATTGGGGCGATGTTTACCTAGACAATTAAGAAAAGAGAGAAGATTGTAAAAAACGATGATCTAAACAGCAATAGCCCCCATCCACACAAGGGTTCTTGTGTAGAGGAGACAGGCTGGTGTTAAAGGCTGTACATAATCTATTTTTAGAGAATTTAGTCAATTTTATCCCTCGATTTCAATGACTCGATCGACTAAATCCTGGTAAAATTCTTGTTCATGAGAGACGATGATTACCGTCCCAGGAAAATGCTTGATACCGGTTTGTAAGCTATCTTTTGTTTCATGATCGATATGATTCGTTGGTTCATCAAGAATTAATAAGTTTCCTTGGTTCATCGTGAGTTGTGCCAATTTTACTTTGGTTTGTTCACCACCGCTAAGAGTAGAAAGTGGTTCACTAGCTAGTTGATTGACTAAACCAGATTTGGCTAGTTGTCTTCTTAATTCTTTAACGGTTGCTTTAGGAAACTGTGCGCCTAGATATTGTAAGGGTGTTTCTAAAGGTTTTTCCCAAATGAGATCTTGTGAAAAATAATTGATCGCTGTGTTGTCGGGAAAGTGATATTCGCCGGCTAGTTGTTCGATTTCGCCAATCAAGGTTTTCAAAAGTGTGGATTTACCAATACCGTTAAATCCACGAATCGCCACTTTTTCACCAAAGCGGATGGTTAGGTTGATCGGCGAAAGCAAAGGTCGGTCATACCCAATAACTAAATCAGTCGTTTCAACAGCCAATGTCGTTACGATCGGAGAATAAGGAAAATCAAAGATTGGCTTAGCTGTTGAGGCAGGCGGAGTCAATCGCTCAATTTTATCTAATTGTTTTTGGCGACTTTTTGCCATGGTAGAGCGAGAACCAGCTTTATATTTTCGGATATAAGCTTCGGTTTTTTCGATGTGCTTTTGTTGGGCATGAAATTGGCGTAGATAACTTTCACGGTTTTGTTCTTTTTGTCGTAATGCTTGTTTTAAATGACCCGTATATTTGGTGATTTTACCAAATTCTATGTCAGCGATATGGGTTGTGATTTTATCTAAAAATTCCTGGTCATGAGAAATCACGATATAAGCGCCCTCGAATGATTGTAAAAATTGAGTAAGCCATTGGATATGTTGGTCATCTAAGTGATTGGTTGGTTCATCTAAGATCAGAACATCGGGATTTTCTAAGAGTAATTTTGCCAAAATCACTTTGGAACGTTGACCACCACTCAGTTTTTTTAGAGGAGTGGACAATCCTAAAACATCAATGCCTAGACCACTACTCATCTCAGCGACTAAGGTATCAATTTGATAGAATACTCCTTGGTCTAATTCTGTTTGAAGTTTTCCCGCTTTTTCGAGTAACTCCTCTTCCATTGTTTCGCTGTATTCTTGATAAAGTTGGGTAATCAATGCTTCTTTTTTAAATTCATCAGAGTAGGCTGTTTTTAAAAATTCTTCGATGGTCAATGTTTCATCCACCGCTACATATTGATCTAAATAGCCTCTATGGATATTTTTTTGCCAATGGACTTGTCCATCATCTGGTAGAATTTCTCCTGTGATGATCTTGATCAACGTACTTTTGCCAGCTCCATTTTGTCCGATCAATCCTAGATGTTCTCCAGCATTGACTTGGAGTTGTACATTTTCATATAAGATTTTATCTCCAAATTGTTGCGTGATATTTGTTAATGTTAAAAGACTCATGTTCTGTTCCTTTCTAATAATGTTATGCATGTTAAGAAGACTAATAGAAGAAAGCAAAACAAATAAAAAAGCTGATCTGAAGTTGTTCAACATACTATGGGATCATTCGACATGATCGAACGAATCTAGGAGAACATGTCAGTTAAAATTTTTAAATAAGTTGCTCGTCTTTTAGAAAATCGTTTCTCAGTTAATGAGAAGTAGCGATTGTTTTCTAAATTTCTTGGTCTTTAATGTTTTAATTATAAAAAACGTATACTAAAAGTATCAGTTTAAAGGACATGCGATAGGTTATCTTATGCAACCTAACATGCAAGGGACAAGATTGTCAAGAAAACGAAAATCGTCGGTTTTGGTCTATACTAATATTGTAAAAAAAGACAAGTCGTGCTATAATTGGGCTATACCAAAAACAAAGGAGTAGTCGTTATGGAAATCATTCGAGTGAAAAATGCTGAAGAGGGCGGAAAAAAAGCTTTTGAAATTATTAAAAAAGGCATGGAAAATGGGGCAAAAGTATTAGGTCTTGCAACAGGTAGTACGCCAATTACTTTATACAAAGAAATGACTTCAAGCGATCTGGATTTCAGTGACATGACTTCTGTAAACTTAGACGAGTACGTTGGACTAGGCGGTTCAGATGATCAAAGTTACCGTCATTTTATGAATAGCCAATTGTTTGATAAAAAACCATTTAAAGAATCATATGTACCAGATGGAAAAGCTGCTGATCTTGAAGCGGCTTGTCAAGAATACGATGAAATCCTTGAACAATATCCAATCGATATCCAAATTCTAGGAATTGGTCAAAATGGACATATCGGATTCAATGAACCTGGTGCACCATTTGATGGCACAACTTCAGTAGTGGACTTAACAGAATCAACGATCAATGCGAATAAACGATTCTTTGAAAAGGCAGAAGATGTTCCAACAAAAGCTGTCTCAATGGGGATTGGTTCGATCTTAAAAGGAAAAGAGATTGTCTTACTTGCTTATGGTGAAAACAAAGCAGATGCAATCAAAGGAATGATTCAAGGACCAATGACCACAGATTTGCCAGCAAGTGCTTTACAAGAACACGACAACGTGATCGTGATTATTGATGATGCAGCAGGAAGCAAACTATAAGAATAAATAAAAATTTTGGGGGGCTGCTCGTTTTCAGCTCCCTTTTTTGATCGAATAAGATTTTTAATCTGTCGCACAAAGCAATGGGGTGATTTGCTTTGTTTGAAGTTGCGAAACATGCTATATTGGTTTGGAGGGGATTTATATGGATGAGATGATCTTATCGGTCCCAGAAATCATCTTACGACTAGGGATTGCATTGATCTTTGGCGGGGCGATTGGATTTGAACGGCAATATAAAAATCGTCCAGCAGGGATGCGGACGCATATTTTAGTATGTATGGGTGCTTGTATCATTGCGTTGATCCAAGTGGAAATTGCAAGTAAAGCGTTACGTGATGCGTTAGAATACCCAGAACTAGTTGGTACGATTCGCTCAGATGAAGCACGTTTGATTGCACAAGTCGTTAGTGGCGTTGGGTTTTTAGGAGCTGGCACGATCATTGTCACGAAACAATCAGTCACCGGGCTAACCACAGCTGCTTCCCTGTGGGCAATTGCTGGACTAGGAATCGCCATTGGTATGGGATTTTATTGGATTGCGATCATTAGTTTTATTGGCATCGTCATTGCATTAACAGTGGTGAAACAAATCATCCATGTACCAACGACTAAAAAATTAGAAATCCAATATATCCATCGGAAAGAAACCAAAGATTTTTTGACAGAGTATTTTGAGCAACGGGGAATCTTCATTGAAGACGTGAATTTTGATGTGGATTTTGTGGATGATTATCGGGTATATAAAAATATTTATACAATTGACTTACCAAAGGACATGACTTATGCAGATGTCATTGAAGAGTTATCTGTCCATAAAAATATCATGAAGCTTCATTTAGTTAGTGTGGCACAATGAAACAATTCCTTTCAGTTGGTAATATAAGGCTTTTCACACATTGGTTTTATGAAGAGTCGGTTACAAAAGAAAAAACGCTCATTCGCTAAGAGAGTATTTCCTATTTTAGCCAATGAGCGTTTTTGGTGTCTTTTTTTGATTTATTTGCATTTGTTTAGATAATGATTTCAGTCATTAAGCTTAGAAGTTTTTTAAATTTGAAAATTAGCTACTAGTAATTAGAAAAAGAAAGAATATTTTTGTAGCTGTTTATCAGAAAAGAGCGCTTTAATTCTAATAAAATGATAAAATGAAAGTATCAAGTGTTGGAGGAGATGTATGCAAGCAAAGTTTAAAAATTCAAAATTATTATTTTGGACTGTCGAGTTGGTACTAACGATCATTGGGGTATATTTTATTTTACAGATGCCAAATGTCTTTAGTCCAGTGTTAAAAATGTTATCAGCGATTTTATTGCCATTGCTGGTTGCTGGATTTTTCTATTATATGTTTGATCCGGTCGTTGTTTTTTTGGAAAAACGAAAAATCCCAAGGGTTTATGGATACATATTAACGCTAGTTGTTCTAGTCGTACTAGCGGTTTTAGCGATAATGAATGTGATTCCTCAATTGGCAGAACAGACGATCCAGTTGACTAAAAGTTTGCCGATGTATGCGGAAGAGACAAGTAAATGGCTCAATGAATTGGCACAGCGTGAGGAAATCAAAAATTTCAATATTGAAGAACAATTAGCTTCGGCTAATCTTTCGTTGAGTAATTTGTTCAATATTGTATTGGTAAGCTTATCCAGCAGTGTCTCTAAAGTTTTTTCATTTATGATGCAGTTTTTTGTTTTACTGTTTACCGTGCCTTTTATTCTATTATTCATGTTTAAAGACGGACACAAATTTATCGATGCTTTAGCAAAATTCTTTCCACAAGGGATTCGAGGTGAAGTACGTCAAACGGTCAAAGAACTAAATGAGACGTTATCGGCATATATCAGTAGTACGATCGTTGATGCGGTTATCATTGGTATCATGAGTTTTATTGCTATGACCATCTTTAAACAACCATATAGTTTATTGTTAGCTGTATTTTGTGGTATCACCAATATTATTCCATATGTGGGACCGTTTATTGGCGCTGTCCCGGCAGTGATCGTTGGTCTATTTGTTTCGCCATTCCAAGCATTATACATGGCGCTTTCGATCCTTGTTATCCAACAATTAGATGGAAATGTAATCAAACCGTTGTTATTTGGAAAAAACATGAATATGCATCCATTAACGATTATCTTAGTGTTGATCGGTGCTGGCAGTGTCGCAGGGATTCTAGGAATGTTGATTTGTATTCCGGTGTATGCTGTCATTAAAACATTAGTCTTGAATATCAGAAAAATTTACTTATTGCGAAAGTTTGATTCTGGTGTGGAACCAACGATCCAAGAGATAAAAACGAATGGACGTGAAAATTAAAGGTACTATAAAGAAGTAGAAGGTAGCACAACAGTAGTCACTAAGTAATTTTGTACACCATTTATTATTTATTAGAGAGAGCCTGGGACAAAACTTGTCTCAGGCTCTTTTAGTATCTCTAAAACGAATAAACGGTGAGACAAAAGCAGCATCTTCGGAAATAAGCCGAAATTTACCAAAAATTTGAGAAGCAATTTTCGGAAATTCCTTCTTATTTCTTGATGCTAAACACTTTTGTCTCAACCTCCTCTTTTTTTGTTAAAATTCTTATGGGATCCTGGGATTGTTTGAAAATGAGTAATTTTTTCCCATAATAAGTTAAAAAAGACTATAATAAACAAAATCTTTCTTACGCTTTCGTAAAAAGTAAGTAACGGATAACGAAGTTAAAGAAAACGCATACAAAATTGTCTGTTGCAATGGACAAAGTCCAGTGAAACAAAATAAATAATGTGTCTTATGATAAAGATACACAGGGGGGATGAAACATGACTAGTCAGATGAATCGAGAAAATAAGTTGATCCTTTTGTTATCAAAACAAAAAGATTATATGACTTCAGAAGAACTAGCCATTCTATTAGAAACTTCGACCAAAACAATTTACCGTTTGATAAAGAAAATCAATCTTGAATTTCCTAACGGTCACTTGATCCTAGCCGAAAAAGGTCGGGGGTACAAATTAGATTATGGGAAGTTTATCGAACAAACCAATGAACTGAATAAACCCTCTGTAGAGCTATCGCCTGCTGAACGTCAAGATCGAGTAATGGAAGAATTACTGATGGTTTCACCTAAAGCACTTAAAATCACTGAGCTGTTCAGAGATTATTATGTTGGTGATTCTGCTATTGCCAATGATGAAAAGCAGATAGCTAAGAAAATAAAAAAGTTTGATCTTGAACTGATCCGTAAAAATCGCACGCTTGCGATCCAAGGATCAGAAACAAATATTCGGCGAGGGATCGCCGAAGTCATCTGGCGGATGAATATTCTTGATATTGATGAAATCAATCGAACAAAAGAGTTGAATTTTAATCGTTACGATGTGTTGTTTGTATCAGAACAATTGAAATTGATTGAAAAAACATTAGGCGGTGGAATCCCTTATCCTTATAACGTCAATATTTTTTCACATCTGTACATCATGATCAGCCGTTCCAGAAAGACGAATTACCAAATCAAAGAAATCGAGTTATCTACCGAGCAACTTCAATCGTTAGACCACGAAAGTCCAATTTATGAGATGGCGATGATCGTGATCCAAAACGTGGAACGTTATCTCGTTACTCGCTTACCGATGAACGAAGTCTATTATTTGTATCAATATCTGGTATCCTCACGGATGGAAAAAACAACGCAAAAGAAACAGGTTTTTCCAGATAAAGTATCAGAAATTACCTCTTATTACCTGAAAGAGGTGGGCGATAAAATCAATCTGAAGGTGGCGAATGAAGCGATTTTTGTTGATCTAGCAAATCACATCAAACCAATGCTCAATCGGTTAAAAAATCATATCCATGTCAAAAACGGATTGTTAGAACAAATTCAATTGACCTATGAAGAGATTTATAAAAATGTATCAGTTGTTTCTAAAGATGTTAGCAAAAAGTATCAGCTGCCTTTGATCAATCAAGATGAAATCGGTTTTATCACATTATATTTTGCACGGATGTTGGAAACACAGCAACTACCGATTCAAACACTGATCATGTGTACTACAGGGATCGGTACTTCAGAATTATTAAGAGCAAAAATCAATAAGAAGTTTCCTGAACTGGCGGTCGTTGATGTGATTGCCACCAAGAATTACCAATCAGCATTAGAAAAAAATCCCGGAATTGAATTGATTTTAACCACCATTGGAATCAAAGATCCGCTGCCTGCACGTACATTACTTGTTAGCGGCATGTTAACAGCAGATGATCAGTTAAGAATCCAACGAAAGATTGAGGAAATATACAATGAAAGATGATTGGCTCGAATATGTTCCTCCCACAGTATTCCATTCACGAAATGAAGTCTATGAATGGCTAGCACAGCAAGTCGATTCAGAAATGGGAATAAAAAAAGAACAAATCGTACAAGCGTTGTTGGAACGCGAGGAAACTGGAGATATTCAAATTGATGAAGGGGTACTTCTACCTCATATTGAAAATCAATTAGTCAAAGCAACAAAAGTCATTATTTTGCCATTAGAACAAAGAATTGCGAACTGGAACCCAGCAATCCAACAAGTCGAGTTGATTCTTGCGGTATTTCTGGCACCGCAAGAAAAAATCGAAACCAAGCGTCAAATAGCAAACTTCATGCGCCTACTAGCAGATGAACAAGTAATCAAAACTTTAAAAGAAGGAAAAAGACTGGAAACAATCGATGGAAACGAAAGGAGAAATGACAAATGAAAATCATTGGAGTAGCAGCTTGTACCGTGGGGATTGCCCACACCTACATTGCTCAAGAAAAATTAGAAAATGCAGCTAAAAAAGCAGGGCATGAGATACACGTAGAAACCCAAGGAACCATCGGGATCGAGAATGAACTAACGCCTGCACAAATCAAAGAAGCAGATTTGGTGATCTTAGCAGTGGATGTAAAAATCAGTGGTCGAGAACGGTTTGAAGGAAAGCGGATCATCCAAGTACCGACTGAAATTGCGATCAAATCACCAAATAAGTTGATTGAGAAAGCCATGGAAGTCGTAAAACAGTAAAGAATAGGAGTGAAATTTGATGGTAGAAGTAGCAAAAATCATTGATCCAAATAATATTAAGACCAATTTAGTGGGGGAAACGAAAGATGAAGTACTCAAAGAATTGGCAACGGTGTTATTGCAAAATCATTATATTACAGATGTAGATGGCTTCATGGCAGATATCTATGCGCGAGAAGAAGAAGGACAAACTGGGATCGGCAATTATATTGCCATTCCTCATGGGAAAAGTCCTTATGTAGATAGAATTGGTGTGGCAATCGGTGTTACAGAAAATGAGATCCCTTGGGAATCATTAGATGGTAAGGGAGTCAAAGGAATTATTTTATTTGCAGTGGGGGATGATAATGAAGGGGCACAAGAACACTTGAAGTTACTTTCGCTATTTGCTAGGAAACTAGGGAATGATGAAGTAATCGAGCAATTGATCCAAGCAAAAGATGCAGATGAAGTGGTCGCAGCATTCAGCTAAAAATCAAAGGAGGATAAAAAGATGAAAATCGTTGGAGTAGCAGCTTGTACCGTGGGGATTGCCCACACCTATATTGCCCAAGAGAAACTAGAAAATGCGGCAAAAAAAGCAGGACATGAGATGCACGTAGAAACTCAAGGAACCATCGGGATCGAAAATGAATTAACGCCCGAACAAATCAAGGAAGCAGATTTGGTAATCTTAGCAGTTGACGTGAAAATCAGTGGTCGAGAACGCTTTGAAGGGAAAAGAATCATCCAAGTACCAACTGAGATTGCGGTGAAATCACCCAATAAATTGATTGAAAAAGCGCAAGAAGTGTTAGTACAGCAAAGTATTTCATAAAAATAAGGAGGAAGACTGATGGAAAAGATAAAGAAGCTGAATCTGAAAGGGCATTTGTTAACTGCCATCTCTTATTTAATTCCCATTGTGTGTGGTGCGGGATTTCTGATTGCGATTGGGATGGCATTTGGTGGAACGAGCCAAGGAACTTTGGTGCAAGGCGAATTTTCATTTTTTGATGCCTTAGCAACGATGGGTGGTGCTGGTTTAGGCTTATTACCAGTCGTGATTGCTACGGGGATCTCTTACTCCATTGCTGGAAAACCTGGTATTGCTCCTGGCTTTATTATTGGTTTAACAGCTAATGCGATCGGTGCAGGGTTTATTGGTGGAATATTAGGTGGTTATCTAGCTGGTTATCTTGTTTTAGCAATTTTAAAATATTTCAAAGTACCAAATTGGGCAAAAGGCTTGATGCCAACATTGATTATTCCTTTTGTTGCTTCATTTATTGGTGGATTAGTGATGGTCTATGTGATTGGAGCTCCAGTCGCAGCATTCACTTCTTTGCTAACGAACTTCTTGGATGGATTAGGAAACTCTTCCTTGTTGATCTTTGGGGGAGTGATCGGTTTACTAAGCGGTGTTGACTATGGTGGACCAATCAACAAGACGGTTTTTGCTTTTGTGTTAACAATGCAAGCAGAAGGCGTGAACGGTCCTATTACAGCTTTACAACTTGTGAATACCGCTACACCAATCGGTTTTGGCTTGGCTTATTTCATAGCTAAACTTTTCCGCAAAAACATTTATACAAAGGTTGAAGTGGAAACCTTAAAGTCAGCAGTTCCTATGGGTGTGATCAATATCGTTGAAGGGGTCATCCCGCTAGTGATGAATGATATTGTTCGTGGGGTTGTAGCAACTGCAATCGGGGGCTTTGCTGGTGGTGCGACTACTATGATCTTAGGTGCAGATGCAACGGTTCCTTTTGGAGGCGTTTTAATGATCCCAACGATGTCACGTCCTTGGGCAGGCGTTATCGCCATTTTAGTCAATGTGATCGTGACAGCGGTTGTTTTAGCCATCATTAAGAAAGATGTTGGTGAGGAAGTCACAACAGTCCCAGAAAAAGAAGAGGAAGACATTCGTTTAGATGACATTCAAATCTTTTAAGCGATAAAGCAAATTAGTTAAAAGGTGTCGCTATAGTGTAGATAAATTATAGAATAAAGGAGTTTTTTCAATGAGCAAAGTAGCTTTTTCACCATCCTTAATGACGATGGATTTAGATAAATTCAAAGAACAAATCGAATTTTTGAATGAACATGTTGATTCTTACCATATCGATATCATGGACGGCCATTACGTTCCGAACATTACATTATCGCCATGGTTCATCGATGAAGTACGTAAAATCAGTCAATTACCTATGTCTGCTCATTTAATGGTCAGCGATCAAAGTTTTTGGGTAAATCAACTAATCCAACAAAAATGTGAGTGGATTTGTATGCATGCTGAATTACTTGACGGTTTAGCTTTTCGTTTGATTGATCAAATCCATGATGCTGGCTTAAAAGCTGGAGTAGTCTTAAACCCTGAAACACCAATTGAAACGATTTTTCCTTATATCGAATTAGTTGATAAAGTAACGATCATGACAGTTGATCCAGGATTTGCTGGTCAACGATTTATCGAAAGTACATTAGATAAAATCACCGCATTACGACAATTACGGCAAGAAAAAGGATATCATTATTTGATCGAAATGGATGGTTCGTCTAACCGTCAATCATTTAAGCGAATTGATCAAGCCAATCCAGATATTTATATTATTGGGCGTAGCGGATTATTCGGCTTAGATGAGGATATCAAAACTTCTTGGGAGATCATGAAAAAAGATTTTGAAGAGATGACTGGAAAAACAGTCGAATCAAATAGTATAAATGCGTACAGTCTATAGCTATACAAGAATCAAAAATTACTTTTAGGGAATAAATACGCTTTTCTTGCAATACCCGTGTAAGGAATGCTGAGAATATAAACAAAAAATAAACCAAAGAACTTCAAAAATAGGGAAATCTATTTTTTGGATTCTTTGGTTTATTTTGCGTACTTAGGTTTAGGTACCTCTGTCACGATCTCTCAAAAATGATCGATCAATAGAGAAATTCGGTATCGTGTTTCAATGCAAGTTGTAAGTAATCATCTGCTGGTTGTTGATCCGTGACGATGTATTCAAAAGAGGTCCAATCAGAAAATTTATACGCATGTTTTTTATCAAATTTTGTATAGTCGACTAATAACAAACTTTTATCTCCTCTAGACATTACCTTCTTTTTCACTAAGGCTTGAGCAAAATTAGCTTCATAGATCCCTGATAAATCAATTCCTGTCGAACTAAAAATACATAAATCGATTTGAAAAAGGTCTAAGAAAGAATTCCCATAGTCCCCAACAACGCTCTCGGCATCCTTGATTACTTCACCCGCCAGCATAAAAACTTTGGAATCTTCCGTACAAGCTTGGGAAAGCTCATAGGCGATTTTCAAGCCATTTGTTATGACAACGAGATTTGACAGTTTAACTAAATAGGGAAGCAGCTGTTTCACAGTTGAACTTGAGTCAATAAAAAGACTCATTCCTGGTCCGATAAATGTGCTAGCGATCTCCGCAATTTTTTCTTTTTCTTGAACCATGACATTTTCACGATAATTTGTTGAGATGACGTGATTTCGTTCGACTTCTAAAACGACACCACCACGGTAACGACGGATGATCCCATCTTTTTCAAGTGCGACTAATTCACGCCTTAAAGTCGAAGGAGAGCAAAACAACTGTTTTTGCAGTTCTGAGTTATCTAATTTTTTATATTTTTTTAGCAAAGTTAAGATTTGTTCTTTTCGTGACTCAGTCATGGCTATCCCTCCTTAACCACTGGTCTAACATGACTAAAGTGTACCACAAGAAACTTATTTTTGTCCGTATGTTTTAAAACGAATCGCCATATTTGCCATTTCTTCTTCGGACATCAAGGTTGGTTTGCCAACACTTGAAGCTATGATATGGACTTTTGAACAATATTCTAATTCTTCTAAAACGGCAAAGGCTTCAGTCATTGTCTTTCCACCAGTCAAAACGCCATGATTTGCTAATAAAACGGCTTTTCGATCTTTCATGGCTTCATAGGCATTTAGAGATAATTCTTCCGTGCCAAATGAAGCATAGTCTGCACAACGAACATCCTTACCGGCAACAGCAATCATGTAATGTGATGCAGGCAATGGTTGTCTGAGGACCGCTAGCGCAGTGGAATAAATCGTGTGACCATGGATGATATAGTCTAGATCTTCCCGCTTTTCATACATGATCCCGTGCATTCGCCATTCACTGGAAGGGCGACGATGACCTTGAACGATCGTTCCATCTAATCGCATAGTCACGATGTCAGGTAATTCGATTTTATCAAATGGGATTCCAGAAGGCGTGATGAGCATCACTTCATCTTGTCGGATATACGTACTTAAATTTCCGCCTGTTCCTAAGGTATAGCCATCTGCTATTAATTTATTTCCATAATCGATCAATTCTTGTTTTTGTATTGAATACATCATAATCCTTCTTCCATCATCTTATTTATAAAAGGGGCCAAATGATTGGCAAGCATTGAAATCAGCTGCTTCTAAATCTTTTGTTCCGAAACCAGAAAAGGCGTGGGGTCTAAAGATTTTTTCACTAGGTACGTTGTGAAGTGAAACGGGAATGCGAAGCATACTGGCTAATGTCAGTAGTTCTGCGCCTACGTGACCGTGGACACTAGCGCCATGGTTGCTTCCCCAGTGGTTCATCATCGTATACACATCTTCAAAGCCTTTTTCACCTAAGTTTGGTGCAAACCAGAGTGTTGGCCATGTTTGATCGGTTCGTTCGTTTAAGATGTCATGGACTTCATCAGGTAATGCACAGGAATAACCCTCTGCTACTTGTAAAGTTGGTCCCACACCCTCAACGATATTCAAACGAATGAGCGTTAAAGGTAATTCTGCTTGTAGATGGTATTGACTGGAGAAACCACCACCTCTAAAGTATTCATAATTAGCACGACACCATTTTGTTTTTTCTAAGCAGGCTTGGATATCGGTTTTTGTCATATTCCAAAATTCTTTCATCGTTGGATTACCTTCGTGATCGATACTTCCACCACTGCCATCTAAAGCACTCGCACCTGAATTCAGTAGATGGATCAAGCCATGTTGTGCTTTACCCGTTAATTTGTGCCCAGTGATTCTTTCTACTGACTCCGCACTCCAATAGGTTCTGACATCGGAAAAAATCGGTGCTTTATTAGTCAATAAAGAGCCAAATAACATAGCAGCAGCGTTACAGGTATCATTTTCAGTAGCGAATGAGACGGGTTGTTTAGGGCCGTTCCAGTCAAAAGTACTGGTTAAAATAGATTCCATAAAATCACCATTGGGTAGCCAGTCGGTCCATTGTCGTTGTCCTTGGAACCCTCCAGCAATGGCATTTCTGCCTTTTGCTTCTTCCAGCCAACCCAATTTTGCTAGTTCAGGGTTGCCAAATAAAAGATCACGAACGATTAGGGTTTGTTTGGCAATAAAGTCCCACTGATCTTCTTCAGCGATATAGCGTGATTTTGTAATGACTTCAGGGAATGACTTGCCTGCATTGATATCGATTCCTTCCTGACAATATTGTTTGATCCAAGTTCTAATGGTGTCATATTCTTTCGGATCAAAGATATTTAGTTCGATTCGACGTAAGACTTCAGTCATATCCACATATTCAACTTGCATTCCTAGATATTTTTCAAAAAAGGTTTGATTGATTTGACTACCGGCAATTCCCATCGAAGAAGCACCAATGTTCACATAAGATTTGTTTTTCATTTCCCCAGCCGCCACACTCGCACGTGCAAAGAGTAAGATTTTTTCTTGGACGTCAGCTGGAATCGACTTGTCGTCACTATCTTGGACTTGTTCACCATAGATCTTATAGGCAGGGATTCCTTTTTGCGCATAGCCACTCATAGCGGCAGCTAAGTAAACAGCTCCTGGTCGTTCTGTACCATTAAATCCCCAAATCGCCTTAAAGGTATCTGGTCGTAAATCGATCGTTTCTGTGCCATAGCACCAGCAAGGTGTCACCGTTAAGGTAGCGACCACATCTTGACGGGCAAAATCATCGTCAACAAAGCTGGCATCGGCGTAACCGCCAATCGTTTGTTCTGGTAAAACGCACTGTACTGGAGTGCCGTCCATGTAATAAAGGGATGATTCGACCAATTCTTTTGCTCGACGCGCCATGTCCAGCGTTTGTTGTTCTAATGATTCACGGACGCCTCCTTGTCTGCCATCGATCGTAGGTCTAATGCCGATTTTAGGATAATTCATTGATATTCCTCCTCATAAATTGTTTATAGTTGATGTACGTTTGTTCAAAGGGTGTCGAAACTTCTGGGAAAAAAGAAATTGGTTGATAATTTTCTGTGACGAGTGTCACCAATTCCTCTCTATTTTTGATTGCTTTGATCGCTAAAAATTGGGCTAACGCATTACCTAAAGCTGAATTTTCAGAATAGCAGACCTCTATCGTCGTTTGCGTTAAATTGGCTGTTAGTTGAGTCAAAAAGTGTGATTTACTCCCACCACCAAATAAATATAGCTTAGTGAAAGGAGCGGAACCTGCTAATTTATCGAACGTTTCAGCGTATTTAAATGCTAGATTTTGATAGATGGCTAAAAACAATTGTTGTGGCTCTTCAATTGATGAAAAATGATGTTGGTTTCCGTATTGCTGCAATTTTTTTACAAATTGACCTTTACTCAAAAATTCAGGATGTTCGTTATCAAAGAAAAAATGAATCGGCTCAGCAGTAAGTAGCATGTCTTGGATCTGTTGGATCGTGATTGACTGGGTTTGATTGCTGAACGCTAAAGCTTCCTCAATGAATCACATTCCTAACATGTTTTTGAGTTTTAATATTTTTCCATCACCGGCTTGTTCATAAGAATAGTTCGTATCTAATGGGTGATTGACCAAAATTCCTCTTTCTGATTTTTCTCCTAGAACAGACCAGGTGCCAGAGGATAAAAAGAAACAAGAGTGATCGTTGGTTGGTAAAGCAAAGATCGCACTAGCAGTATCATGGGACATCACCGAATGAATCGGAAGTTGTTTTTCGGCTAGATTTATCAAACCGATTTTTGTATATGGAAGAACGATCGTTGAGAACAAGGAAGGGGAAATCCCTAATTGTTCAATAAGGTCGGATGCCCATTGATGTTTATCGATATCGAATAATTGACTCGTTGAGGCGATCGAAGATTCTGTTAAGATCGTACCTGTTAATAAAAAATGGATCAGATCAGGCATCATCAAAAGAGTACTTGCTTTATTTAGCTGCTCAGGATAATGTTCTTTCAAGTAGAGTAGTTGGGAACTGGTATTGATCGATGCATTTGGAATCCCTGTACGTTCGTGAAAGTGAGTTGGTAAATCCCCACCATAATGTAAATTAGGTTCTTTCAGCATAGTTTGATAGCAAAGTGGTGGTAGCACTAGCTGTCCTTTTTTATCTATCAAACCAAAATCACAGCCCCATGTATCGATGCCGATACTTTCAATGACATATTCTGTAGTTGCTAAAGTAATGATTTCCTTGATATTCGTCATGATTTTCTCAATATTCCAATGGATTTCATCTTTGTTGGGGTCAATCACTTGGTAATCAGTGAAACGATAAACTTTTTCTTCCTTGATTTGACCATTCATTAAGGAAAAAACGATACCTCGCGCACTGGTAGCACCTAAATCAAAGGCTAAGATCGTACTCATAGATTTTTCCTCATTTTCTAAGTGGATAGCAAATCTGCTTCGGTTATAATCATACAATAGAACGCTTACATATTTTCGCGTGAATCATTTTTTGAATAAATGTCAACAAATTATTCAAGTATGGAAACGTTTTAAATTGCTCGTTATACTTTGGTTAAATCAAATAGAAATGTTAACGGAGGAAAAAAATGAGTGTAAATAGTGAACGAAAATGGTTTTCTGAGAGTCGATATGGTTTATTTATTCATTTCGGATTGTATTCAGTGGCAGGAAGACATGAATGGGTCCAGACTTTAGAAGAAATCAGTGTAGCAGATTACCAAAAATATCTGGATCAATTCGATCCTGATTTATTAGATCCACATGAATGGGCTCAAAAAGCCAAAGAAGCAGGTTTTAAGTATGTCATTATTACAGCAAAACATCATGATGGCTTTTGTTTATGGCATACGAAAGAAACAGAATATCATATAGGAAAAACACCATATCAGAGAGATTTGTTAGGAGAATTGATTGAAGCATTTCGTCAAGTTGGAATCAAGATCGGTCTTTATTATTCTCTATTAGACTGGCATCATCCAGATTTCTTAGTAGATGGCTATCATCCAATGAGAAATAATCCAACCTATATCGAACAACATCCTGGCAACATGGAAAATTATCGCCAATTTATGGCGAATCAAGTCAGAGAATTATTGACAAGTTACGGTACGATTGACTATCTATGGTTTGATTTTTCTTATAAAAGCAGAGATTGGGGGACTTCGGTCGGTAAAGGGGCGCAAGATTGGGGTAGTGTTGAATTAGAAAAAATGATCCATGAGATTCAACCCAATATTTTGATTAATGACCGGTTAGACTTACATCGTGGTGTACTTACCCCAGAACAATTTGCTAGAAGTAAGGCAATGGACAACGAAGAAGAGGTATGGGAAACCGTTCAAACCTTAAATAATAGTTGGGGTTACGATCGGGATAACCTTAATTTCAAAACGAGTGAAATGGTAGCGAAACAACTAGTGGATACTGTCTCCAAAGGTGGGAATTTCACGATGAATATTGGACCAAACGCACGAGGAGAGTGGGATGACAACAGCGATAGCATTTTAAGTTCTGTTGGTCAATGGCTACGAAAATATGGAAAAGCGATTTACGGTGCGGGGTTATCTAGTTTTACACCACCTCAAGATTGTCGATACACTCAAAAAGGAAATAAATTATATCTTCACATTTTTAGTTGGCCTTATCGAACGATTTTATTACCAGAATTAGGTGGGAAAGTGAAGTTTGCAAAACTACTCAATGATGGTTCCGAGATTCGTTTTGTCGATACGAAGCATTTAGGAGGAGAAAGAAAAGCGACAACTAATTTATACAAAGAGATTACTGAAGTTCATGTGAAGGAGGCGCTTGACCCGAGCATGTTGATGCTAAACATTCCGATTAAAGAACCAAATGAATTGATCCCAGTGATTGAATTAACACTAAAGGAGGAAGAAAAATGAGTATCGGCATTATTCTTGCAAGCCATGGCGAGTTCGCTTTAGGCGTAAAGCAAACGGGAGACATGATCTTTGGAGAACAAGAACAGGTAGATGTGTGTGTATTGATGCCTGAAAATAGTCCAGAAGAGTTTCGCCACCAAGTGGAACAGGTGTTAGCGAAGTATTCCGTTGATGATGAACTGTTGTGTTTAGTTGATCTATGGAGTGGGACACCTTTTAATCAGCTGAACCAGCTGAAAGAAGAAGGAAGCAGAAAAATCGAAATTGTTTCTGGTTTGAATATTCCGATGCTGCTTCAAGCTTATAGCGAACGCTTTAATCCTAAGGCTTCGCTGAATGAAATCGTTCAGACCATTTCGACCGTCGGTGTTCAAGGGATTAAAACGTCCCTTGGAAGCACCGCAGCGGATTTACCATCGAACACAGCAGAGACTGAGCCATCAGTTGTGGCTTCCGTTTCCAACAAAATGAGTGAATTGGGGATCAGCCATGTCCGATTGGATGAACGGTTGATCCATGGTCAAGTAGCGACACTTTGGTTAGGGAAAATGGGAACGACAAGAGTTATGATCGTTGATGATGGAGTGGTCAATGATCCAATTGCTAAGGCCTCTTTAAAAGCTGCTGTTCCAGGTGGTATCAAATTGAGTATATTGAAAACGGTTACCGCTGCGAAACGGTTAAAAGAAGGGATTTATCAAGATCAAAAAATCATGTTGCTTACCAAAAAGATTCAAACGATCTTTGATTTGATCGATGCGGGTGTACCAATTGAATCATTTAATTTAGGCAATGCCAGTTCGAGAGAAGGAACCCTTCAAATCAAAAAATCCGTCTTTTTAACCGAAGCAGAAATTGCGAAGATTTTAGAGTTGGAAAAAGCAGGAATAGTTGTGACGGCACAAATGGTACCAATGGAAGAAGAAAAACGATTTTCACAATTTTACGGAAAGTAGGGGGAACGAATGAATATAGAAATTTGGCAAATCATCGTATTATCACTGTTAGGATTTTATGTCATCATCGAAAATCTAGGGATCAATGTGATTGCTAACCAAGCACTGATCGTAGGTACCATTACAGGTTTAGTAATGGGGGATCTGACCACTGGATTGGCAGTAGGTGCGACATTGCAATTAATGGGATTGGGTATTCAAGCTTATGGAGGAGCAAGTGTCCCAGATTATATGACCGCTTCGATCGTGGGAACTGTTTTTGCGATTACGAGTGGAAGAGGTGTGGAATTTGGTATCGGATTAGCTGTACCAGTAGCATTGTTGATGATCCAGTTAGATATTTTTGCTCGTTTTTGCAATGTGTTCTTTCAAAAGAGAATCGATAAAAATATTCGTTTAGCTGATACTAAAAAAATAAGAATTTATCACTTGTTGGGAGCAATGAGTTGGGGATTATCACGAGGCGTTCCTATTTTTATCGTCTTTAGTTTTGGTGACCGAGTGATTCAAATTGTTTCAGATGTAATTCCAGAATGGTTGACTGGCGGGTTGGCAGTTGCAGGAGGCATGTTACCAGCAGTCGGTATCGCCATTTTATTAAGATTTTTACCAGTTAAAAATTTCATTACGTACTTGATGATTGGGTTTTTGGCAGTTGCTTACTTAAAGATGCCTATGTTTGGCGTGGCTTTATTAGGATTGGCTTTAGCCATTTTACAATTTAAGAATTTGATTGGAAAGCAAAACAATCTGACACAAGTGGCTCAAGCTGATGCAAATGGAAAAGGAGGATTAAGTGCTGATGAGTACGAAGATTAATCAAAAAGACCTAGATAAAGTAAGTATCAATTGGTTGTATGGTAGCCAATTGTCTTGGAACTATGAGCGAATGATGGGTGGGGGCTATTTGTACTCCATGTTACCGATCATCGAAAAACTCTACGGCGACGATGAAGAAACCAAGATTGCCATGATGAACATGCAAAGTCAATTTTTTAATACAACACCACATATGGGCGGTTTTATTTTGGGAATCGATATCGCTACTGAAGAAGCGGAAGGCAAACAATCAAAAGATACGGTGTCTAGTTTGAAAACTGGATTAATGGGTTCATTTGCTGGTGTCGGGGATACGATTTTTGGAGTATTGTTCCCAACTGTTTTTGGTTCAGTGGCTTCCTATTTAGCTCTACAAGGAAACGCGATCGGAGTTGCTGTTTGGGTATTAGTAAATCTGGCGATTTTAGTCTTTCGATTTTTCTCTGTAAGAATAGGTTATACTCAAGGCGTGAAATTAGTGACTAGTATGTCCGGACATTTGAATGCGTTGACCAATGCTGCTACTTTATTAGGGGTCACGGTGATTGGTGCCATGATTCCATCGGTGATCAATGCCCAAATTACTTGGACCTTTAAAACGGGAGATGTCGAACTTAACCTTCAAGAAACACTAGATCAGATCATGCCGATGCTGATTCCAGCCCTTTTAGTGGGTGTCATTTATTGGTTGTTAGGCAAAAAATACTTTAATTCAACAAGAGCGATTTTAGCGATCATGGTGTTATCGATCTTATTAAGAGTATTCGGAATCATGTGATTTTCTAACTAAATGAGGAATAATCATAAAAAGGAGAGAGCCTTATGACACTCGCATTTTTTGAAGAATGTAAAAAATTAACTGAAACATTAGAGAAGTATGAAACAGAAAATATAACGAAAGCAGCCCAAATCGTAGCCGATGGAATTATGAACGGTGGGATTACGCAGGCTTTTGGTAGCGGACATTCCCATGCAGCAGCGCTAGAAATCAGTGGGCGTGCAGGTGGATTGATACCGTCAAAACTGATTTTAGATCCTGCGGGGGGCATGTACGAACAACATGCTGGTGTCGGACGAACGCTCATGCACAAAGTATCCATCCATCCCAATGATGTCTTTTTCCTGATTTCTAATTCTGGGAGAAACCCCATGGCAATTGAAATGGCTGAGGAAATCAAAAAGCGTGGAAATAAATTGATCGTGGTCACGGCATTGGCTGCCTCTAAAGCATCCACTTCACGACATGAAAGTGGAAAGTTATTGTATGAATTTGCGGATGTTGTTTTAGATAACCACTCTGTTTATGGTGATGCGGTATTACCTGTTGATGGATTAGAGACCAAAGTCTGCGGGACTTCGACATATGCGGCTACATTGTTACTCCAACAAACGATGTTAGAAGCCATTGAGCGAATGGTTGCTCAAGGTTTTGAACCGCCAGTTTATTTAAGTGCGAATATCGATGGGGGACACGAACGAAACCTAAAAATCGAAGACCAGTATGCAGAGAGAATTTTCCATATTTAGTTTCATGAACATATCAAATGATTGACTGAGAAAAAGCACATAAAAAAGAACGTTTAAGGTGGGGACAACCCAACGCTTAAACGTTCTTTTCCTATTTAGTCATCTAAACCAATCAAATAATCGTCATCTTGCATTGCTTCCACATGCCCTAAGAGGTAGCCATTTCCCACTTGTGAGAAGAAATCATGGTTGCTGGTACCGGTAGAGATACCGTTCATCACGATTGGATTGACATCATTCGCTGTATCTGGAAAAAGTGGATCCATTCCCAGGTTCATCAATGCTTTATTGGCATTGTAGCGCAAGAATGTTTTTACTTCTTCCGTCCAACCGATTGGATCATACAGTTCCTCGGTATAACGTTCTTCATTTTCGTACAATTCATATAATAAATTATACATCCAGTCTTTTAGCTGTTCTTGTGCTTCTTCTGATAGTTCATTGTAACCTAATTGGAATTTGTAGCCAATGTAAGTCCCATGAACAGATTCATCTCGAATAATCAATTTGATGATTTCTGCTACATTCGCTAACTTATTATTTCCTAAATAATAAAGAGGAGTATAAAAGCCGGAATAAAATAAGAATGTTTCTAAGAACACACTAGCGATTTTCTTTTCTAAAGCTGTGCCATTTTTGTAGATTTCATTGATACGTTCCGCTTTTTTTTGTAAATAAGGATTTGTATTCGTCCATTCAAAGATTTCTTCGATTTCTTTTTTTGTATTCAATGTACTAAAAATGGAAGAATAACTTTTTGCATGGACCGATTCCATAAATTGGATATTGTTCAATACAGCCTCTTCATGCGGCGTACGGACATCCTTACGCAGCTGATCCATTCCGCTTTCTGATTGGACAGTATCGAGTAAAGTCAGTCCACCGAAGACATGGCCAACCGTATCTTTTTCTAACTGTGACAGTGTCCGCCAGTCATCTAAATCATTAGACAAAGGAATACGGGTATCTAACCAAAATTGTTCAGTTAGTTTCTCCCACGTAGATTTATCAATGATATCTTCAATTTCATTCCAGTTTATTGCTTCATAGTAAGTTTCTGACATGAGAAATGCTCCTTTATTTAAATTACCTGTCTGTTCATTTTTTTTGCTTACTTGTTTTAGATGACACAACTTTCACATTGATTGCTGCCGATTTCTTCTGCATCATCAGTAAACGTCCGAACGTAATAAATTGATTTGATTCCTTTATGGAAAGCGTAGTGACGTAAGATATTCAAATCACGTGTTGTTTGTTTAGTCGTTGTTTTCCATTCATATAGACCTTCTGGGATTTCAGAACGCATAAATAGGGTTAAACTCATTCCTTGATCTACATGTTGTTGAGCAGTTGCGTAAATGTCAATGACTTTTCGCATGTCCATGTCATAAGCTGAAGTATAGTAAGGAATTGTTTCATTTGACAGATAAGGCGCTGGGTAATAGATTTTCCCGATTTTCTTTTCTTGACGCTCTTCGATCATGCGTGTAATCGGATGAATACTTGCACTAGTGTCATTGATATAAGAAATCGAACCATTCGGTGCTACAGCTAGACGATTTTGATGGTATAAACCATCGGTCATGATCGCTTGTTTTAAGTTTTCCCAATCTTCAGCAGTTGGAATAAAGATTCCTTCAAATAAAGCTTTTACTTTATCAGATTTTGGTTGGAATTCTCCAGTAACATATTTATCAAAATAGCTTCCATCTGCATAAGCAGATTTTTCAAAGTTATGGAAGACTTGTTTTCTTTCACGAGCAATCGTATTACTTTCAACTAATGTCCAGTAATTTAAAAGCATAAAGTAAATATTTGTGAAATCTAAGGATTCTTCAGAGCCATACGCCATTTGTTCCTTCGCAAAGAAAGTGTGTAAGCCCATTGCTCCTAGTCCGATCGTATGATTCAATTTGTTTCCATTTTGGATTGGAGGGACAACATCGATATCGGAAGCATCTGTGATGTAAGTCAATGCCCGTGTCATCGTACGCACAGACTGACCAAAATCAGGGCTGTCCATCAAGTTAACGATGTTAGTCGAACCGAGATTACATGAGATGTCCGTTCCTAATACTTCATATTCTTGTTTTCCATTGATAACAGAAGGTGTTTGAACTTGTAGGATTTCCGAACACAAGTTACTCATGATGATCTTTCCGTCAACTGGATTTTCACGATTAGCTGTATCAATATTGATGATATAAGGATAACCGGATTCTTGTTGTAATTTCGAAATTTCATTTTCAAGTTCACGTGCTTTGATTTTTTGTTTCCGAATATTAGGATTCGCTACTAAATGATCATACTCAGCAGTGATGTCGACATAAGAAAATGGCACGCCATATTCTTTTTCCACACTATAAGGACTGAAAAGATACATTTCTTCATTTTTACGAGCTAACTCGTAAAATTTATCAGGAACGATTACACCAAGTGAAAGTGTCTTTACTCGGATCTTTTCATCTGCATTTTCTTTCTTGGCAGAAAGAAAAGCAATGATATCTGGGTGGAAGACGTTCAAATAAACGACACCAGCACCTTGACGTTGACCTAATTGGTTTGAATAGCTAAAACTATCTTCAAATAATTTCATAACAGGGACAACACCACTTGCTGCTCCTTCATAACCTTTGATCGGTGCCCCCGCTTCACGTAGGTTTGAAAGAGTGATCCCAACACCACCACCGATACGTGATAGTTGTAAAGCAGAGTTGATCGAACGACCGATAGAGTTCATATCATCAGTTACTTGTGTCAAGAAACAAGAAACGAGTTCCCCACGACGTTTCCGACCGGCATTCAAGAAAGAAGGGGTAGCAGGTTGGTAACGTTGGTGGATCATTTCATCTGCTAAAGACAACGCTAATTGTTCATCACCATTAGCAAAATAAAGTGCGTTGAAAGCTACTCGATCTTCATAAGATTCAAGATAAGCAGTACCATCATTCGTTTTTAACGCATATTGTGAATAAAATTTGTAGGCAGCCATAAATGATTTAAAGGTAAAGTGTTGTTCTGCTAAAAATTGATAAAGTGATTCAATAAATTCAGCAGAGTACAGTTGGATAAATTCTGACTCTAAATAGTCGTTTTCAATCAAATAATTGATTTTATCCATTGCTGTTGCAAACGTCATCGTGTTTGGTTTGACATTTTCTTCAAAAAAAGCGGTTAGCGCTTCTTTATCTTTATTTAGCGGGATCTGACCATTTACTGGTCGATTGATTTCATTGTTTAATTTAAAGTAACTAACATCTTTTAACTGCTTAAGACTCATAAGTACGCCCAACCTTCATTCCATATTTTGATAGTGAATATTGTTTCGTGCTGTAAAAAAGGATTTGGGGAGTTTACGGCAAAAACAAGTGCCTCAATTCCATCAAATCCAATTCTACGTTCTTTTCCATTTCGATTGACTGGTGACTAACTAGCAAGTTTGCGAAGTTGATCTGGTCGAAACCCGATCACCGTTTGTGCATCTGACGTAATGACAGGAACACTTTGGAATCCTTGAGCTTTTAACCATTCAATTGCATCTGGTTGTTCGTCGATATTAACTTCTTCAAAATCGATTTGGTTGTCAGTTAAAAAGCGTTTGACCATCTTGCATTGCATACAATTATTTTTAGAAAATATTTTGACATTCATGTGTATTGCCTCCTCCACAGCTCTTGTTTATCTATAATGAATAGTATAAAACTATTAGTAAAAAAGTCAAACAACAAACACTACATCTTGTGTTGTGGAAACTGTGGAATACTATGTTTTGTGGTTTTTGAAAAACAGCTGAAAACAAGTAACAGGGGAAAAAATACTTGTTTTAGTACAGTGAAGGTTGTGGAAAAATCCCCGAAAAGATTTTTTTATCTCCTTATTAAGTGGTTAAATGAAAGTTCGCTCATAAAATCACAACGTTCGTTGACTTTATCAAGTAACGAGAGTATTCTTATTGAGAATGATTCTCAATGTATGTTGATAAATGAAGTAAATAATAGGGAAAATAAATAGAAAGAACTATCATGATGTTTTTCACAAGAAGGAGATGAAAATCGATTTATGAATTTGAATGCTACTTTATCTTTAGATGCCACTGTCCCTTTAGAAGAAGCGAAGCTAAATCTTGTTTACCAAATTGAAAAATTGCAAACGAGTGAAGCAGTCAAAAAACATTTGCAAAATCTCGGTATAATCGTTGGAAGTAAACTCGTTGTTATCAATCGATCAGGAAGTAATGGAATCGTCCTGCTAAAAAATAATCGGATCGCGATCGATCGAGAGTTGTTTAAACAAATTTTAGTGAAAAAGAACGAACTTTCTAAGGATAACTGGACTTCATTAGATCAACTGACTGTTGGAGAACGAGGAATCGTTGTAGGGATACATGGAAAAGGCGCTGTTAAACGGCGTTTGATGGATATGGGTGTAACGAAAAATGTTCCTTTGACCGTAAGAAAATTAGCACCACTAGGAGACCCGTTAGAAATTACCTTGCGAGGGTATGAGTTAACGCTTCGTAAAGAAGAAGCAATGTTGATCCTTGTGCAAAAAGAGGTGTAAAAAATGAAGGTAGCTTTAGTCGGTAA
This sequence comes from Enterococcus hirae ATCC 9790, assembly GCF_000271405.2. Lineage (NCBI taxonomy): Bacteria > Bacillati > Bacillota > Bacilli > Lactobacillales > Enterococcaceae > Enterococcus > Enterococcus hirae. Next base: position 443,261 of record NC_018081.1, on the reverse strand, counting down.
CCCTAATAGTGGAAAGAGTAGTTTATTCAATGCCTTAACTGGTGCTAAACAATACGTAGGGAATTGGCCAGGGGTAACGGTGGAAAAAAAAGAAGGAAAAATGAAGAAGAATCCGATAATCAAGATTCAAGATTTACCTGGAATCTATTCCCTGTCACCTTATACACCTGAAGAAGTAATTGCGAGAGATTATTTGACCAACGAATGTCCTGATCTGATCATCAATATTGTCGATGCCACAAATTTAGAAAGAAATCTTTATCTGACTTCACAATTATTAGATCTAGGAATCCCCATCATTATCGGACTGAATATGATGGATATCATTAAAAAAAATGGCAAAAAAATCAATGTCGAAAAATTAAGTTATGGTTTAGGCATACCTGTGATTCCTATCAGTGTATTGAAAAAAGAAGGATTGGATAAATTCACGAAGAAAATCATTGATGCCTCCAAGCAGCCAAAAGAACAGAAGGTATCCTTACTAACTAATTATGACGATCGACTAGAAGCTGCAATCCATGAAATCGAAGAGATATTAGGAAAAGATCAGCCTTTTCAACGCTGGTCTGCCATCAAATATTTTGAGCGTGATCCACAGTTATGGGAAAAACAAACAATAACGACAAAACAAGAAAAAGAAATTGAGCAGCTGATTCGTCTGACAGAGAGACTATTTGATGAAGATAGCGAAACAATAGTTATTAATGAACGATATGAATGGCTAACGCAACTTACTGAACTTTGTGTCGTGTCTACGGATTCATTTCGCTTGTCCATCAGTGATAAAATCGATCGAATCGTTACTAATCGCTGGTTCGCTTTACCAATTTTTGCTTTTGTCATGTGGCTGATCTATTATTTAGCGATTCAAACAATCGGAACAATGGGAACTGATTGGATCAATGACACGTTATTTGGCAGCTGGTTGCCACAACACGTCGAACAGGTACTGGTCAACTGGCAAGTGGCACAGTGGATGCAACAATTGATCCTCAATGGAATCATAGCAGGGGTAGGCGCAGTGTTGGGCTTTCTACCTCAGCTGATCGTCTTGTTCTTGTGTTTAAGTTTCTTGGAAGATTGTGGCTACATGTCACGGATCGCTTTTGTGATGGATCGTTTATTTCGGAAATTTGGTTTGTCAGGAAAATCGTTTATTCCTATGTTGATTGCTACAGGTTGTGGCGTTCCAGGGGTGATGGCTAGCCGAACCATTGAAAATGAGCAAGATCGGCGCTTGACGATTATGGTCACGACGTTTATGCCATGTTCTGCTAAATTACCAATCATTGCTTTGATTGCAGGAGCTTTTTTCCCCCATACTTCTTGGGTAGCACCCTCTGCTTATTTTCTAGGTATGTCTTCCATCGTTTTATCAGGGATCATGTTGAAGAAGACGAAGTTATTTGCTGGCGATACCGCACCATTTATTATGGAACTACCAGCGTATCATTTTCCACAAGGAACAACGATTTTACGCCAAACCTATGACCGCAGTAAATCATTCGTCAAAAAAGCAGGAACGATCATCTTTGTTTCAAGTATTTTGATTTGGTTTACTTCTTCGTATAACTTTTTTGGTCAACCTGTTACAGAAGATCAAAGTATTCTAGCAAGTGTTGGACGGATTGTGGCTCCTCTTTTCCAACCACTAGGATGGGGGAATTGGCAAGGAACAGTAGCTACGATCACTGGATTAGTGGCCAAAGAAAATGTCATTGGGACTTTTGGTATTTTGTTTGGGCACAAAGAAGTAGCGGAAAATGGTCGAGAGATTTGGCAAGCATTACAAGGTACGTATACTTCCGCTGCTGCTTATTCCTTGTTGTCGTTCAATCTGCTTTGTGCCCCTTGTTTTGCAGCAATCGGTGCGATCCATCGTGAAATGAATTCAAGGAAATGGACACTGATCGCAGTTGGTTATCAATGTGGGTTTGCTTACTTGGTAAGCTTCATGATTTATCAGTTCGCTCATTTATTAGAAGGCGGCTCTATCGTATTTTCGACTTATTTAGCAGGTATGGTCCTGATTGGATTAGGTTACGCTTTATTGAAAAAGCAGCAGAAGAAACAAGAAATTTTGACGTTATCATTAGAAGGTGGAAATTAAATGGCGACTTTTTTATTAAGTGTATTGATCTTTGGCAGTGCTGGTTATATTATATTTTCACGTATCAAATCAGGAAAAACGTGTGATGACTGTAAAAGTGCTTGCCCAGTAAAGAAAATCTAACGGATGTGAGATGATAAAAACAACGAGTGATGATCGAAAAACAGTTCATCGTTCGTTGTTTTTTTGAGTGGTTGATTCTGCTTCTTTTGATTTTTCTCCAAGGAACAGACTTAAAACCTTTTTAAGATTTTTTGCTTATTTTGATTTCCCATAGTAAGATGTAACTGAAAAAGAGAAGGAAGAGGAGAATAAATGGCAGGAAAGAAAAAAATTGTTCGTCCAAGATACCAACAAATCGCAGTTGATCTGGCTGAACGAATCGTGGAAAACCGTTATCAGGTAGGGGAGAAGATCCATGCGAGATCCACTTTAGCAAGTACATATAATGCTTCTCCTGAAACTACAAGAAAAGCAATCAATGTGCTAGTTGATCTAGGGATCATGGAGGTTCGCCATGGCAGTGGGGCATTCGTTGCCTCAAAAGAGAAAGCCAAAGATTTTTTATTACAATACCAAGATGTTCAATCGATCCAAGAAACAAAAGCTGAAATTATGGCAAGTGTAGAAAAGCAACAAGAAGAATTGGATCATTTTTCACAATTATTAGATCAATTAGTCAGTCAAACGAAACGGATACATAAGATGAATCCTTTATTGCCATTTGAATTAACGTTGACGAAAGAAGCGACCCATCTTGACCGCTCCATCAGCGAGTTGAATATTTGGCAAGCAACAGGAGCGACAGTGATTGCGATTTCCCATAAAGAAGAGTTGCTCGTTTCACCTGGACCGTATGCTAAATTCACAGCGGGTGACACTGTACATTTCATTGGAAACGAATTTACCTTACAAAGAATGACTAATTTCTTCTATCCAGAAAACTAGTCCTTCAATTATTTTTTATCATCAAATTTTAATCTTGAATAAGCCTAACCGCTAGGGCTTTATTCAAGTTTTTTTATTTTGGAAGCAAACAAAAAAGTCTCCTTTTTGACAAAGTGACTACACGATGTTAGTATAGTGTGGTCACTTTTTTCAGAAAGTAAAATGAATTTACATAAACATAAAAAAGGAGAAATTTGTTTGGTAAAGGTAGAAGTAAAAAATTTAACAAAAATATTTGGTAAAAAGACACAAGTAGCTTTAGAAATGATGAAGAATCATCAACCGAAGACAGATATATTGAAAAAAACCGGCGCAACGGTCGGTGTTTACGATGCTAGCTTTGATGTTCAAGAAGGCGAAATATTCGTTATCATGGGTCTTTCCGGTAGTGGGAAATCAACCTTGATTCGATTATTGAATCGTTTGATCGAACCAACAGCAGGAAACATCTATATCGATGGAGAAGACATCTCAAAATTGAGTAAAGAAGAACTTCGTGAAGTTCGTCGTCACAAGATCAATATGGTTTTCCAAAACTTTGGGTTATTTCCACATCGTACGATCTTAGAAAATACGGAATATGGTTTAGAAGTTCGAGGAGTTCCGAAAGAAGAACGCCAACAAAAAGCAGAACAAGCACTTGAAAACTCAAGTTTGCTTTCATTTAAAGATCAATATCCAAATCAATTATCTGGTGGGATGCAACAACGTGTGGGGCTAGCTCGAGCATTAGCCAACGATCCAGAGATTTTATTGATGGATGAAGCTTTTTCTGCTCTTGATCCGTTGATTCGCCGTGAAATGCAAGATGAACTACTCGAATTACAATCAAATGTCCAAAAAACAATCATTTTCATCACCCATGATCTAAACGAAGCGTTGCGAATCGGTGACCGTATTGCATTGATGAAAGATGGTGAAATCATGCAAATCGGCACAGGGGAAGAAATCTTAACGAATCCTGCTAACGATTATGTTCGAGAATTTGTGGAGGAAGTGGATCGCTCCAAAGTCTTAACAGCTCAAAATATCATGGTTCCAGCGTTGACTACCAATATTGAATCAGATGGTCCGAATGTTGCATTGACTCGAATGCGCAACGAAGAAGTAAGTATGTTGATGGCAGTCGATAGAAAACGAAACTTAAAAGGAATCATTACAGCTGATCAAGCGCTAGAAGCCAGACGCCAAAAACGGCCGTTAATTGATTTCTTAGATGAAAATGTCACTGTCATTGGGAAAGACATGATTGTCAGTGATATCTTCAATATTATTTATGATTCACCTACGCCACTAGCAGTCGTTGACAACGGTAAACTTAAAGGGGTTGTCATTCGAGGAAGTGTGATTGAAGCATTAGCAGAATCAGGTGAGGTGAATGAACATGAATAATTTATTAAACTATCAATTACCCGTAGCAGATTGGGTTGAAAAATTGACAGAATGGTTTACGACTACGTTTGCAGGATTATTTGCTTTTCTACAAACGATCGGGCAAGCAGTGATGTCTGGGATCACTAATTTATTATTAGTTATTCCAGCACCAGTGTTCATCCTTTTATTAACAGTCGTTGCATTCTTTATCTCTAAGAAACGTCCAGGACTGACCTTGTTTACGTTGATCGGTCTATGGTTTATTTACAATCAAGGGTTATGGTCTGATTTGATGAATACTGTGACACTTGTCTTATTGTCTAGTATGATCTCCATCATTATTGGTGTACCATTAGGAATCTTAATGGCAAAAAGCAGCAAAGCGCAAAGTATCATCAAACCGATCCTTGACTTTATGCAAACTATGCCAGGATTTGTTTACTTGATCCCAGCAGTTGCATTCTTTGGGATTGGGATGGTTCCAGGGGTATTCGCCTCAGTTATCTTTGCGTTACCACCAACTGTTCGTTTCACAAATCTAGGTATTCGCCAAGTACCAAAAGAATTGGTGGAAGCATCTGATTCATTTGGTAGTACCAGTTGGCAAAAACTGTTCAAGTTAGAATTACCATTGGCTAAAAGTACGATCATGGCGGGGATCAACCAAACCACCATGTTGTCACTTTCAATGGTCGTGATTGCTTCAATGATTGGAGCGCCAGGATTAGGTCGTGGCGTCTTGTCAGCATTACAACGTGCACAAGTCGGAAATGGATTTGTTAACGGGGTAGCTTTAGTTATCTTGGCGATCATCATTGACCGTTTTACGCAACATTTGAATCAACCAAATAATAAAAAAGCGACAGGTGCGAACAAACAAAAAAGTAAAAAACGCCAAGGAATCATTATTGGAGCTGTAGTGGTTGTGATTTTAGGTGCCATTGGCTTAGGTAGTTTAGCTAATAACAAAGAAACAAAAAAAATCAATCTTTCATATGTAGAATGGGATACTGAAGTAGCTTCAACGAATGTAGTTGCTGAAGTACTTAAAGGAATGGGCTATGATGTGTCGATCACACCATTAGATAATTCCATCATGTGGGAATCTGTTTCTAAAGGAGAATCAGATGGGATGGTAGCTGCTTGGTTACCAAAAACCCATGGTTCTCAATATGCACAGTACAAAGACCAAATAAATGATCTAGGTGCTAATTTAACTGGTGCTAAAGTTGGCTTAGCTGTTCCAAGCTATATGGATGTCAACTCGATTGAAGAATTAACCAATCAAGCAGGTAAGAAAATCACCGGTATTGAACCTGGTGCCGGAGTCGTCAATGCTGCTGAAAATACAATCAAGCAATATGACAACTTAAAAGATTGGACCGTAGAAACTTCTTCTTCAGGTGCGATGACAGTGGCATTAGGTCAAGCCATCAAAAAGAAAGAACCAATCGTTATTACTGGTTGGACTCCACATTGGATGTTTGCTAAATATGACTTGAAGTATCTTGAAGATCCTAAAAAAGCTATGGGAAGTGCTGAAGAAATCCATACGATCGTCCGCAAAGGATTAAAAGAAGACCAACCAGAAGCATATAAGGTCTTAGATAATTTCCATTGGTCAGAAAAAGATATGGAAAAAGTCATGTTAGAAATCAATAACGGAAAAGATCCACAACAAGCAGCGCAAGACTGGATCAAAGAAAATCAAAAAACAGTCGATAGCTGGAAAGAATAATGTTTAGGTAACTGATCACGAAAAGTTCGATCAAACTCTAGTAAATCATAATGAAGTGTTCTGAAAATAGTCTTTACTATTTTTGGAACGCTTCATTTTTTGTACCAATATATTAGAAGTTTTTGTGCAAGACAGCTAGTATTGAGGTGTTCGTTCAATTTTTTGTAAATATTTGAATAATGTTATGATGCTTCAACACTTCAAAACAAACCGAAGTATCTGAGAAGCATTTTGCTCATTGTATTTTTCAGTACATGTTTGTTTTTGGTTATATATGGTTTTCGTCTACATTTCGTCGACTTAACTCAGGCATCTTCGCTGTCAGTTGACTCCTTGCAAAATCTAAATCATTAAGCCAGTCTTTAATCTGTTCTTTTGCTAGGATTAAGGGCATGCGATCATGAACGGGAAGCACTGATTGACTTGGTTGAGTGGTCAAAATGATTGATTCGGTTTCAAATCCAGCTTCATTTTTATGGATTCGATAAAAACCACCGACATAAAGGACGGACGTTTGACTGTCAGTGAACATTACTTTGTGTTTATCAGAATCCCATTCATAAAAACCCGACATTGGGAAAACACAACGAGTCTCTTTGAAAGGGTGAGAGAATGTCTTTTTTTCTTCCACAGTTTCTGCTCGAGCATTGATCATTAGCTGTCCTTTTTTAAAACCGGTAAAGCCCCAACGAGTGATACCTGGCACAACAACGGATTCTTGATTAAGACCTAATGTTACTACATGGTTCGATGGAAAAATTTCATTTTTTCCAATGTGGATTTGCCGACTTTCCGCCTGTGGCTTTACTTGTTCATAATATTTTTTCAGCTCATCGGATGCTAAATCAAAAAAATAACGTCCACACATAATTTTTTCCTCCAATTACTAGTTGATAAAACGATCCAATAGTTAGTTAATGGTTGGCAAAAGGCTGTCTCATCAACTAAATAGGATCCCAAGGTGTACGAACTTCTTTGGTAATACGTCAAAAGGGCTAGACTTACTTTGTTTCATTGAAACTTTAATTAGATTGTAACGATAAATGCTTTATTAATAAAGTAAACGCTATCATTTAGTTGCGATGAAGAGATCTGTTAGAGGAAGCAATGTGGTTTAATTAATTGACGGTTTGGCGGAGTTCATTCATTCGTAGTTTTCCCCCGGACAATACTAAGTGATCAATCAAAAAAATATATCCGAAAAACAAAAAATGTCATCACGTACACTCTTTTCGAAACTACCGAAGTAGCCAAGAATGTACTGATGACGTGGGTTTGGCACCCAATGGGCCGTGAGGGGCTCGAACCCGCGACCCGCTGATTAAGAGTCAGCTGCTCTACCAACTGAGCTAACGGCCCAATAAATTTATGAAATATTTACTGAATATTACTTAATAATAGTAGCACTGTAGATTTTAAAATGCAAGACTAGCTTAAAAAAAATCATAAAAAACTTTACGTCTTTATAGAAATTCATTCATAGTTTATTCACAAATGCTCAGTATGATATAACCATACCAACCAACAAAAGTTCTTGCAAAAGAACGAACCCTAACACTTTTTCATTTTTACTCCTTCCCGCCATTTTTAATGGCGGGTCTCCTATTTTAGTAGGTAAAACCATGCAAATGATCCACTTCCTCAAATCCTGCTGCGATCCCTTTTTGTTCCAAAAGCGTTTCATTATTTTTTTGTAACGTTACATAGATTTCTGTACTGGCTTTTTCACGAATCACTCGATTCATCAATCCTTTGTGAGGCGCCATTAATGGATGTCCGTCTTTTTGCAGGACTGCCAGTGTTAATTTAAGCTGTTGTTGTTTGATCGTGATAACTAAATAGTCTTTTTCTTGGACGATCGATAAAATTTTAGCTCCGTAGTAAGTAGCAAAGCGATATTCTTCGCTCTGGATCTGCAAAACTGCGATGATTCCCAAAAAACGTCCACCAAGAAATGGAATTTCTGCTGCAGAAAAGAAAAAACGTGCATCGGACGTCTCAAATTGATTACACTGGGCCCATACATAAGTTGCAGGAAAAGAAGAGCCCCAATCTTTTTCTATATAACCAATCCCCTGATCAAAATCAATGGGTTGATCATTCCAGACTAATTCTCCCTGTAGTGAATGTTTCATGCTTAATATCCCATGGTAACATTCCATAAAAGCGAAATAAGAAAAAGGGCCCATGATACTAGGAGCATAGTAGGTCCGATGGATAGGTGTAAAATCGCCATAATCAATCGTTCCATGAATCGACAGATTGCCATTGGTTAACGAAAGAGAAATACCCTTTTCACTAAAGATATTTTCACCAATTTTTATGAATAAATGTTCTTTTTCGATAAAGAGTTGCGCACTATCAAAATAAAAAATCTCGGAATGTTCATGACTGATTACTTGTATAAAGGGAGACTTTTCGCCATTTTCCGCAATCGAATAGCCAGGAATGAAAGCATAAACGTTATTTCCGATTTGATGTTTAAAATACCATCCTTCAAAAAAAGGGTGGGTTTTGTTTTCTCCTTGAAAAAATTTATCTGTTGGAATCATCTTTATTTCCCTCCATTCACTCTTATTCAGTGTACCATGCCGAATGGACTGAAGGTTTCAAATAAGCTTAGAAGTAAGCAAGTTACTATCCGTAGGTCTTAAGGAATCAGAAAAGTAAGAAAAAATAGCAAACAAAGAACCAAGATATCTATTTAAGGAGGGAAAGATTGTTTTATTTTAGGTATTCGCAAGTAAAATTGTTTTATTTTCTCGAGAAATTTATTATAATTGAATTACCTAGTTAAAAAAACTAGATTGGATGTTTTTAATAACTCTAATAAGATGTTTGTGAAAACAACAAAGGAGAACAAGTAATGGAAAAAATGCGACAACAATTAATTGAATGGGGAAAAGAACTGGAAAATTATCATTTACCTCAGTGGGATGAACTTCCTGATTTAGAACTTTATATGGATCAGGTCAGAACGTTAGTTGATCGCTATCTTTCTCCTGTTATCCGAGGTGAGAAACATCCATTGTTGACCTCTTCAATGGTAAATAACTATGTGAAATTAGGGCTAGTTCCAGCGCCCATCAAAAAACGATACAACAAAGAGCATGTTGCATTTTTAATTGCAATTACATCATTGAAGCAAGTTCTAACGATTCCGGAAATTAAAGAAGGAATCCTCTTTCAAGGGAAAACGGTTGGTATCCGTGAAGCCTACAATCTATTTTGTCACGAACAAGAAAAAGCCATCAAAATGGTTAGCCAATTGGCTCAAGGAGAAGTCTATCCACAGATATTGGAGCAAGAGATACCCGTAGAATATATCGCAGTTCGATCGGCGACCTTGTCATTTGCGATGAAATTGTTGGCAGAAAAAACGATTAGTCTAGAAACTGAGTATTTAATTGAGGAGAAAAAAATGAAAAATAAAGTGGCGATTTTAGTAGACTCTGGGACAGACGTTCCACAAGAGCTAATTGAAAAATATCAAATGTATGTGATTCCATTAAAGATTATTTATAAAGATCGAGTATATACTGATAAAGTTGATATTACTCCGGAAGAAATCTATCAAAGATTACCTCAAGAGATTCCAGGAACATCTTTACCTGATGGCGAAACAATTACCAAAATTTTTGAACAGATCAAACAGGACGGCTATGAAAAAATCTTAGCAGTAACAATCTCAAGTGGATTAAGTGGTACGTATAACATCGTTCGGTTGATTGCCCAACAACAAGAAGAATTGGAAGCGTATGTACTAGATACTAAGAACATTGGGATCGGAGCAGGCTTTTCAGCAATTCAAGCAGCTAAATGGTTAGAAGAAGGAATGGAATGGTCATTATTGATTGAAAGACTCAATGAATTAGTCAAACAGACCAAAGTATTCTTTAACGTGGCAACCCTTGAATATTTACAAAAAGGGGGAAGGATTGGGTTAGTTGCTTCTATATTAGGAACGGCTTTAAAATTAAATCCAATCATTTCTTGTAATGATGAAGGCATTTACTATACAGTGGGCAAAGCAAGAGGTCGTAAAAAAAGTCTAGATCGAACTGTTTCCTATGTGAAAGAACGAGTTGGAACAGCTAAAGTCTTTAACTTAGCCGTTGCGCATGGAGACGCCAAAGAAGAAGCAACTGAGATGATGGCTAGATTGAAAGAAGAATTTCCACAAGCGCAACAAATCTATTTTGGTCAAATATCCCCTGCACTTGTTGTTCATACAGGTCCTGGTTTGTTAGGCGTCGGGGTTCAAGTATTAGAAAAGTAATCAGAAAAATAGCTATTCAACAAAGTCAAACAGCTTAAAATAGCAAAGAAGAGGTTGAAATAAAAGTGTTTAGCATCGAGAAATAAGAAGGGATTTTCGGAAATTGAAAAGAAGTATAAATACTAGTGTTGCTGTTAATTGTTATCTACTTGGCACTTCCCAAATTATTGGTTAATTTCGGCTTATTTCCGAAGATGCTGCTTTTGTCTCACCGTTTATTCGTTTTTAGAGATACTAGAAGAGACTGAGGCAAGTTTTGCCTTAGTCTCTTTTTGATCGTTTTTGATCGTTTAGCTAAGAATGACTCTGAGCGATAGGAAAGATAAAAATCAACATCTTACAACTTAAACAAAAAAAGATAAATATTATATAGCTTAAGTAGCGATGTATTTGGCAGCGTAAAATGTTATAATACGAACTATTAATAAAAAGAGGTGGTATAAATGAAAAAAGTAGGATTTGTAATGGTTATTTCAGCTTTTCTTCTTGTTGGTTGTGGCACAAAAGGAAATAAAGCAGAAGAATCAAAGGCTGCTTCATCCAGTGAAACTCAAACAATGACTAACTCTTCAAGTTCAGCCAAACAAGCATCATCACAAACCCAATCTACTACGACTAACTCCCAGTCTGTCGCGAAAAATACGAATACTACGCAAAATGAAACAACGAGCGCATCAACGACAATCAGCAGCACCACCGAAACAATGGTCACTCCCAATCCGCTAAGTGGCTATACAAACGACCAAATTGAATATGCCCGTGTCTGGTTAGCGGTTATGGGTACACATTACAAAACCGATTTAGCCAGTGGGAATTTTAAACTTCATGTGTCACATTCAGCTGCTGGAGCAGCAGTCAATCCTTATGATAGCACGAGTTTGACTTTTCCAACTGAAACGGTCACTCTTTCAGGAGAATATGGTTATCAAAGTTTAGTTGTTTATTCAAGCAATCATAACGGTACGATCACTTGTTATCCTGTTCCGAGTCATTTTCAAGGTGATCCAAGAGATCAAGCAGCAGTGAAAAAGCAGGAACAAGAAATCCTTGATCAAGCAACGATTGTTTCGATCCCGACTGGCAATCCTGAAGATGTCAAAGAATTAATTACGGTACAAGTTGTAGATAACTGATGAATACCGTCGTTTTCTATAAAAAATAAAATAGCCCTATCAATCAGTAAAACGAATCGAAAAAATGCTATTTTTTGATTCGTTTATTTTTTGTCACCAAAAACAAATAAAGGATAAACAAAATGAGGATTCAAGTGAGAAGTGTATGTTTTCTGTAAGGCTTTTTTTACAAAGATGAAACATCTTGGAAAATACGTTATAATGGGAGAGTATGACAATAATAAAAAAGAGGTGGCTCTTTAATGAAAAAGATTTTAGTTGTCGATGACGAAAAGCCGATTTCGGATATCGTCAAATTCAATTTAGCCAAGGAAGGCTATGATGTTTATACTGCATATGACGGGGAAGAAGCCTTAGAAAAAGTCACTGAGGTGGAACCTGATTTGATCTTGCTAGATTTGATGTTACCAAAAATGGATGGCTTAGAAGTCGCGCGTGAAGTACGGAAAACCTACGACATGCCGATCATTATGGTGACTGCAAAAGATTCTGAAATCGATAAGGTATTAGGACTGGAATTAGGTGCTGATGATTACGTGACGAAGCCTTTTTCTAATCGTGAACTAGTGGCTCGAGTGAAAGCCAATCTTCGTCGTGGCGCAACTGCTACCAAAGAAGTAGAAGAAATTGCCCCTTCTGAACTCGTGATTGGTGACCTGACGATTCATCCGGATGCTTATATGGTAACGAAACGAGGCGAAACAATTGAATTAACGCATCGTGAATTTGAATTGCTTTTTTACTTAGCAAAACACATCGGACAAGTGATGACACGAGAGCATTTGCTGCAAACCGTGTGGGGCTATGATTACTTTGGTGATGTGCGAACTGTAGATGTAACCGTGAGACGTCTACGCGAAAAAATTGAAGATAATCCAAGTCATCCTAATTATTTAGTGACACGGCGAGGTGTTGGTTACTATTTACGTAACCAGGAACAGGAGTAATTGATGAAAGGAAAAGTGCGATTTTTTCGATCAGTCAATTTCAAAATTGCGATCACGTTTATTTTGATCTTATTGATTTCGATTGAGATTATTGGTGCCTACTTTATCCGAGGGTTAGAGCGTTCAACAATCAATACATTTATCAAAGATATGAATCAAACAGTTGAATCTTTAGCGACCACGATCAGTCCCGAATTAAATCGTAAAGACAACGCAGACATTGAAGAAGTCAATGCCAATATCAAACGATTCATTGAAAACAATGCCTCGAGTGACATTTTAGAGATTCGAGTTATTGATGAAAAAGGGATTATACGTGGGACAACGGATGTTAGTGATCAAAGCTCAATCGGTAAGAAAAACGATTATGTAGATATCAATGATTTCACAACAAAAAGGTATGTCGCATTAGATAGTGACGATAAGCGAGTGAATATCAATATTCAACCGATCCTGTCCCCGACCGGCGATGCCGTTATCGGGGCTCTTTACGTCAAAAGTAATATTGAGCAAAAATATTCTGAAATCAATAATACTGCGATTATATTCTTCACAGCTTCGTTGATCGCAGCCCTGATCTCCATGGTCGTATCAGTCTTAGTCGCACGGTCGATCACTCAGCCAATTGGCGAGATGCGAGAGCAAGCGATTAGGATTGCTCGGGGAGATTATAGTCGTAAAGTTAAAGTCCATGGACAAGATGAATTAGGGCAACTGGCGGATACATTCAACCAGCTGGCTGAAAGAATCGAAGAAGCTCAAGACACGATGGAAGCGGAAAGGAATCGGTTAGATAGCGTCCTGTCACATATGACAGATGGTGTCATTGCGACCGATCGAAGAGGTAAAGTCATTACGATCAACGATATGGCTGTTTCTTTATTGGATGTCAAAAATGAAGATGCAATCGGTCAGTCGATTTTGACTTTGTTAGATATTGAAGAAGAATATACATTACGTAAACTGCTAGAAGACCCAAATGAAATGGTACTTGATCGTTCAACTGGATTAATGGAAAGCGACCAAATGATTTTACGAGTAGATTTCTCCATGATCCGCAGAGAATCAGGTTTTATTAGTGGATTGGTAGCCGTATTGCATGATGTAACAGAACAAGAAAAAACAGAAAGAGAACGTCGTGAATTTGTCTCGAACGTGTCTCATGAACTTCGCACACCGTTGACAAGTATGCGTAGTTATATTGAAGCTTTAAGTGAGGGAGCTTGGAAAGATGAAGAAGTTGCTCCTAATTTCCTAAAAGTAACGTTAGATGAAACAGATCGAATGATCCGCATGATCAATGACCTGTTGAATCTTTCGCGAATGGATACAGGAAATACACAATTACAGTTAGAGTACGTCAATTTTAATGAATTAGTCAATTTTGTTCTTGACCGCTTTGATATGATGGTGGGTAACCAAGAAAAGAACTATACGATTAAACGGGAATTTACCCAAAGAGATCTTTGGGTAGAGATTGATACCGATAAAGTAATCCAAGTGATTGATAATATTATGAATAATGCGATCAAATATTCTCCAGACGGTGGAATGATCACATGTCGTTTGTTGGAAACACACAATAATGTGATTTTAAGTATTACTGACCAAGGACTTGGGATTCCTAAAAAAGATTTGAATCGGGTATTTGAACGATTTTACCGCGTGGATAAAGCGCGTGCGAGAGCCCAAGGTGGAACGGGGTTAGGATTGGCTATCTCTAGAGAAGTAGTCAAAGCCCACCGTGGCGCAATCTGGGCAGAGAGTAAAGAAGGAAAAGGATCAACCTTCTATATCTCGTTGCCATATGAACCATATGAGGAGGAATGGTGGGAATGAAAATTTCTGAAAAAGTTATTCGAATAGGATTACTCCTAATGATTGCTTTAAGTATCTACCTCTCATATGCCATTTGGCTAAGTCCAGCAGGTAAAACCTCGGTTAATTTTGACGAATCCAATTCACAGATGATCGATTCACAAAACTACCGAAAAGCATCTGAAGTTTTTCTTCCATTACATGTGACTTGGTTGCATTCAGGACAAATAAAGGAAACAAATAGTGAAAATCTTGTTTCTCGCCTCCAAACAGTCATCGAGGGCGCTCGATTTGGCAGAGTAACAGAAATCGTCAATGGCGATAAAGAGAAATTTGACAAGTTAAAAACTATTCAAGAAGGCATTGAGCTTACTTATAATGCGCCGCTGCTACTTAGTGAGTATAAAGAAGCCTTTCATCTAAGTTTGGATTTTTCAGCGCTTCCTAATCGGACAGATTCTATTTACTTTATGCGTATCCAGTTTGATAAAAATGAGAACAAAGTGCGATTCCTTGATTTTGAGACGGATTCCATTTACGAATCGAATCTTTCAGTTGATTGGAAAGAGTTGGAAAAAGAATTAAAGGCAACCGATAGTACGTGGACAGAGATGGAAAAAACGCCTTCGATTGTTGAGACACAATATGAAACGAAAGATAAAATCAAATTAAAAAAATATAGTTATATCCTGTCACAACAACCATATACTTTGTTTAGAAATGCCTTTTTCCAAAAACCAGATGAGGTCAAAACAAATAATGAGAGCAATGAACTGCTTTTTTATGATGGAAATGAGACGATGAGGATCCATTCAGAAACACAAATCGTTGATTTTCGGGGAGAAATCGGACAAGACAACGTCACAGCGAATATTTTCTCACAAAGTTTTCCATATATTAGTAAATTAGGCAATTCATTAGGAAATATGCGTTATTTTGATCGAGAGAACAATCAGATCGATTATCGAATATTTGTAGAAGGATTTCCTGTATTTGGTTCAGACAGTAAAGGGAAAGTTGAGATTGAAATTGGAGCGGATCAAGTAGATTCACAAGTGAAGATCCAAACCAGCTTGAATACGATCCAAGTACCGATTCCATCTGATGAAGAAGTTGAATTGCCACAAACAGAAAAAGTCATCCAGAGTCTTTTGGATAAAGGGGCAGACAAAGAAAAAATCGAGTCGTTGATTGTTGGCTACACGTGGCAAAATATCAAGGAAACGAATCGAGTCGTCGATTTATTACCTGAGTGGTATGTAAAATACCAAGGTCAATGGTACGCTGTCAATGATTTGCTTGGACGATTACCTGAAACGGAGGCGAATTAAATGGATTTCAAAAAAATTGAATGGATTTTTTTCGTTGCTTTTTTAGGGTTAAATGTTTTTTATTTAGAAGTTATCAAGAAACGATCAGTCAAGAAAATAATGTGATCCGATCAGGACAAACCGAATCCATTCAACAACGACTTTCTAGTGATGACATTTCTTATACTGGTAAAATCTCTTCAGAAAGTAGACAAGGGTATTATTTAAGTGCGGAGGAAACGGACCTTAGTAAGGAACTGGACAGTCAACGTCATGGGACAAGTAAAAAAGGACTGTTGAGTAGTGGGATTGTTTTCAATGACAATGTTTTAACAAAAACTTTATCTGAGACAGAATCAGAAAATAGTATTTTTGATCCTGATAAAATGGGAAGTTCAGTGAATAGCTTTTTAAACAAAAAAAACAATGTACTCTTTGGTAGCGATTATGTTTATATGAAGAATTTTTCTGATCTAGACAGTGCAACGCCGGAAGTACAAGCGAGTCAGAAATATGATGGTCTACCTTTTTATGATGACACAGCTAAAATTGTGTTTTCACTGAATAAACAAGATAAAAGTTATGCTGTCACGAAGTACACGCAGACACATTTATCCGATATTGAACAATTACGGGAAAAAACAGAATTACACACAGAAGAAGATGCAATCAAAACATTGTATGTAAATAATAAGATTTCTCGAGGTTCAAAAATCCTTTGGAGGCAGCTTGCTTACTCTTGTATTTTGAAAGTGCGAGAAAAGAATGTGTATGTTCCAGTCTGGTATGTGGCGATAGAAACACCTGATAAATCGATCCAAGTAGAGTCGGTCAATGCATTTAGTAATACGATTGTAACAAATAATACGATTCCAAAGGTGGAAGATCATTAAAAAAGTAGTATAATGAAAAAAGTTTACAAAGTAAGAAGGGAAGTAGTCAAATGGCTGAAGAAAAACCAGCTTTTAAAATCAGTATCCTAGCCAGTGGAAGCTCTGGAAATTCACTTTATATCGAAAGTGATAAAAAAAGGCTCTTGGTAGATGCTGGTCTCAGCGGGAAAAAAATTACTTCTTTGTTGGCTCAAATTGATCGGACACCTGACCAATTAGACGGGATTTTAGTCACTCACGAACATCGAGATCATATTCATGGGGTAGGGGTACTTGCAAGGAAATATCATTTAGATGTGTTTGCCAATGAAAAAACATGGGAAGCAATGTCTCCATTAATTGGGAATGTTCCTATTGAACAAAAGCATTTGTTTGAAATGGGGAAGGTGCAAACATTTGGGGATCTAGATATTGAAAGCTTTGGCGTTTCTCACGATGCTGCAGCTCCGCAATTTTATCGTTTCCATAAAGAAAACCGTTCATTTGTGATGTTAACTGATACAGGTTATTGCAGTGATCATATGCGAGGAATCATCAAAAATGCAGATGGCTATTTGATGGAAAGTAACCATGATTTAGAGATGTTGCGGATGGGACCTTATCCTTGGAATTTAAAGCAACGGATCTTAGGTGATCGGGGGCACTTATCCAATGAAGATGGCGCCTTAGTCATGACAGATGTTATTGGTGATCGTACCAAACGTATCTACCTTGGTCACTTGAGTAAAGAAAACAATCTAAAAGAACTAGCTCACTTGACGATGGAGAATGTCCTAAAAGAAAAAGATCTAGGTGTCGGTTATGAATTTGATATTTATGATACCGATCC
This sequence comes from Enterococcus hirae ATCC 9790, assembly GCF_000271405.2. Lineage (NCBI taxonomy): Bacteria > Bacillati > Bacillota > Bacilli > Lactobacillales > Enterococcaceae > Enterococcus > Enterococcus hirae. The sequence goes on along the minus strand of NC_018081.1, from coordinate 425,879 downwards.
CTCAGAAGCAACGGAGTTATTTTCGATTTAGCCGTAGTCAACTATATAACCCAAAAAACGCTCAAACAACTTGTTTTGAGTGTTTTTTTTGTTCATTTAAAGCAGAGAGGATTTTTGTCTCATTCAGTTACGTTTTATTAACAACGGGGTGTACTTTCAATAAGCCTATAATAGTTTAAATTTTAGATAAGATATATTGTTCATTGGCTATTGATAGTGATTTTTTATTATATTTAATTAAATATAAATGTTTGTTTAATAGAGGCGTGCTTATGAAAAATAGTTATTTTATTATTTTAGGGTTGTTATTGTTGGCGGGATGTTCAAACTCAGGAGTTGATCGTACCTCTTCCAGCACGGATCAGACTTCCACGCAGATCACCAAGACTTCTACAGAAAATTCACAAAATAGTACCACCAAGGAAAAAGAGAATCAACCTATTAGTAATGTAGAATCGACGGGAAATAATCCTGCAGAGGATTCAAATGTGCAAGAAATAAAGGATTCTTCAACTACTACTGAAACGATTGCTAATGAAAGCGAGAAAACAGATGAATACTATCGTTTAATCAAGCAGGCGTGGCAAGAACAATCTGAATATATCAACTCGTTAACAGATCCTAAGGTGAAACAATCTGTTCAAACACCGTCTGCTGCCGCAAACGCCAAAGCTAGCCAATTGGAATTGGACAATCCAGCAGATACTCAGTTGATCCAAACTAGTTTAAAACAAGTGCTGAATGGTCAATAATAAATAAGGAAAAATAGTTGTGATTAACAGGATCCTTTCCGAAAAAATTAGCCGAAGGAGGTTGAGACAAGTTTTGTCCCAGTCCCTTCGGCATTTTTTGACAAATGCTGAAACAGCTATTCAAAGATCAAGTATAGTTAGACCGTAAATGAAAAATATAATAGAGAAGACTAGGCAAGAGGGACATTGCTCAAAACAGACAGATACAAAGTGAAACTAGCTTCCTATTATTATTGTATTAGTGAAAAGGATGAAAATTTTTATTACGCCTAATAGGTGTATCAATTACTTTTACATAATCAAAAAGTTGAAACCAGCTAAAAATTTTTAGAAAAATGATTAGAACATATCAAATGTTTCGCTGTTTTGCACTCTCCATGCGAGATACCGATAACACTCAAAGTTGGAAACATAATCAGATGTGATCCACATTGACGATAGACATACCATTGAAATGCTTTGCTATTTTTCAAAGTAGATGAATAGGGAAAGAAAAACATAGTGATTAGGCAATATATTTCCAGAATGATTCTTTGATTCGTTGACATTTTTTTCTGGTTTTTGCATCGTAAGTCTTACTGATTTCTAAAAGGAGACAAATTTCTTTACAAGAATAACCGTGATAAAGCAGTTCAATGAAGGTACCTCTAAAAAAGTCCTGTTTTTAAAATTTTCTATTAGAAGTTTTTCCTCGATCGAACGTTCTGCACTTTTAACTGTGCAATTTTTAGAATGATGTAGCGATTCGATGTTTTCCCATCTTGTCACGTCATAAGTAATCCCATCTTTATTGAAGACCTTGCTTCCGGATTTTTTATATTGTTTCCAAGTCTTCTTTTCAGCAATATAAATCCTTCGCAACGTAACATTTTTAAACGTGGAGCCTGAGATACTCTTGAAATCTTCAATGCCTTCCCAAATTGCTAAACAAAGGTTACTGTAGAAGTCTTCAAAAGGAATAAATACTCCGTTAGATTGTGCTTTAAATACAAAACGATGCGCACAAGATTTTATATAAGGGTCTAAATCTAAAATGATTAAATCTAAGATATCTTTATCATTCGTCAGATAATATTTCTTCAATAAGTCATCAATCATTTGCCAGATATTCATTTCGCAACACACTACCTTTATTTTTTGAAAGATACGTTCCTAAAAATGTTATTTTGTGACATATAAAATAACTTTTTTGTAAAAGTTAAATAAATGATAGTCTGATAGATATATAATAAAAACAGCGGTTTTTTAATAAAAAATTTTATTTTTGTTTTATTCTTTATAAAATCGTGAATGACAGCAGTCAGTCCGATATAAAGGAGATGTCTTTTTTTAAATGATTTTTCTAAGAGATGGTGCATTCGTAAGTAGTAATGATTGATAAAATTAATTAAAGTATGTAATGAATTAGCAAGTTCCTCATTTAATAACAAAAATAAAACAATATTAATTGTTTTAAAATCACTTTTGTATTTATCTTTTTATAAATAAAGTGTTTTTTAATCGCATTTTTGTTAGGCTGTTTTTCTCTCATACTGCGTATTTTTGTAAAACGAAAGCAAAGACACTTTAGTTGGATGAGAAGGGGAACGAGTTGGTTTAGTGCAAAGTTGATAACTCTTGTGGGCGCCCATAAGACGATGTCGATGTGGTTAAATTTTTTCTATGAACTAGGGACTGGGACAAAAGTTGTCTCAGTCTCTTCTAGTATCTCTAAAAACGAATAAACGGTGAGACAAAAGTAGCATCTTCGGAAATAAGCCGAAATTTACCAAAAATTTGAGAAGCAATTTTCGGAAATTCCTTCTTATTTCTTGATGCTGAACACTTTTGTCTCAACCTCCTAGATGAACATGATTTTAATAGGATCTGAAAATAATCCAAATGGCAATGACTGCTGTTTTCTGTCGTATTTAAAATAAGTGTGCTATTAGAGAAGAACATCAAAGTGTTTTGAGAAGGTTAAAAAGGAAATGGTGAGTGTCACGATAAATGGAAACTGCTAGTAGCTAGCGGATAAAACATAATGAATAGCTCTAAATAAATCGATCTTTTTCATAACTACGAAGGAAAAATTTGTTAAGAGAATGAGCTAGGATCGGAAAGAACGCAAAAAAAGACCAGCGACTAAGATTTGCTGGTCAGTAGATAGGATAAGGCGAGTCTTTAGATTGGTGTTAGTTGGCAGCTCATGAAGCAGCGATCCAGCCCTTTTGTACGGCGATCTGCACCACTACCACCAATGTATTCATTCCCACATGTGTGATCATCGAGGTCCAGATTCTTCCCGTTGCTTTGTATTGTAGACTAAAGAAAAAACCTAAGAAAAAGTAGATCAGTAAGTGGCCATCGTTATGGGCAAAAGCAAACAATAAGGAACTAACGATTGCCCCGATCCAAAAGTTTGTATATTTGCCAACGATACCTAAGATGCTGCGACGAAAGACGAATTCTTCCATGACTGGACCAGCAACTGTGGTAGCTATTAAAAAGGCTGGAGCTTCAAGAATCATTTGAATAATATTTTGTGTATTCTCAGAAGGAGCGCTGTTACCAAATAAAAGAGTTTCCAACGTCACTGCAAGTGCCTGTAAGATCAAAGCAATGAAAATCCCAACAAACCCATATAAGATGATTTTTGGTGTCGAAGCACTAGGAATGGCTGCTTCTAGTGGTAGTGGTTCATTTTGCTTGAAATAAAAGAAAGCTAAAACAATTGCTCCTAGGATATAGGCAATCGTCGTTGCTGTAATCACGTCAGTAACAGTATGGACGATTCCGATAGATGAAAGGATCAATGGGGAAAGAAAAATGAGTCCATAGCAAAAGATACTAGCGAAACTATATTTTTTTAATGACATAAAATACCTCCTTAAAGATAGGCAGAAGTAGACTGCAAGAATAGAAATTAATTATAACATAGATCAATTTAGAGGCTATTACTAAGGGACTTCTAACGGTTACGGATAAAATTAGTGTACTTTCATTTAAAAAGCTTGCAAAAAAATCAAAGTATGAGTATTATTAAAAATGTAGGTTAGCACTCGATGTGTAAGAGTGCTAACGAATCCAAAAAAAGAGTTATCGGAGGGATTTATCGTGTTAAAACCATTAGGTGATCGCGTCATTATCGAAGTCGCAAAAGAAGAAGAAACAACTGTTGGAGGAATTGTTTTAGCTTCATCCGCTAAAGAAAAACCACAAACAGGAACAGTTGTTGCAGTCGGTGAAGGCCGTTTATTGGAAAACGGAGAAAAAGTTCCTGCTGCTGTAAAAGCGGGCGACCAAGTGATGTTTGAAAAATATGCCGGTACAGAAGTAAAATTTGAAGGAAAAGAATATTTGATCGTTGCAGGAAAAGATATCATGGCGATCGTTGAATAAATAAAAAAGTACGAAAAAAATTTGATGAGGTGAATAGACATGGCAAAAGAATTGAAATTTGCAGAAGATGCACGCGCAGCAATGCTACGTGGAGTTGATAAATTAGCTGATACAGTAAAAGTAACGTTAGGTCCAAAAGGTCGTAATGTTGTATTAGAAAAATCATACGGTTCACCATTGATTACTAATGATGGCGTAACGATTGCAAAGGAAATCGAATTGGAAGATCACTTTGAAAACATGGGTGCAAAATTAGTTTCTGAAGTGGCTTCAAAAACCAATGATATCGCAGGTGACGGAACAACAACCGCTACTGTGTTAACCCAAGCAATTGTTCGTGAAGGATTAAAAAACGTAACAGCTGGAGCAAATCCTTTAGGTATTCGTCGTGGGATCGAATTGGCAACAAAAGCAGCAGTTGAAGAATTACACAACATTTCAACAGTCGTAGATTCTAAAGAAGCAATTGCTCAAGTTGCAGCTGTTTCTTCTGGTTCAGAAAAAGTGGGACATTTGATTGCTGATGCAATGGAAAAAGTCGGTAATGATGGTGTTATTACTATTGAAGAATCAAAAGGAATCGAAACCGAATTAGATGTTGTAGAAGGTATGCAATTTGATCGTGGTTACTTGTCACAATACATGGTAACTGACAATGACAAAATGGAAGCTGTTTTAGAAAATCCATACATTTTGATCACAGATAAGAAAATTTCTAATATCCAAGACATCTTGCCTTTATTAGAACAAATCTTACAACAATCTCGTCCGCTATTGATCATCGCTGACGATGTGGATGGAGAAGCTTTACCAACATTAGTCTTGAACAAAATCCGTGGGACATTTAACGTTGTTGCAGTGAAAGCACCTGGTTTCGGTGATCGTCGTAAAGCAATGCTTGAAGATATCGCTATCCTAACAGGCGGAACAGTGATTACGGACGACTTAGGATTAGAATTGAAAGATGCAACAATCGAAAACCTAGGAAATGCTTCAAAAGTTGTGGTAGACAAAGATAACACAACAATCGTTGAAGGCTCTGGCGATAAAACAGCCATTGAAGCACGTGTTCAATTGATCAAAAACCAAATTGCTGAAACAACATCAGATTTTGACCGTGAAAAATTACAAGAACGCTTAGCAAAACTTGCTGGTGGGGTTGCAGTGGTCAAAGTTGGTGCAGCAACTGAAACAGAATTAAAAGAATTGAAATTACGAATTGAAGATGCATTGAATGCAACTCGTGCAGCCGTTGAAGAAGGTATGGTTTCAGGTGGTGGTACAGCATTAGTGAATGTCATCAACAAAGTTTCAGCAGTTGAAGCTCAAGGGGACGTTGCAACAGGTGTGAAAATCGTTGTTCGTGCCTTAGAAGAACCAATTCGTCAAATCGCAGAAAATGCGGGATATGAAGGTTCAGTCATCGTTGACAAATTGAAAAATGTTGAATTAGGAACAGGTTTCAATGCTGCAACAGGCGAATGGGTAAATATGGTTGAAGCAGGGATTGTTGATCCAACCAAAGTTACTCGTTCAGCATTACAAAATGCTGCATCTGTTTCAGCTCTATTATTAACAACTGAAGCAGTAGTTGCTGACAAACCAGAACCAGCAGCACCTGCAGCGCCAGCAATGGATCCATCAATGATGGGCGGCATGATGTAGTCATTAAGAAAGAACCCTGATATAAAAGGGTTCTTTCTTCTTTTTTTGTTTTAAGTAAAAGGGCAAAAAATTAAGAGATATTTAGTTAATCAATCATTCGATGCGGATAGTTGCTTATGGTCTAGAACGACCTATATACGTGAAGCTAGAGGATCTTGATGTGCTACTATTTTTGTTCTTTTTTTTCTTTTTCTTCTTTATATTCTTCATATTTTTCAGATTCTCATTCTTAGACAACAAGGAGTGATTATTTTCCTTTGTACTTTTTAATGGCATAGGTTTCTCTACTAGGCAGTATTCGTTAATGTTTACTAGGTTAGACATTCGTTCGTTTATTCGATGTTTTCTTCTCATTATTTTTAATAATCTTCTGCGTTGTAGTATGGTCTTTATTTTATACTTTATTAGTCTCAGTATTCTTTTCAGTATACCTGCTTTTTTCGTCTTTTTATACAATTGAAAAACTCCTCTCAGTTACTGTTTTAAATGCATAGTAGCAGAGTTTGAATGAGGTACTTGAACTTATTTTTCTAGATAATTAAAATAAAGTTCTACTTTTTAAAAATTCAAAGACAAGTTTAAAGATTCGAAGACAAAAGTATGTATCGTATTGCTCGTTTTTTTAGAAGGTGAAGCAAAGATCTTGCTATGAGACGCGTTTCATAAGCTATACTCAATTCATCAAAAAGGAGGAATTACTGATGAATACTTATATCAAAACGACCAATGGCGCTACGAATGACTATTTTTATGCTTTTGTTGAATTTAAAGAAACAATGCTTGAATTGTCTAGTCCTCAAGGGTTAAATAAAACGGTAATGAAAAAAATTCCTTTAGATGAAATTAGTGGATTGGCAAAAGATACGTATCTGGGTGGGCAACGTATTAGCTTTGAATATGATGGAACGTTCTATCAATTTTTTGAATGTGGGCATGCTGTGGTAGACTATTTACAGGAAAATCTTTTTGTATAGGTGGTTTTAGTAAAGCATGACAAACATCAGAGATATTGCAAAACTGACGGGCTATTCTGTCTCTACCGTTTCACGGGTGATCAATAATCATCCTTATGTTGACGAAACAAAACGTGCCAAGATTCTATCCGTCATTAATGAGTTATCGTATGTTCCTAATGCAAGTGCCAGACAGCTCAGTTATGGAAAAACAAAAAATATTGGTGTTATTCTGCCTTATACGGATCATCCTTATTTCGATCAATTGCTTAGTGGGATCATTGAAGTCGCCTTCAACGAAGATTATCAGGTGACCTTGTTACCAACAAATTATCAGGCAGAAAGAGAGAGAATGTATTTAGAAGAATTTGCAGGTAAACGATTTGATGGTTTGATCGTTACTTCTCGTGCCAACAATTTAGATGTATTGCTCTCTTATCAAAAGTATGGGCCAATCATTTTTTGTGAAGAAATAAAAGAAACAGAAGCTGGTTGCGTGTTTATCGATCGTGAACAATCTATTACTGAAGCATTATTGTATTTAAAAAAACAAGGCGTGGAAAAGCTTGGCGTTACTTTAGGAAGAAGTGGTCGTCTTAGTTTTAATACAAAAGTGACGTTGGAACTTTGTAAAAAAATATTTCCCGATTTCAAAGAGGAAAATGTTTTTTGGAACTGTATTGACTATGAACAAGGGGTGAATGCAGCGACGTATTTTAAAGAAAAAAGGTAGATGGTGTCTTCACTAATTCAGATACAGTTGCTGCCGGTATATTGCAAAGCTCCATCTTAGAAAGTAAAAACCGTCTTGTTGGTCGTGATAATCTGTTGATCAGTGAGCTAATGTCTTTTTCTACGATTGACCATGGCTTAAGAGAGTGTGGAGAAACGGCCTTTCTACTTTTTATCGAAGAAAAAAAGATCAAATCAAAATTCCTTATCGATTTATTGTGCGATAGTCGAAATGGTTTTAATGCGGAATCAAAAGTAGATCGAAGTAACGCAAAAACCTAAAAAAGAAACCGAATAGCCAAAAATAGTTTCTCCTATTTTTGTGATTGCTTCGGTTTCTTTTTGACGCCAATGGATTATGAAAGAATGTAGTATCTGCATTCTGACAGGATGGATCATAAAGTGAGATCTTCGCTACTTATTTCCTAAAATGAACGTCCACTCAAAGACAACTTATTCAACCGCGTATGTTTGAGTGATCGTATTCAATGCTTGGGCAGCTCCGTTTCCACAACGCTCATCATAGTAAGCGGTGAATCGTTCATCAGAGATATACAATAAGCCTAAGCCACGATGAGCTTCGGAACTATAAGAAGGCCAGCTAAAAGTAAGCCATTTTTTGTGTTCTTCAAATAGTTTCAATGCTAGTTTTTGATCAGAGTCTGATTGTAAATAAGCTGTCAAATCAGCTAAGAGTTGTTTTTCTAAAGACTGCATTTCTTCAAATTTTTCTTCAGACATATTTTGCCATTTTTTATTTGCTTTCTCAACGGTGTCGTCTCCATATTTTTCTCGTATTTCTTGTCCATAGTTTGTTTCATTTTCCATTATTTTTTGTTTTTTAAATCCTTCAAATTTCTCATGATCTTTCATCGGTTTTCCTCCTTCGTAACTCTCCAATGTATGTTGAATAGTCATTAATAGTGTGTCGAGCTGTTTTCTTTTTTCTTGTAACATTTCTTGATGTTGGATCAACGCTTGTCGATGATCGAAAGCTGGATTATCTAAAATTTCTGCAATTTGTTCTAACTTAAAATCAAGGGAGCGATAAAACAAAATCTGTTGTAGTCGGTCAACTTCTTGGCTAGTGTAGATCCGATAGCCAGACTCAGTCACCCGTGATGGTTTCAGTAAGTGAATCTGATCGTAAAAACGCAGGGTACGAGGACTAACACCAGAAATTTCTGCCATTTTTTTTATAGTATATTCCATGCTTAACCTCCTTATAGAATGTTCTTATTCCTTGACGTAACTAGAAGGTCAAGAAATTTTGAATATTTTTTTGTGTTTATTTTTATGTTATAATAAGTAAAGTAGAAAAACGAATTTTTCTGCTTTAAATATGTCATGTTGAAAGCGATTCCTTTGTTGAGCGCTTGTTATAAATAATAATAGAAAAGAGGAATAAGATGAAATTAATCGAAACGCCAGTTACAAGTAATTTAAATATTAAGACGTTTTATCCTAAAGTAGTAGATTTTTTCTTTAGTAGTAAAGCCATCAAATACTATAAACTTTATTCGCTTGATCGAACACAGATTTTATACATTGATACGTATGAAAAATCCCAATTATTGATGATTAATACGAAGAAAAAAATCACCAAGCAAGAAATTGATTTTGCAATCCGTCGTATTTTGAAAGCAGAACGTGAAGACGTCAAGGTCCATATTGGTGTAAAACAAGACTTAGAACGAGCAGGTGTCCAATTCAAACGACCAAATAAAGATATCGTGATTGTTGAACAGAAAGTAGGTTGTTCACTGGAGGAAAAATAAAACAGTCTTCTGCAAATGAGTAAGTTGTGTACCGGTCTCAAAATTGGAGCTGTTAAGAAAAACTAGATACTTGGTTCAGAGAATAAGAGAAAAATTTTTTTCCAGGTCTCTAGGGATGGATGACTAAGGGCAAAATGCATCCCTTTAGTATTGTAGTAAGTTTTAATACATTTAAATATTTCCATCTGAGTTTGAGGTGATGTCTCTGAATTGAGTCTCTTTGTCCCACGAGGTTGGTAACGAGAAATCTTAGGATAAATTCAACAGAAAGAAGAAAACTTCTTTCTGTTTTTTTGAACTGGAAATCGGACGCTTGTTTGACTTCAAAAAAACTAGGAACTTTTTTATAAGCCTCGTTCCTCTCTTAAGTAATGCTTTTCTTGTTCTAACTTCTTCATGTCATCATGAGCATCAAAAAGTGCGTTCCCTTTTCTAAGAAACGCACTTGCTTTATATTTTTTAACTTCTTGAATCCAACGATACAAGCGGTGAGCCTGTTTTTTTAGCTACAGGCTAACTTCTTTCACAAAAAATTATTCTTCGATCATTAGGTTGACGGCAACAATTTTACTTACTTTATCAACTGAATCTCTTGGCATAATAGAAATCCTCGATTTTCCTTCACTTTTTATCTAGTTTATTACAACAATTCCAACATCAAACTATAACTCTTTCCTAATACTTATTAAAATATAAAAAAAATTTATGATGGTACCTCTTTATCAGTATATAATGCTAAGTGTCGGGAGATACGTTACATAAATCTTATTACTATAGATAAAGGGAGGTAGTTAAATATATAAGAAAGCGCAAAGTGTAATATTTTTATTTAGGAAAAGAAAATTAAGTTTATGTAACTATGTATTATTAGATCTCTATTGAATCCAAGGATGATTTATTTAGATGATAATCAAATTTAAACCCATTCAGACATCTATTATAGAATAAACATAATCATCCGATTACTTGGAGAAAAATCAATACCGACATTTATTAATGGTTAGAGAATATGAACTTTAGGATGTCATGATAAAAAATAAAATATAAAAGGATTGATTTGATGAAATATAGTAAACTATTATTATTTACCTCGTTTTTGTGCATTAGTGCTGGGACAATAAATACCATGACCGTTAACGCAGCTCAACAAGTAACTGTCTCAGATTCAACTGTCCGAAATGCTGTAGAGGCTGTAAACAATTTATTTACCGACAATACATATACCACATTATCTCCAAACACAACAACTGAAACGATCAAAGAAGCTAGAACGCTGATTCTTAAGGCCGCAGGAAAATGTGACATCGTTCATTTAAGTAATTTATGCAAGAAGGCGGAAAGCTTGTTATTAGAAAGTACCAATTCAGTAGATTCAGCTGTCCAAAATGCTGTAGAGGCTGTAAACAATTTATTTACCGACAATACATACACCACATTATCTCCAAACACAACAACTGAAACGATCAAAGAAGCTAGAACGTTGATTCTTAAGGCCGTAGGAAAATGTGACATCGTTCATTTAAGTAATTTATGCAAGAAGGCGGAAAAATTGTTATTAGAAAGTACCAATTCAGTAGATTCAGCTGTCCAAAATGCTGTAGAGGCTGTAAACAATTTATTTACCGACAATACATATACCACATTATCTCCAAACACAACAACTGAAACAATCAAAGAAGCTAGAACGCTGATTCTTAAGGCTGTAGGAAAATGCGACATCGTTCATTTAAGTAATTTATGCAAGAAGGCGGAAAGTTTATTAGCACTATCTGTTCATTTATAAAAAATAGAAAATTTATAACCTTTCACTTCTTTAAATATTCCTATAGGCACGACACCTAAAAGTGGGAAGTAAAAAAATTGACATAGGCTGTTTGTCCTCTGCACTGTACGGAGGGCGAACAGCCTAATGTCTGTAGTCTTTTATGAGAGAAGCGGTGATTAAATTCAGTTTTTTCGGAAAAATCATGGAAGATTGGACAACTTTTAATTTCACTTCAAAATTGTCTGTAACCATAAAAAAGTCGACCCCAAAAAAGGTCACTTTTTAGTCTAAATTTTTTGAGGTTGGTTCATTATTGTTCTGGGTTATAAATTTATTTTCATTTGTCCTTTTTCAGAAAATAATCAAGATTTCTTCTACTCCAGCGTTTTTTTGTTATAATGGATAAGAAATGAAAACTTGCCAAGAGGAGTAATATAAAGATGAATAAAATTTACCCAGATGACAGTTTGACGTTGCATACTGATTTATACCAAATCAACATGATGCAAACGTACTGGGAATTAGGTCGTGCGGATCTCCACGCTGTTTTTGAATGCTATTTCCGTGATATGCCATTTAACCATGGGTATGCCGTGTTTGCAGGATTAGAACGTCTTGTTGAATACTTAGAAAATTTGACGTTTAGTGAGTCAGACATCGAATACTTACGCAAAATGGACATCTACCCAGAAGGTTTTTTAACATATTTAAAAGAATTTAAATTTAAAGCTACTGTCCGCTCGGCGCGTGAAGGTGAATTAGTGTTTGCCAATGAACCATTGATCCAAGTGGAAGGTCCGTTAGCACATTGTCAATTGATTGAAACAGCCCTACTGAATATGGTGAACTTTCAAACGTTGATCGCTACGAAGGCAGCAAGAATCAAATCAGTGATCGGCGATGATCCATTGTTAGAATTTGGTACTAGAAGAGCGCAAGAATTGGATGCTGCTGTTTGGGGGACTCGAGCTGCTTACATCGGTGGAGCAGATGCTACCAGTAATGTCAGAGCTGGGAAAATCTTTGGGATTCCTGCAAGTGGGACGCATGCGCATGCACTTGTTCAATCTTATGGAAATGATTATGAAGCGTTTATGGCTTATGCGAAAACTCATAAAGACTGCGTGTTCTTAGTTGATACTTACGATACCTTGAAATCTGGTGTGCCTAGTGCGATCCGTGTAGCAAAAGAATTAGGCAATAAAATCAATTTCCTTGGGGTTCGTATCGATAGTGGCGACATGGCGTATATTTCGAAGCGTGTTCGTGAACAATTAGATGCTGCTGGTTTCACTGAGGCTAAAATTTATGCTTCAAATGATTTAGATGAAGCAACGATTTTAAATTTAAAAATGCAAAAAGCTAAAATCGACGTTTGGGGTGTAGGAACGAAATTGATTACAGCCTATGACCAACCTGCGCTTGGTGCAGTCTTCAAATTGGTTTCAATTGAAGATAAAGAGGGCAAAATGATCGATACAATCAAGCTTTCCAGCAATGCAGAAAAAGTAACAACTCCTGGCAAGAAACAAGTGTGGCGAATCACTCGCAATTTTGATGGCAAATCAGAAGGAGACTACGTTACGCTTTGGGATGAAGATCCTAGAGAGGAAGCAGAGATTTTTATGTTTCATCCTGTGCATACCTTTATCAATAAAACGGTGCGTGACTTTACAGCTCGACCTATCTTACAAGATATTTTCGTGAAGGGCGAACGGGTCTATGAATTACCAACTTTAGATGAAATCAAAGCATATACACGTGATAACCTTGATTCACTGTGGGAAGAGTACAAACGTGACCTTAATCCACAAAAATACCCAGTTGATTTATCAACAGATTGTTGGAATCATAAAATGGCTACGATGGAACGGATGAAGAAAAACGTAGCTACTTTATACAATGAATATTAAGGAGGAAAAAGAATGAGCTTACAAGAAGAGATTATCCAAGAATTAGGTGTCAAACCAACCATTGATCCACAAGGTGAGATTCGAACTAGTATTGATTTCATGAAAGCTTATTTGAAGAAATATCCTTTCTTAAAAACTTTTGTTTTAGGAATCAGTGGGGGACAAGATTCTACGTTAGCGGGACGTTTGGCTCAATTAGCAATGGAAGAAATGCGTGAAGAAACACAAGACGATCGTTATCAATTTATCGCTGTACGCTTACCTTATGGCGAACAAGTAGACGAAGAGGATGCGAAAGCTGCAGTTGAATTTATCCAGCCTGACGTTCGCCTACGAGTGAATATCAAACCTGCTGTCGATGCGCAAGTTGCTGAATTAGTCGCTGCAGGGATCGAAGTCAGTGACTTCAATAAAGGAAATATCAAAGCTCGTCAACGGATGATTACACAGTATGCAATTGCAGGTGGGCATGCAGGAGCAGTCCTGGGAACGGATCATGCAGCTGAAAACATTACTGGTTTCTTTACAAAGTATGGCGACGGTGGCGCCGATTTATTACCATTATTCCGCTTGGACAAACGTCAAGGAAAACAATTATTACAAGAACTAGGGGCACCTGAGAAACTTTATACCAAAATCCCAACAGCTGATTTGGAAGATGGCAAGCCGTTGATCGCCGATGAGGTTGCTTTAGGTGTTACTTACACTGAGATTGATGATTATTTAGAAGGTAAAGAAGTTCCAACAGATGCCAAACAAAAAATTGAAGCTTGGTGGAACAAAACGCAGCATAAACGACACTTACCTATCTCAGTGTTAGATGATTTTTGGAAATAAGCCTAAAAACTTTGTTGAAGATCACACCAATGAATGAAGTAGCATTGCTTGTTTTTAATGAACTCGTCATTTAGTAAAAAATAAGGTTGTCATAGTAAAGTTCAGATGGAAAAATAACCTGCTATATCCGAAAACAGCTTCTCGCATTTTCTGGATATAGCGGGTTATTTCTATTATCAAGAGAATATGAACCGCATGTTCTTTTTCAAGATTTAAGACAAAAGATTAAAAATAGCTATTCATTGGGTTTCAGTTCTATTCTGTAGTAGTACGTCAATGAAGTACTATTAATTAAGATTATAAACGCATGGAGGATTTTTTAACGCCTTTTTTATAAGTCGCTACTTGCATACTATTGTTATGCTTTTACAATACGATATTGAGCAGTCGACAATTTGTGAGCAATCAAATCGGACAACGAATAAAAAAAGATAAGGGTTTGCAGACAGTTCTTTACTTGTTATCTGGAAATCATTAAAATAAGGAAAGCGGTATCGAATAATAAATGAATTAAAGGAGTATCCATTTGAAAAGACATATAAAAGATAGTCTCAATCAATTGTCTGTCAAACAGAAAAATTGGTTAAAATATACATTAGTGGCGATAAGTATCGTTTTTGTCGTTGGACTAAGCAATTTGTATTTACAATGGTGTCAAAACGATCTTTCTTTTGATCTAGCTGTAAAATTTGCTTTCTCGTGGCATACGGAAAAATTTTTATTAGCTTGTTTAGTGTTATTAATGATCTTCCTTTTTTTAGTGGCAGTATTAGGTTCTTTTCTCTTTGGAACATTCTTTTATCTTGTTGGCATTGGAATATTAGGTTACGCAAACTATTTAAAAATGACCTATCGACAAGAACCGATTTATCCCGACGACCTAAAGATGATCAAAGAGTTTGGTTTATTAAAAGATATGACAGGCACAACCTCGTTTTATCTATTAGCAGGAATGATCCTATTGGTGGTAGCAGGTGGTTGCTGGGCTATCTATCGGAGTTTTAAGAAAGACAAGAAATTTCAAGCCATCCGAGTGATCACATTATTTACTACGATCTTTGCGCTTATTTATATTAGTCATTTCAATAACCCAAATAATTTATTACGTAAAGCATATAACAAAACGGCTTTGTGGATTCCTTATAGTCAAAAGATGAATTATTATAATACTGGTTTTATTGGTGGTTTCTTATACAATTTAAAAATCGATCCAATGGAAAAGCCAAAAGGGTACTCTGAAGAAAAAATCAAGGAAATTACATCACACTATCAAAAGCTGGCAGATGAAAAAAATAAAACTGCCTCAGAAGAACAACCGAATATCATTTATGTGATGAGCGAAAGTTTTTCAGATCCTAGTCGTTTGAATGGGGTGGAAATTACCGGTGATCCTTTGGCAGATTATTATGCGGTGGCTGATCAGACTTATAGTGGTCAGATGCTTTCTCAAAATTATGGTGGGGGAACAGCCAATATCGAATTTGAAGCATTAACTGGTTTTTCAATGGGACTATTCAATGCCCAATTAACAACACCCTACACAATGTTAGTACCCAAAATGAATCAATTACCTTCGATCGTTTCAACATTGAAAGATCAAAATTATCATACGACTGCGATCCATCCTTATAACACCTCGATGTACAAAAGAAAAGATGTTTATGAGGTTTTAGGTTTTGATGAATTTATTAGTGAAAATACGATGACGTATACAGACACCATTGAAGATAATCCCTACATTTCTGATGCTTCTGCTTATCAAGAAGTGATGGATCTTTTAAAAGAGGACGATACACCCCAATTTATCCATCTTGTGACGATGCAAACCCATATGCCTTATGATGGAAAATATCAGCAGCTCGAATATACAGCCAAAACCGAGGATAATAGTGGGATAAGTAGTTTAGAAAATTATCTTCAAGATATTTCGTATAGTAGCCAATCCTTAAAAGCGTTCACGGAAGAACTGAAGAAGTTATCAAGAAGAACGCTAGTTGTTTTCTGGGGAGATCATTTACCAGGGATCTATTCTGACACCATTCAAAATAGTAATGAGAAACACACCTTACACGAAACACAGTTTTTGATGTTTGATAGTCAAGGAGAATTAGAAAAAACCGAAGCTCCTGTTACAAGTCCCTTTTATTTTGCTGCTGACTTGATGAATCAGACTAATCAACAGACAACTGGTTTTTATCAATTATTGTTGGCACTTCAAAATGAATTACCAGCGTTTGAGCGAGAACTATACTACCAAGAGGGGCAATGGCAGCGAGAAGCACAATTAAACAAAAAACAAGCAGAACTTTATCAAGCTTATGAGATGATTCAATATGATATTGTTTCTGGAGAAAAATACAGTTTACAAACAAATTTTTTTGAAAAATAACATATGACTTTATTACTCTGGGTAGAAAGCCTATTCAATTGTGCTAAAAAAAGGTAAAATAAAAGAGAAATAAAATCGAAAGTAGGAGAAAGAATGTTACCAAATATTGGTTATTATGTACAATCAGTCGATCGAATGGTCAAAGAGACGGAAGAGATCGGTGAACAGATGCATCCAAAATATCAAGTGATCAGAGAAGCGATTGATCAGAAAAAAACAGAAGACTTGTCTCCAGAAGAGTTAGCTGAAATCGTTCATTTGTTTGAAGAAGGAACAAAAAAATATCGTGTGATATTGAAAAAAATCAGTCAGTTGCGACCACCAGCAAAAGTAATGGGTATTCATAAAAGTTTTGAAAAAGCCTATACTTCCTACGTGGCTGGTTGTGAAGAAATGACTCAAAGTATCCAACCAGAGTCTGGAGTTGACCATGATTTATTTGATGCTTCTGAAGAAAAACAGGATCAAGCGACAGAAAATATTTCTTCAGCCATCCAAAAAATGACAAATTTATTGTTGAAAAAATAAAACAGTATAAAGTTTCGTTGAAAAATAGAGTGTTTTAATTTAATTATCATATGTTTTTTATGATAAAAATTAGTCAATCACTTATTATATGAAAGTAACCTATACCAACAACAATTTTGAATTACTCGATCGAATAATTCACTTTTACCGTCAAGCCTAACCAACTTGACGGTTTTTGCTATTTACCGATCGTTTGTCTCAGTTCAACTCAATCCCTCCATATTCAAATTCAACTTATAGAGGATGCTCTCAACAAATCGTTCACCGAAAACAATGTAGTTCAGATGAACAAATAATATACCCAGCGGAGTTTCAACACTAAGCCAAAAAACTCGAAACGTGAAAAAGTTGTTTCGAGTTTTTTCTTCATGATCAAATCAAGTAGTACTTTTCCGATCATTTATTTAATTTTCAACATTTCTGACATAATCATCAAAATATTGAAGTAAATCTTGTTTTAATTTTTGATAATCTGCTTCACTATATTCTTTTTCTTCTAACTTTCCTTGGAAAAAAGGGATTTCTAACTCTTCCCGTAATCGATCCAATACTTCATCTTTGTTCATGTTACTGCTCCTTTTCAAAATAAACACAGACACATTCTGGTGCATAGATGTCTTTTTGGCGTAATTCTAGTAAACCAGTCTCTTTATTTCGCGCGAAAAGCGTAAGATTATCGGTATTTTGATTGGCAGATAAGACATAGTCGTTCGTAGGATCTAAAGCGAAATCTCTAGGGAAATCGCCTTCAGTAGAAATAATTTGGATACATTCCAACAGTTGATCCTTTTCAGAAACTGCAAAGACTGCAATTGAGTTATGGCCACGATTGGAAGCATATACAAATCGACCATCATCTGAAATACGAATTGCAGCACCACCATTTTCTCCTTGAAAATCATCTGGTAGTGTACTAATTTTTTGTTTTTCTTCAAAGCTGCCTTGGGATTTATTATACGAAAGCACACGAACAGTACTATCAAGTTCACCAAATAGGTAAGCAATGGTTTCATTTGCAGGATGGAAGACAAGGTGGCGGGGACCAGTTCCAGGTTCTGCCACAAATTCAGAAACTATAGTTAATTTTCCTTGATCAGATACATCGTACGTATAGACCCGATCCGTTCCTAGGTCACAAACCACTAAGCGGTTGTCTGGAGTTAAATCAGTATAATGGACATGTGCATGGTCTTGATTTTTATGAGGACCAGTTGCTTCTTGATGAAAAACGGCATCAGTTGCTTCGAGACCTCCATCGTCTAGAATACGATAAACATTGACTTCACCTTTATGATAATTAGCACCATATACTAATTGACGAGATTCATCAACTGCAACGTAACATAAAGGAGCGCCTGATTCTGTTACCGCATTCAAAAAATGGAATTCTTGATCGTAAGCCCCGATCCCACCTAAACCGTCCAGACTTGTGACGTTATAAAGATTACCAGCTTCACTTTTTGCTAAGTAAGTTGGACTATTTTCTTTTACAGCTAGCTTCAATCCTGAGACTTCTGCTTTTTCTGTATCTAATTCAATGGTATAAATTCCTTCACTCACACGTCTTGTGTACGTCCCTAAAATGATTTTTTCTTTCATTTTATCCCTCCTAGAATGTATGAAATAGGTTCCTTGTTTATTTTAGCACATTTCAAACAGGAGAGTTAAACAATGAGAATATGTTATACTGAATATAGAGTGAGCGACAGAATTTGTAACAAAGGAGAGAATAAAATGATTCATGCAACCATCAAAGAAATCGGAGAAAATGCAGTAAGTGAACAAGAACCGATCTTGATTTTATTTGATCGAACAGCAACAACTACACTACGTAACTATTCAGTGATCCAAAAGATTACTTCTACCGAAAAATTTTCATTAAAAAAAGGGGATTCACTTTTTTTTGATCAACAAGAATATCAGATTGAACATGTGGGAAGATTGGCAAATGAAAATTTAAACACAGTAGGACATGTTACGCTGATTTTTGATTATTATTCTGAGGAAAATAGTATTGTGAACGGTCTTTACTTAACACCACATCAGTTACCTGAGATTCATGTCGGTACACAAATCAAATACAAGTAGGTGAGATTATGGAAGGAAAAAACAAGCGATCAAAACCAGTCTCTTGGTTTTGGCGATGGTTTTTAAATAATCAAGTCGTTACTGCGTTATTAGTAGTACTTTTGATCTTATTGATCGTTTTTTATTTACTAAGGTGTCCTATCTATTTGCCCCGATCTGGCAATTCCTGGCGATCGTTGGCTTACCCATTATTTTAGCGGCAATTTTGTATTATTTGATGAATCCAGTTGTTGACTATTTGGAAAAGCGCCAAGTTCCAAGGCTCTATAGCATCATCGGGTTATTTGTATTAGTCGTGGCACTGATTGCTTGGGGAACAGTGGTAATCATTCCTAAAATCCAAGAGCAAACCGTGAGTTTTATCAATCATTTTCCTCAATATGTGGATACGATCGATAATAAATTGACAGAAATACTAAGAGATCCTCTATTCAACCAATTTAGGGAACAATTGGAAGCTACTGGCGATAAGTTCATGAGTTCAGCAGGTGATATGCTCCAAGATATTTCAAAAAGTACGGTTCAAAGTTTAGGAAGTTTTGTGGGAGCAGTTGCTACGATTATTGTTGCTTTGCTAACTATGCCGTTTATCCTTTTCTATTTATTGAAAGATGGCAAGCAACTTGCCCCTTATTTTGTGAATTTCCTACCAACACGTATGCGAAAACCAACTTTGAAAGTATTAAGTGAAATGAACGATCAAGTTTCTTCTTATATCCGTGGACAATTGACGGTGGCTTTTGCAGTAGCGATCATGTTTATGATTGGATTTGCGATCATTGGACTCGATTATGCAGTCACCTTAGGGATCATTGCCGGTTTTTTAAATTTGATTCCCTATCTAGGCTCATTTTTAGCAATGATTCCGGCCGTATTCTTAGGAATCGTGGCGGGACCGATCATGTTGATCAAAGTATTGATCGTATTTGCTTTAGAACAAACGATTGAAGGACGATTGATTTCTCCATTAGTCTTAGGGAATCAATTGGCGATCCATCCGGTCACGATCTTATTAGTTTTATTAACTTCTGGGAAGCTGTTTGGAATCGTCGGTGTGATTTTAGGTATTCCAGTATATGCTGCAGCAAAAGTGGTTATCTCACATGTTTTTGAATGGTATACAACTATCTCTAGTTTATATGAAGAAAAACAAAGTGACTAACCAACTGTGCACTAAAAACACATGACTAAAAAACGAAGAAAGCGAAAATAGTTTAAATATTTTCGAGATTCTTCGTTTTTTTAATTTTTTTAATAAATTTTTAGGTACTCGCTATGCAACAATCAAAGTTAGTAAGGGACTAACTTTATAGTAAACCTGCAAGTAGCTTTTATTAGAACGTTTGACCAAATGCTGCAGCTTTATCTAAAGCTGATTGCATCAATTCTTCTGCACGGTCAGGGGTATAGTCGATACCTTCAATAAATAATTGATCCACTTGATCGATACCGACAAAGTTCAAGATGCCTTTGACATATTGAGAAGCGAAGTCTTGACCGTTATAAATGCCTCCGTTGGATTGGATGTGCAAAGCTTTTTTACCAGAAACTAATCCTTCTGGTCCGTTTTCAGTATAACGGAATGTCTTGCCAGCGACATTGACGGTGTCAAACCAAGCTTTTAATTTTGTTGGGATATTCAAGTTCCATAAAGCATTTGCAATAACGATCTTGTCTGCAGCAAGAAATTGGTCGGTCAATTCATTGAAACGAGCAATTTTTTGTTGTTGACTTTCAGACAAAGTAGAGAACTCAGCACCTGCCCGAAGTGCTTCCCATCCTGAAAGTAATTCTTCATCGATTTCTGGGATATCATCACGATAAAGCTCTAAAACAGTCACTTCATCTTCCGGATGATTTTCTTTGTAACTAGTTAAAAAAGTTGTTAATGCTTTAACTGAACGTGATTCCTGTGCAGTTAATGGGTGCCCTTTTACTACTAAAACTGATGCCATAATATTCTCTCCTTTAAGCTGACTTGTTATCTGACTAACATAGCTAGTTTACTTGAAAGCGAAAAGGCTATCAAGTTTTTTTAAGGTTCGATTTTTAATTATGAATTTTTTTAGTCTTTTCATGAAAAAAATATGGAAAAGCATTGCAAAACATCTTCTTGGTGTTATAATGACATAGTGTCATGTGACAGTGTGTCATTTTAGGAAGGAGGAAAAAGATGCCTACGAAAACTTTTTTTCATCTACCAGAGGAAAAGCAGAAACGTTTATTAGAAGCAGCTAGGATTGAATTTTCCAGAGTACCATTAAAAGATGCTTCCATCGCAAATATCGTGAAAATCGCAGAAATCCCTAGAGGTAGTTTTTATCAGTATTTTGAAGACAAAGAGGATCTTTACTATTATTATTTTGAAACTGTTCGACGTGATAGTTCAAAAGATATGTTCCAACTGATAAAAGATGTCGATGGGGATTTATTCGAAGGATTCGAGCTTTATTTTACTAAAATCATTCGGGAGATTTTAGTCGGGGAAAATGCTTCTTTTTATCGTAATCTTTTCATGAACTTGGACTATCGTGCTTCTCGTAAAGTCGTGCCACATACAAAAGATGATCAGCGTCATTCACATGAAAAGCATCAAAAAGAGGCGAAAGAATTAATTGGATTGATTGATCGAACGATACTGAAAGTAAACGATGATCATGAACTGGAACTACTGATCCAATTGATCATGAATATCGTCTTTACTACGATTGCTCATGCCTATAAATCATTTTCAAAAAACGAAAATTACTCCGTGGATCATGCCATTAAAGAATTTAAATTAAAACTATCATGGTTGAAAGACGGCGTATATCAATAGAAAGAGGGGAATTACATGCTAAAAATCGTCAAACGGATTTCACTGACTTCAGCTATTGCAGCCACGTTGTTCATGGTTATCCAAGTTTTATCAGATCTTTATTTGCCGACGCTCACATCAAATATCATTGATAAAGGTGTAGCACGAGGTGATGTTGATTATATTTGGCAAACAGGTTTTGTTATGATCGGTTTTTCTTTGATTAGTATCATCGCAGCGATCGCAAATACCTTTTTTGCTACACGTGAGTCACAAAAATTAGGAAAGCAATTACGTACCGATGTTTATAAAAAATCTGAAAGTTTAACAAAAGATGCATTTGACAAATATGGTACAGCATCCTTGATTACCCGTACAACTAATGACGTGACACAAATCCAGATGGTTACGCAAATGTTTTTAAGAATGATGATCAATGCACCGATCACATTGGTTGGCGCAAGTTTTCTTGCTTATCAAAAAGATCATCAATTAACCAAAATTTTTTTAGTAGTTATTCCAATCATGCTAGTGGTGATCGGCGGAATCATGTTTTTTGCGGTACCACTATTCAAGAGCATGCAAAAGAAGACAGACCGTTTGAACCTAGTGTTTCGTGAAGGATTAACAGGGGTAAGGGTAATCCGAGCGTTTGATAAGACACGTTTTGAAGAAAATCGATTTGATTTAGCAAACAAAGATTATACAAATACAGCAATTAAAGTCAACACGATCGTTGCATTGATGATGCCGATGATGACTTTGATTATGAGTGGAACAAACGTAGCAATTACTTGGTTTGGTGGACACTACATAGCAGATATGACGTTAGAAGTCGGAAACCTAATTGCATTTATGACGTATGCTATGCAAATTTTAATTAGCTTTATGATGCTTTCAGCTATTTTTATCATGGTCCCTCGAGCGCAAGCTTCTGCTGATCGGATCAATGAAGTATTAGATGAAAAAGTAGGTATCTCAGATCCTGAGAACCCAACTGAGGTGACTCCTGCAGGTAAAGCTGCCACAATCTCATTTGAACATGTCAACTACCGGTACCATGGAGCTGAGAAACTGGCGTTAGAAGATATTGACTTTTCAGCAAAATCAGGCGAAACTGTTGCGATTATTGGTGGAACTGGTTCGGGTAAATCTACTTTAGTCAATCTTATCCCACGACTATACGATGTCGAATCAGGAACAATCAAGATTGATGGTGTAAGTATTACCGATATGACTCAGTATAATTTGCGTGAATTGATGGGCTTTGTTCCACAAAAAGCCATGTTGTTCTCTGGCACGATCAGAGAAAACATGCAGTACGGCAAAGCAGATGCTACTGATGAAATGATTTGGAAAGCGTTAGAAATCGCCCAAGCCAAAGACTTCGTTTCAGAAATGGAAGAGGGCTTAGACAGTCATGTTGAACAAGGCGGAGGAAATTTTTCTGGTGGGCAAAGACAACGTTTGGCGATTGCTCGAGCATTAGTCAAACCAGCTGACATTTATGTATTTGATGATTCTTTCTCGGCTTTGGACTTTAAAACAGATGCAAAATTACGTCAAGCTTTAAAACAAAATATGAAAGAAAGTATTACGGTTTTAGTTGCACAACGAGTAAGTACAGTAATGGATGCGGATATGATCTTAGTCCTTGATAAAGGAAAACTAGTTGGAAAAGGCACACACGATGAACTTCTTAAAACGAATGAAACCTATCAGGAAATCGTTCATTCACAATTAAGAGAGGAGGATCTAGCATGAGTAAAGGAACGACCAAACCTTCTCAACGACCAATGCCTGGCGGCGGTCACGGACCCGGTCGAAACATTGGGGCAAAAGGAGAAAAACCAAAGAATTTTTGGGGCACAGTGAAACGTTTATTTGGCTATATGTCAAAACGCTCGGTTGCGATCATTGCTGTATTTGTATTAGCGATCGCAGCAGTCATTTTCCAGATCCAAACACCAAAAGTATTAGGGAGAGCAACTACTGAGATTTTTAATGGGGTGATGGCTGGTGCAAAACAAATGCAAGCGGGGCAACAAATTTCTAAATTCCCAATTGATTTTGATAAAATTGCTCAAATCATCGCCACGGTTATTGTGATGTATTTGATTTCTGCAGTATTCAATTTCTTGCAACAATTTATTATGACACGAGTATCACAACGAACAGTTTATGAGTTACGTCATGATCTAGAAGCAAAAATGAATCGAGTACCGATTTCTTATTATGATACACATACAAATGGAGACATCATGTCTCGTGCAATCAATGATATGGATAATATTGCCAGTACCCTTCAACAAAACTTAACACAGTTTGTAACAAGTGCAGTTACTTTGATCGGTGTCATCGTTATGATGCTTTCTATTAGTTGGCAATTGACGTTAGTGGCTTTACTGATGATTCCATTGAGTTTGATCGTCGTGATGATCATTGCACCAAAATCCCAAGTCTTTTTTGCAGATCAACAAAAAAGTTTAGGTCTCTTAAACAACCAAGTAGAAGAAACCTATGGTGGTCATACGATCGTCAAAACTTTCAATCATACAGCCAAAGACCAAGAAGTTTTTGAAGAAGAAAACGACAAGTTATATGCTGCTGGGTGGAAAGCGCAGTTTATCTCTGCCATCATTATGCCTTTGATGAACTTCGTTAAAAATCTTGGCTATGTATTTGTTGCTGTATTAGGTGGGGTCAAAGTTGCAAATGGGAATATGACACTTGGGGACGTTCAAGCGTTCTTACAATATACGACACAATTCTCACAGCCGATTACTCAACTTGCAAGTTTAATGAATACGATCCAGTCAACTGTTGCATCTGCGGAACGGGTTTTTGAAGTGCTGGATGAAGAGGAAATGTCTGATAAAAAATCTGGGTTACCTGTTGAAGAGAACACACCATATAAAGTTCGTTTTGAAAATGTTCAATTCGGTTATACCAAAGATCAACTATTGATGACAGATTTTAATCTGGATGTGAAACCTGGAGAAATGGTGGCAATTGTTGGTCCAACTGGTGCTGGTAAAACGACCTTGATCAACTTGTTAGAACGTTTCTATGATGTTTCTGGCGGAAGTATCCGTTATGACGGGGTAGATACGAGAGATTTATCTCGAGATAACTTACGTGCTCAATTTTCAATGGTTCTGCAAGATACATGGCTATTTACAGGTAGCATCTACGACAATATCAAATACGGAAACGATGATGCAACTGACGAACAAGTGATTGAAGCAGCCAAAGCTGCCCATGTTGATGACTTTGTTCGCAAACTGCCTGAAGGTTATCAAACGGTATTAAATGAAGATGCCAGCAACATCTCCCAAGGGCAACGACAGTTAATCACGATTGCTCGGGCATTTTTAGCTAATCCGGATGTATTGATACTTGATGAAGCAACTTCTAGTGTGGATACTCGGACAGAGATTTTGATCCAAAAAGCGATGAATCGTTTATTAGAAAATCGAACAAGCTTTGTAGTAGCTCACCGTCTGTCAACCATTCGAGATGCTGATAACATTATTGTCATGAACCATGGTTCAATTGTTGAAACGGGAAATCATGATCAATTGATGGAAAAAGATGGATTTTATGCTGATTTATATAATAGCCAGTTTTCCGAAGAAGCTGTTTCTTAACAATTCATTAATAGTAAAACGCATGGAAAGAGCATCTGAAGCGTTCCATGCGTTTTATTTATTATAATGAATGTTATTTAAAAATAATTGCAGTATTGCGTGGAAAATGCGAAAATTCTCACATTTTTTTAATAAAAACCCATTTATTGCTTGAAAGAAATGTGAAGCATCGTTAAAATAAAGCTGGACGTAGAGGGGAGCAAGAAAAATGAAAGAATTTAAATTGGGGTCTACTACTTACCTAAAAAGTGTAGCAATCCGGGTTAAAGATAGAGATAAAATGATTGATTTTTACAAAAATACGATCGGTTTTGATTTGAAACGGGAAGAAAATGAATTAGCTATTTTAGGGACACAAGAGCAAAATAGTGAGATGCTATTGCTAGAAGAAAGTCCTAGAGCGCATGATTACATTGGGGAAATCAAAAAACTGAAACGTTTTTCATTGATTATTCCAACGGTAGCAGAAATGGCTGATATCCTTTCCCGTATCCGTAAAACAAACTATCCAATTGAAGATGCGTTAGAAGATCAAGGGCGCATGGGGATCTTACTTAAGGATCCAGAAGGTAACGAATTAGAAATTTATCACGAAGAGGACAATGTTCAAGAACGAAATCAACCAGAAGCAATGGATCAAGAGTCATTATTACGTAAGTCAGAAGAGCGTTACAAAAAATTATCCGCTAATTCTTACTTTGAAAAAATCCATTTAAACGTTTTTGATAGCGAAGAAGAACGCCGTTTTTTAAGTGATTTACTGGGACTAAAAGTTCGGGAAGAAAAGAACGGATTACATGTTTTAAATGAAGGGAACTTCCATGTAGGAATCTCAGAAGCAAATAGTGAGGCATTAGCATTGCCGACTCATGAAGTATTAGGTTTAGATTTCTTGAAATTCGTGATTGATCAAGAAAGCATGGAACAGTTGATTCAGCATTTAAATGAAACTGCAGTTGACTTCTTTATCGATCAAAGACATACTGTGTTAACAATTTATGATGCGATTGGTATCGAATGGTGGTTTGTGATCGATACAAAAAAAGCCAAAAAATAAAGCGAAGACAAATAATTGAATAGGTAGAAATAGCTCCTAACGATTTGATGTTTAGGGGCTTTTGCTTTTGTTCATTGTTGGCAAAGCGCATCACAAGCAACAACGGAAATCGAAAGCTGATTTTTTGTTCAATATATAAAGAGATACCAGAAACAACTCTTCAACTAAAGAAGTTTCTCTAAGATATAAGATGATGGAAGAAAAGTTGATTTAAAAAATTTTTTATTGTCATCGGAGCTACCCGATGTTTTCACGACCTTTATCTACTTGCATCCTCTAGGAGAAAGCTATATGATTTGACTTAGCATGATGAACAAAAATTGATTTCTTCGACAGAGAAGGAGAATAAAATGTACCCAGAAACGAAACAGTTGATTTTAAATAAACTTGAAGAAGGTCATTATCCTGGTGTTGTTGGTGCGTTTATTAAGCATAAGCATGTTGAAACTTTTTCAGCAGGTCATGCACAGATCGTACCTGAAACCCAACCAATGACAGCAGATCTATTATTTGATGTGGCTTCTTTAACAAAAGTGATCGCTACCACCAGTCTAGTGTTACGCTTGTGGGAAGATGGTAAAGTCGACTTAGACAAACCGTTACACCATTATTTACCGGCTTTTGAAAATGAAACAATCACGATACGACATTTACTGACTCATACATCAAATATTGAAACTTGGATTCCTAATCGAGATCAACTCTCTCAAGAACAGCTGATCGAAGCCTATTTAAAGCTTCAACCTGGTGATCAGTTAGGGAAATTAGTGAAATATACAGATGCAGGCACGATTTTATTAGGATTGATGCTTGAAGAGATTTTCCAAGAGCCAGCCACAGAATTATTTGAAGAACAAGTATTAGCGCCTTTAGGGATGATGCACAGTACGTTTTTACCTTATCCTTCTAAAAGAATTGTTCCCACACAACAACTCGCTTCAGGTGAGGTTTTGCGGGGAGTTACACATGATCCTAAAGCGAGAGTACTCGCTGAGCATGCAGGAAATGCTGGGTTGTTTCTTGATTTAGAGGACAGTATTACCTTTGTAAAAATGTATTTGAATTTAGGGAAAGCTGAAAATGGGCGTTTTTTAGAAGAACAAACGATTCGCTCGCTTTTACAAGATCATACGCCAACGAAAAAAGGCAATCGTTCCTTAGGATGGGATTTAAAAAAAGGATTAGAACAACAGCAACCAATTCTTTTTCATACTGGTTATACGGGCACGTTCTTACTAATTGACATTATTGAACAAGAAGCATTTATTTTCTTATCAAACCGTATCCATCCAACGGATCATCGTGAAGCTTATATTCGTTGTCGTGATGAAATTGTTGAAAAATTTTTGAAAGAGAAAGCGTTATTAAAAAAATGATGCTATAATAACTATGAACATTGAGAGGAGTTTGAACTATGCAAGAACCTATGTTTTTAAAACCAGTTTTTCAAGAAAAGATTTGGGGAGGCAGCCGTTTAAGATCAGTATTTGGATTTGATATACCTAATGATAAAATCGGTGAAGATTGGGCGATCAGCGCACATCCACATGGTGTAAGTGTCGTTGAAAACGGTGAATACCAAGGACAAAAATTAGACGAGTTATGGCAAAACCACAAGGAATTGTTTGGCAACCCAACTGAGCTTGTCTTTCCATTATTAATTAAAATCTTAGATGCAGAAGATGAATTATCAGTACAAGTCCATCCAGATGATGCTTATGGAATGAAGCACGAAGGTGAGTTAGGAAAAACAGAATGTTGGTATATCATTGATGCTGAACCTGGAGCAGAAATCATTTATGGCCATCATGCAAAAACAAGAGAAGAACTTGCTGAGATGATCCAAGAGGGTCGTTGGGATGACTTATTGAAAAAAGTCCCAGTTAAAAAAGGCGACTTTTTCTATGTCCCTAGTGGAACGATCCATGCAATTGGTAAAGGGATCATGATTTTAGAAACGCAACAAAGCTCGGACACGACTTATCGTGTATATGATTATGACCGTAAAGATGCAAATGGCAATACGCGTGAATTGCATATCCAACAATCAATTGATGTGACAACTGTTCCAGCTATTACGCCACAGATTCAAATGAAAGAAGTACGTAAAGGGAATTCTTCGATCGTTACGTATTTAGAGACCGAGTTTTTTAATGTTTATGAATGGGATATCAAAGGAATCACATCATTTAAAAAACAAGCACCTTATACATTAGCGACAGTAATCGATGGGGCAGGAGAGTTAGTTGTTAATGAAAAAATTTACCCATTAACTAAAGGGGCAAGTTTTATTTTACCAAATGATGTGACAGAATGGACGGTTCAAGGAGAGTTATCAATCATTGCCTCTGAACCAGGTAAAGCATCGAAATAAAGAATCAGTGATTTATTAGTTAACTTTGCAGATGGTTATTTTTTCTGATTAGTGTTGTGAAATAAAAAAACTGAGCCTTGTGTTGTGAATGTCTTAAGTTAGACCAAGATCTAACTGAAGCAAGTCAGCACAAGTGTTCAGCTTTTTTGTTTTAGAATGCTGGTAAAAATGAAGCTGCTGATTGCTAATAAAAAATTAGGAAAAATAGGTTCTTGAAATAGCTTTCAATCTGTGGTATATTTTCGGTGTAGAGTTAAAACGTTTTAATTATTGATGAATGGCGTTTGATTCAATTAATATGTAATATGGAGTGATGAAGGAATGAACACTGTAACAGTTATCGGTAGCATTAATTTAGATCGGACCATCCGAGTCAAACATATGCCTAAGCCAGGAGAAACGATCCACACGAAAGAAACATTTTCAGCTGGCGGAGGAAAAGGAGCAAACCAAGCAGTTGCTGCAAGACGTTCAGAAGCTACTACTCATTTTATTGGAGCGATTGGTACCGATGAAGCTGGCAAAACAATGGCTGAGCTTTTAGAACAAGAAGAAATCAATTTACAAGGTGTAGCAACTCTTGAAAACCAAGCGACTGGTCAAGCTTACATCATTGTTGATGATGCTGGGGAAAATAGTATTATGATCCATGCCGGAGCGAACAATGCGTTTACACCAGAACAAGTTAGACAAAACAAAGCGATCATCGAAAAAAGTGATTTTATCATTGCACAGTTTGAAAGCGCTGTAGAAAGTACGATTGAAGCTTTTAACCTAGCAAAAGAGGTTGGAGTAAAAACAATTTTGAATCCTGCCCCAGCATTAGAAAATGTGCCTGAAGAGTTATTGAAAGTAACAGATATGATTATTCCTAATGAAACAGAAACAGAAATTTTAACAGGGATTTCGATTACGGACGAAGAAAGCTTAAAACAGGCTGCAGCTCACTTACATCAATTAGGAATCGAAGTTGTAATTATCACGATCGGAAGTAAAGGCGCATTTTACTCGATTAAAAACAGCAAAAATGGGATCGTGCCAGCGTTCAAAGTGAATGCAGTCGATACGACAGCTGCAGGTGATACATTCATTGGTGCGATGAGTAGCATGTTAGCAACTGATTTTAGTAATTTAGAGGAAGCAATTACCTATGGAAATAAAGCTTCTTCTTTGACTGTTCAACGTTTTGGCGCACAACCTTCTATTCCATATAAACAAGAATTGAATTAAGAAAGGACGTTTTTATTATGAAAAAATCAAAAGTAATCAATTCAGATATCTCTCGTGTAATCGCACAAATGGGACATTTTGACACATTAAGTATCGGTGATGCAGGTATGCCCGTGCCGATGACAACTGAAAAAATCGATTTGGCTGTGGATAATGGTATTCCAAGCTTTATGGAAGTCTTGAACAATGTGCTTGAAGAGTTAGAAGTTCAACGTATTTATTTAGCTGAAGAAATCAAGTCAGAAAACCCTAAAGTATTATCGGAAATTCAACAACGGCTACCTGAAACACCTATTACTTTTATCCCTCATAGTAAAATGAAAGCTGATTTGAATCAGTGTCATGCGTTTATTCGCACAGGGGAAATGACACCTTATGCTAATATTATTTTAGAAAGCGGCGTCGTTTTTTAAAAAAGAAGGAGGAATAGTCTACCATGAATACTACCGCGCTTTTAATTGGCTTAGGCCCACTACTTGGTTGGGGGTTATATCCTACGATCGCATCTAAGATCGGGGGACGTCCGGTCAATCAAATTTTAGGTTCAACATTAGGAACATTGATTTTTGCAATTGTTTTTGCTTTATATAAAGGAATGGAGTTACCAACAGGATCTGACCTGACTTTTTCAATCTTATCTGGTGTTGGTTGGGCAATCGCCCAAATCATTACATTCCAATCCTTTACC
This sequence comes from Enterococcus hirae ATCC 9790, assembly GCF_000271405.2. Classification (NCBI taxonomy): domain Bacteria; kingdom Bacillati; phylum Bacillota; class Bacilli; order Lactobacillales; family Enterococcaceae; genus Enterococcus; species Enterococcus hirae. Next base: position 395,302 of record NC_018081.1, on the reverse strand, counting down.
TTGATTGGTTCTTCTCGTGCAATGCCTATTACTACTGCTTTTCAATTATTAGGGGCTTCATTGTGGGGCGTGTTTGCTTTAGGAAATTGGCCAGGCGCTACTGCGAAAGTCTTGGGTGCCTTTGCTTTAGTTTTGATTATTTTAGGTGCTTGGATGACTGTTTGGACTGAAAAGAAAAATACAGAAGGCAGTAACTTATTGAAAAAAGCGGTCCTTTTGTTAGCAGTAGGTGAAATCGGCTACTGGGCTTATTCCGCAGCTCCTCAAGCAACTTCAATTGATGGAATGCATGCCTTTTTACCTCAAGCAATTGGTATGGTAATCGTTGCTGTTGTTTATTCAGCTGTTTTAAGTTTTAAAGAAAAATCAGCGTTTGTCGAAGTGGTCTCTTATAAACATATTTTTTCAGGATTTTTCTTTGCCTTCGCTGCTTTAACTTATTTAATTTCAGCTCAACCAGATATGAATGGGTTAGCAACAGGGTTTATTCTTTCTCAAACATCCGTAGTATTAGCGACACTGACTGGTATTTGGTTCCTAGGACAAAAGAAAACCAAGAAAGAAATGACTGTTACAGTTATTGGACTAGTCTTGATTTTAGCTGCTGCTACGATCACTGTAATGATCTAACTCTTCCCCAAAACAAAATAAGCTGAACTGAAAGACATTGATTGACTTAAGTTGATCAATGTCTTTTATTTTTTTGGAAGAATCGCAAATAAATCGTAATTATAGAGTGAGGAGGGATTTACGTGTTACGAATCTGTTCAAAAAAAGCAATTCGAAGTAAAGCACTAACGATTCGATTATTTGATGGTTCTACGTGGGCTAATTTAGGGAATGGACAGTTTATCAATCAAGAGACAAAAAAAGAATTACCTGACTACAAGATTTATCCACAAATAAAAACAGCCGTTTCTTCTGGCGGTCTTATCTTTGCTAAACGAAGGAACACAAAACAAAACTTACAGTACGTGGAACGACCAATGAAAGTAAAAGCTTGGCAAGTTTAGTCGTTGCAAAAAAACATATTTGTTCGTTGAAAACGTTATATGTGAGCATCATTACTGGTTAGCAATCTAACTGATAACGATGATTTGCTGTCAATCTTTATCGATGCTCAACTAAATGACAGTCCTGTTAGTGTTGGCATGCTAACAGCAAAAGTATGACTAGAATCTCTCACGGAGGACGGAACCGATAACTGTGATTAATGGTTTGAAGAAAAATTTCTTACGTAATGTTTTTTCCGAGGACCGTGAGGATATGGGTTGGCTTTTTCCTAAAAAAGTCAGGTTTCCATTTATCCTAAAAATGGTGTGGCCTTAAAATTTTTAAGGAGTGACAACTTGATGACAGAACTCCAGCGATTATTAACTTTTATGCGTAGTAGTAAAAGAAAACAGATTACTTTGCGTGAATATGAACAACTTGTTCATCAAGATGGATGGACAAATGGAGACAAAGCAAAATTGATCAATCAGATACAAAAAAGTGGCGTTTTAAGGTATGACCGCACTAAAAATGAATATGTGATTCGCTTGATTCAGTAGCGAATATTTTGATTTTTAGTGTCAGTAGTAATTCTATGTTTATGAGAGAACTTTTGTAGATAAGCAGGTTTATTATCAAAAAACAGGAGAATTTCGATGAAAAAATACCAGTTAATTGTACGCATATTTTTGATCATTCATTTATTATCCGTTTCGTTTTGCCGACCACTTGTTGTTTTAGCAGGAAATTTAGAAAATACAGATCAAGACGATCGTAAGATAAGTTTTCTTCAAGAGAATCAGTTGATTCAAACTGAAGACGGCAAATTATATACGACAACTCTTTCGAATTACATCACTCACTCGATTCATGCTGCTTTAGGAGAAACTCAAACCCACCAACGAAACAATCAAACGATTTATGTTGACCCCAATGCTCATATCTCCAATATTGATATTCGCTTATCGAACGGTGTACGTGAATATGGCTGGTACGGTAAACGGATCAACAATGAAATTGCCTTGTGCATAGAACCAGGTGCTGCACTTAATCTTGGAAATAACTCTGGCTATACAGTCGCTGAGCGAAATACTGAACAGATGAAAAAAATTTCTTTGATTAAGTATTACGGGCTGATGGTTTCGGGCCACACGTTGAAAAAAGAATTGATGACTCAAATTTTGGCATGGGAACAACAAGGGATTACACCGTTGAGTATTTCAGGGGTATTTTCGATGACGGACTATCAAACCTTTAAATCTGCTGTCATGAAAAATGTCAATTATTTCTATACATCACCTTCTTTTGACAAACAAACGATAAACTTAAAAGTTGGAGAAAGTATCACCTTAACTGACACGACCCATGCCTTTAGTAATTATCAGTCATTACCATCTTTCGTCTCACAAGGACTAAGTATTTCTAAAAAAGGAAATCAATTAACGATTCTTGCCAACAAAAATGCAGAAGCGACTAGTCGAGTTGAATTTGACTATGATATTGCCTCTACTTTTCAAGGTGTTCCGCTAATTTATCAACACCCATATACCCAAAATATGATGGTTGGCAGATTAAATGAACGTAAAAAAATTTCTTTAACCATAACTGTTTTAAAAAACGGCAATGCCCGTGTACGCAAAGTAGATGAAACGACCAAGCAACCATTGGCAGGTGCCGTTTTTCGTTTTACTACGTCTGATGGAAAAACCAAAGAAATCACTACAGGTTCTGATGGCTATGCTACCTGGAATGATTTGTTAGTCGACACAAAAGTCACGATACAAGAAATCAAAGCACCGAATGGCTATGTCCTCAATGCCACACCTCAGACAGTGACCATCAAAGCCAATGAGACCACCACGATCAGTTTAGATAATAAAGAGCAACTAGCAAATCTCAAAGTGATCAAAGAAGATGAAGAAACAGGCAGTAAACCACAAGGGGCTTCTCAATTGGTAGGAGCTGTTTACGAATTAACCGATAAGAATGGGACTTCTATTAGTAAACTAACGATGCAAGATGTCAATGGCATAGCACAAGCAGAGGTGAAAGGATTAAAGTTAGGAACCTATTATCTCCAAGAAATCGAACCGCCAGAAGGCTACAATTTGGATGATACAAAACATACCGTTAACCTCACGTATGCTGGACAAAATGAAACCGTAGCGCTTCACAGTAAAACGGTGACTGATCGAGTCATCAAAGGAAATGTAGAAGGCTATAAGTTTGGTTCACGCCCCTTGATTCCTCAAACCGTTTTTGAAGTAATTGCCAGACTGGCGAAAGAGCAACAGGGGGTAAAGCCACCTTTAGAAGGCGTTGAACTGACAGCTACTTCCCACACCACTGGACAAGAATATGTCCAAGTCACTGGTAAGAACGGGTATTTCAAGTTTGAGAATCTACCTTATGACACTTATACCATTGAAGAAACCCAAGGTGTGGATGGCTATTTATTGATCGAACCATTTGAAGTGACGATCACGGAAGACGGTTATACCCATTTCTTTTTATTGGAAGATAAAGTGATTGAATCTCGATTGCATATCATCAAAGTGGATGAAGAAACAGGCGAGAACATACCTTACGCAGGCGCTCAGTTCAAAATTTTTGATACTTAGGCAAATGAAGGAGAAGGCGAATTTGTTTCGATGGTGCGACCAAATGACACGGAACAGACCGAGATTTTTGAAACTAATGACAAAGGCGAAATCATTACCACAGAAAGTTTGCCTTGGGGTGTGGATCGCTATGAACTCCATGAGATCAAAGCACCAGAAGGATATGTACCACTAGAAGAACCACTCATTTTTAGTGTCACAGAAGAGAATGCGGATGCCTTGATTCGTTTAGAAATTCCGAATCGCTTAGCTCGACAAGATATCCAATTGATCAAACGAGATCGGTTGAATGAACAACCATTAGAAAATGTCCCATTTCATTTATACAACATAGCAACGGATGAAAATGGAGAATTGACTGAAACCTTAATTGAAAAATATTTGACTGATAAAGAAGGGAAAATCAATGTAGAGGCACTACCTTATGGCAACTATAAATTTGTTGAAGTGGAACCTTTGGCAGGCTATTTACTATTAGAAGAACCAATGGATTTTTCTGTCACGGTTGAAAAGGATGGCGAACTACTTGTTCTTGAAGCCTACAATGAACGGGAACCATTAGAGTTGACCTCTTTATTTACCGATATTGCTGGCGAAAAAACACTTGACCCAACAGTAGATAATCAGTTGAAAGATGTGGTGTGGGTCAAAGGCGAGGCAATCGAAATCGGACACACTTATACTGTTTTTACGCAATATAAGAATACGAAAACAGGAGAAGTGGTCAGTGAAGCGACATCAACTTACACTCCAAAGAACAAAGAAGATACATTTGAAGTATTTCTTGAGTTGAAGGCAAATATCCTCAAAGATAGCGATCAATTAACAGCGACCCACGTCTTATATTACGAAGAAGAGCAAAAAAATGAAGTAGGACGTGAGGATGATTTAAGGAACAAAGATCAGACAATTACATTAAAAAAGAAAATTATTATTAAAGCAAAGCATATTGCCAAAAACGAATGAACGACGTTCGCTGGAGATGGTTCTTCTTGGATTGAGCTTGATTATTATCGTTAGCAGTTATCTTTATCTTCAAAAAAAGCAGAAACATGTAAAGTTGTGAAAAAATTGATTTCGCTTATTTTTACTAAAAGTATGATCAAAGTGTTTAGAAGATAAAAGAAAGGATGGTCTAAAGAATGGTGAAACGTTCAATCGTTGTAGATCAGTTATCGAAAAAGAATCTAGGCAGGATAAAATATGGACTTTTGTTCCTTTTTATCAGTGGAAGTATCACAGGAATTACTAGCATCTACCTAAGTCACAATCAGGAAAAAACAGTAGCAAGTAAACAAAAACAAGTAGCAAATATCATTGATACAAAAAACTTAGAAAAAGAAGAAATACCCACTCATTATTTTCTTGAAGAGGATCATGATCCGGCAATCGCAGTCATGGAACAATTTGACTATTTTAGTTCTAAAACTGAGGGAACGGAATTGCCACTTCAACAACTAGAGCATGAGGTAGCGCAATTAGTCGTTGCCTTTGCTAAAGAAAAAAAGAAAACAGAAGTCACAACTTTAGAAACTTCAAAAGAAAGAGCGGATAGTAAACAAGCCCCAGTCTATGAGGCCCCTCCAGTTTCTATTGAAAAAGAAAAGAATCGTGAGAGTGACCAAACGACTTGGCAGAAACCACAAATTTCACTAGCATCCACTTACATGGTCATTGAGCAATATAGTAAATTTGAACCAGCAGACTATTTTGAGATTCTCATGGGTAACGACGCTCTTCCCACAGTCAAACATAATTTTATTGACACGTCGAAGCTGGGCGAGCAAAAATTTACGATCCGTGTCACCGACTCGGCAGGAATGTTTACAGATGCCACCATCTACTTTTTTGTTAATAGCTTACCGAAAATCAACTTGAAGCAGACGACAATGTACCAGCAGATCGGTGTACCAGTTGATTTGTTAGCAGGAGTATCCGCAATGGACCAAGAAGATGAGGATTTAACCGCAAAGATTGAAGTCGAAACAAATCTAGATATCAACAAAGAAGGAAGCTATGAGGTGCTTTATTCTGTCAATGATCGACATGGGGCTCAAGCGAAAACGAAAGCGTTTATCAAAATTGAAAATGATGCACCGGTAATCCATATACCCGAATGGATTGACCATCAGATAAATCAAGAGTTGAATATTTTCGACTATGTGAAAGCTTGGGATAGGGAAGACGGAGATATCTCATTAACTAAAACCAATATCTTAGAAACTAATTTTGATTCCAATAAAGAAGGAAAATATTTCTTTAGGATTGGCAATGTGCAAGATCGATATGGAAAATATGCAGAGGAGAGGCGACTTCTCGTACAAGTAACGAATGAAGCCCCTAAAATCATCCAGGCGGATCTTCAAGTCAATGTTTTCTCTGCTTTGAAGAAAGAAGATTATTTTGCACAACTGGTTGTTTCAGATCGAGAAGATCCGTTAGAACGATTAAATATTGAAATAGATGAAGCAGCATGGAATCGGATCGATACATCTAAATTAAGAAAATATTTGCTTCCTCTTAAAGTCACTGATACAAATGGCAAAACAACCAGTGGTTATGGGAAAATCACGGTCATCAATGAACCACCACGATTTATAGGCATAGCCGATAAGGTGCTAGCTATTGGAGAGGCATTTGATCCGCTAGCAGGAATTGAGGTTTACGACAAAGAAGAAACATTATCTTTAACAGATGTCGAAGTGACTGAAAACGTCGATGTCAACAAACCAGGAACTTACACTGTCAGTTTGAGTATCAGTGATTCTTTTGAGCGGGTACATGCTAGTTACCAAGTAACCATTATGAATCAACAAGCGATAGAAAAGGAGAAAGAATAATATGGACTATTTTGAGCAAGCGATGTCGTTGTTTTCAAAAGGAGTACTTGCTTCTGGCAGTCTGCTCACTGTATGGGGGATTATTCAACTCGGCGCGGCTATCAAAGAACATAATGGTCCCGGAATGCAAAATGCTCTTTTTCAGATCGTTGGTGGGGCTGTTATCGTTGCAGCTGGCGCTTGGGTAGCAACTATTTCAATCTAAGGAAGTGGCTAAGCTGGACGGTGCAATCAAATTTTTACTGCAAACAATTGCTGATCAATTAAATTTTTCAAACGACCCTAAAAATATGCTACTACAAAATCTAGAAACCTATCTACCTGATATCTATCAATACAGTGAGTTAATTATGAATGGAGTAATCAAACCAATTGCTTATTCTGTACTAGGCTTTTTACTATTGCTGGAGTTTCAACAAATGGCACAAAAGATTTATGGAAATTATTCCGGTTTTGGTGGCATGGAGTTGTTCCTCCCGCTCTTTCTTAAATTAGGAGTAAGCCTGTTGATCATGCGCCATTTAACAATATTTATCCATATGATCGTTGAAATTAGTACAACAATCAGTAATGGTATCAGTCAAATTGGGATTCGAGAAGGTGGAAGTAAGGCTGTTGATGTTCTTTCATTGATTGAGGGAATCTACCATTGGGGCTTTTTTGAAAAACTTACGTTGTTAATTATTTTGTTGATCCCGTTGATTTTCTCCGTACTAACAAGTGTGCTAACAAAACTGGTTATTTTCATGCGTTTTTTTGAAATTTATTTGTATTTTAGCATTTCTCCATTACCTCTTGTGACGTTTCTTAATGAAGAAGTTAGTTCGATTGGTAAAAATTTTTTGAAATTAGTTTGTGCTTCCTCCCTGCAAGGGATCCTCTTATTTATTATATTAAGTTTTTATCCACTGCTCGTACATTCTGTGTTTTCAATTGATGAAAAACAGGGAATGATTGCAGTGATCAGTGGGATATCAGGGAATTGTCTAACATTATGTGCTAGTTTATTTTATACCAATAAATGGGCAAAAATCATTCTTGCAACTGCCTAGAGAATCATTTTTAACTGGAGGGAAATAAAATCGATGATTGAAGTACCAATTCGAAAAGAAATTTTAACCTACCAAGAAAAATTGTTTTTTGGCGTTTCGTTAAGACAATTTATCTCTGCTGTTGTAACGTTGCTTTTGATCGTTCCTCTGGGCATTTTAAATTATGTCAGTTGGAAGTATCCGATTGATGATATCGGGATCGTTTTTATGGTACTCAGTGCCCCTATCTTGTCAGTGGGCTGGCTGACACCTAATCACTTACCTTTAGAAAAGTATGTGCAGATTCGATGGAATTATTTTCAATTGGCGAATTATTATACTTATCCTATTGTAGAGGAGTTGTATTCAAATGCCATGGTGGGTCAAAGGAGTAAGCGTGCCGAAAGAAAACAAGTTGAGTACGGAAACTAATAATAAAAAATTTATTCGTTTGATGCAAAAACAAAAGAAAAAAGAGGGCAATATCAAAAAAAGTTAGCGCCAAAGCGTAATGTCCAAGATTTGTTGCGTTATGAAAAAATGTTTGAAAGTGGCATTTGTGAAATTGTACCTAATTATTATTCCAAAAGTGTTCGATTTTCAGATGTGAATTATCAAATTGCTCAACAAGATGAACAATTGCTGATATTCCAAAGGTACGGTGAACTATTGAACAGTCTTGATGATACGATCCATCTAACAATCACGATCTTAAAAAAAAGAGTTGAGCTTGATGAGATGACGGATAAGCTTTTTTATGAGAGTAAAGGCGATCAACATGATAGCTATCGTGAAGAAGTCAATCAGATGCTTCTTCAAAAAATCAATGAAGGGGAGAATCGTTTTACAAAAGAAAACTATTTGACTTTCAGTACTCCAGCCAATCACTTAGAGCAGGCAAAACAATTATTGGGACGAATCGAAAAGAATTTAATCGGAAATTTGGAAGAAATTGGCTCAACGGTTGACCCATTAGACGGTTTAAAGCGTCTAAAATTGGTCAATCAGTTGTTGAAATCATCGGAACACTTTCAATTTAACTATTCCGATTTAGTCTTTAATCATCTTTCAACAAAAGCTGTGATTGCTCCTTCCAGTTTTAATTTTAAAAAGAAAAACTATTTTGAAATCAATGAGGAATATGCCCAGATTCTTTACCTAAAAGACTATCCAGCTAGATTGTCAGATAAACTCATGGCAGAATTGATGGAAATACCCGAAGAAATCACGTTATCGATCCACATTGATCCAGTCGGGGCTGAGCAAGCCAATCATCTGGTTCAAATAAAAAAAGCCTATATGGAAGGAGACAAAGTCGCTGCTCAAAGAAAAGCAACTCAAAAAGGCTACGATCCTTATACAAGTATTCCATATGAATTAACCAATAGTATCAATGAAGCTAATTTATTATTAGATGATTTGTTAAAAGAAGGACAGAATTTATTTTTCGTTTCGGTTTTTGTCTATTTCAGAACAAACACAAAAGAAAAATTGACTGATATAGCCGAACGAGTTTTGAGTATTGCCAGAAAAAATGGTTGTGGCTTTCATTATTTGGATTATCTACAACTAGAAGGGATGAACTCCGTCCTTCCATTTGGAAAAAATTGGATAACAACCCGCCGAACATTGACTACAGCAAGTGCAGCTATTTTTATTCCATTTACTGCGCAAGAACTTGACCACGAGGAGGGTAAATACTATGGAATGAATGAGCTAACGAAAAATGTAGTTCGGATCAATCGGAAACGGTTGAATACCCCAAGTGGAATGATTTTAGGTAGTTCAGGCTCAGGAAAAGGGGTAGCCAAAAAATATGAAGAAATTACTACACTACTAAAAAATCCAACAGACGAAATCATCTCGATTGATCCTGAAGATGAAGATACATTAATTGGGCAAACTTTTGATGCGCAAATTGTTAAAATTGCACCAAATACCGATACATTTATCAATCTATTGGATATCACAGATGATTTAAGTGGGGAGGTTGATCCAGTAAAATTAAAATCCGACTTTTTGTTAACAGCATTTGAAGCTTTGATCGGTGGACAATCGGGTTTGAATTCCGCACAACGTTCCATCATTGATCGTGTGACTCGCTTGACTTATTTTAACTATTTTCATTCTCAGGACAAGCAAATGCCAACATTAGCGAAGGAATGGTTTACGTTGCTCAAAGAACAGCCGGAAAAAGAAGCGCAGGCACTAGTATTAGACTTAGAATTATATATTGAAGGTTCTTTAGCGATTTTTTCCCATACGACAAATATTGAGTTAAATAAGCGTTTTATCATCTACAACACCAAAGAGTTAGGAAGTCAGTTAAAAACATTTGGGATGATGGTGGTTTTAGAGCAAGTATGGAATCGGGTGGTACGTAATCGGGATCGAGGGATCACTACGTGGATTTACATTGATGAAATGCAGTTGATGCTAAATGATCCTTACTGTGAAAATTATTTTTTTGAATTATGGAGTCGTATCCGAAAGTGGGGAGCAATTCCTACAGGGATCACGCAAAATGTGGAGACGTTACTGCTTTCAGATAAAGCACGGAGGATGCTAAGCAACACTGAATTTATCATTATGCTAAAACAGGCTAAAAGTGATCTGGACGAACTTTCTACTCTTTTTCGTCTTTCTACTCAACAACAAAAACACTTGATCCATCCGCCAAAAGGTGCAGGGTTGATACGTGCAGGTCATGCAATCGTGCCTTTTTCTAATACCGTTGATTCAACCACAAGATTATATGAATTAATCACGACTGATCCCGAGGAACGGATAAAAAGAAAACAGGAACAATCCGATGAATAAATCTAATTGGAACAAACGAGACAACGAGTATCGGAAAATTTTTCTATCAAGTAGCTTGAATCAATCGATAAAACGGAGCGTTACAAATAAAATGTTAGTTCCCTTCAGAAAAAAGCGTCGTAAGTTCTTAGCTGTTCAGCCCAATAAATGGCATTTTTTTAGATCACTCATGGTTCTTAGTTGTGTATTACTATTCTTACTGACGATAGGGATAACCAGTGTCATTTATTCGAGTGTACCCAATATCAATGAATTTGAATTAACAAATATTTGGACGTACATGACTCATTTGGATGTTGAAAAAAATCGAGTGCTTCGTCAGCAGCATAACATTATTAAAATCAACGGACAGATAGGGATGACACAAGACATGAATTTGATTTCTAATATTGATGAATTATTGTCTTATTTGGGTATTTGTTATGAGAATGTGGAACTCGAAAATCCAGTAATCAAAGCGAAAATCCATGAGATCCATGATAACTTATGGTCCCTTCATGCAAAAGGGAACGAAGCAACATTAACAACAAAATATTTTACTCAGATTATTGAATGGACAGAAGAATTGAAAGAACGATTGAATGTTGGTTCAACGATTGGTCGTTATCGTCAATTGATGGAACTACAATCGCCATTTAAGGAAGATCATCGATTAATGGTCAATCAAAGATATGGTTACTTTCTCGATGGCCAAGAAAAAAAGCTATTTCAGGGAATCCAATTACAAGCTGAGAAAAATATAGAATTATATGCTCCGATGGCTGGGAAAACGACTGTGACTGATCAGTCAATCGTGATCCAATTCAATAATCGACAGCTTGTCTTAAAGAATGTTTCACCATTAGTCAATCATGACCAAGAAGTCGTTTCGGGAGAATTGATTGGAACTGTAGCGAAAGAAAATGAAGTAACCATTGAATATTCCAAAAATGGACAATCAGTAAATCCAAGTTTTTATTTTGAAGAAGTAGCATATTCGGAAACATTCCAATTAGACTCTGGTAATCAAAACACGTCATTTGATGAATGGACATTTCGGCAATTAATTCTGCTTAAGTGTCATGCGTTTAGCGATCGAGCAGATAAAATTTTACAAGAAGCAAAAAGAAACGGCATCTCACCGGTGATCTTAGCGGCGATCATGATTCATGAAAGTGCCTGGGGAACTAGTAAAGGAATCTTAGAAAAAAATAACCCAGCTGGTCTAATGAATGATCAAGGTTTAATTTCATATCGTACGTTAGACGAAGGAATCGAAGCAACTGGTCGAACACTTAAAAAGCTGATTATTGACCAGCAACGAGTAACTGTCGAACAATTAGGAGCGGTCTATTGTCCGATTGATGCGACAAATGATCCCATGGGGCTCAATCGTTATTGGGTGCCTGCGATCAAACAATTAATGGTGCAATTGGGTGGAAAGCAAGAGATGGGATTGCTGTGGGAGCGATTCTCTGACTTTCATGAGGCTCTTTTAGCTAAAGCACAAAGTCTTCATCAAAAAGGTGTGTATTATTCTCAGGGAAACCAAAGAGGCGTATTTCCTTATCACGATTGCTCGTCTTACGTAATTTGGGTGTTGAATGAAATGGGACTAAATGTACCGTTGGGAAATACAGAAACACTTTATGGTTTGGAAGGACAACTTCTCTATCCGATCAACTATTCCGAAGTACAAGCAGGTGACTTATTTATTTGGGGAGAAAAAGGTAATTCGTCGGGCGATTTTGGGCATACAGGATTCTTTTTAGATGCTGGTGGAAAAACGATTATTCACTGTACACCCGCTACGAAAAAAGGATTTAGTCAAAATGGTGATGTCGTCATTACTCCATTTGCAGGGTATTATGGTGATCCACAACTGGCACCAGTTTACTTTTATCGAATCGTAGGGAGCGGGTAAAAATCAGAAATAAACATCAATTATTTACAACGATTGCTTGTTTGGTTATCAGTAGCAGTATAGCCGTAAGTATTGGATATACTTTTGGTAAAAAGAACACACAGCAAGAAGCAAATAACCGTATACCTGTTGCTCATTTCTCGGAACAACAGGTCAATGATTTTTTACGCTCGTATTTTACTTTCACAGAGTACGGGGATAATTATTTGAATTATGAGAAATTTTTAGCAAAACAAGCGAAAATTGCTGAAGAAGAAAGCAGAAAGCAAAGCGATTTTTTTCCACAATTTTTTGGACATTCTCGTTTTATAAAAAGTAAGAATTTTATACGTCACGTGAATGACCAACAAATTGAAGTGATTGCCAACGTCACAAGGACGATTGATAGTTTGAATCAAGAAGGTAAGTCTACTAAAACACTTGAGAATGAAGGGCTGTTTCAAATTTGGTATGTGTTTGATTAAGCTACAAAACACTTTTTGGTGGAAAGGTATCAACCAATAGAGATAGCTGAAAAGGAATCGAAAGAATACGCAGAATGAAAATACCGGTTTTGTCCATCACTTTTGGTAAATGAAAAGGATGTCTATCTATGGCAAGAGAAACTGTACTGATTGATCATGTCAAAAGGCTAGAAATCGAAGAAGAGCGTCTACCGATTTTCGAGGCCCTCATTTTATTAGAAGAGGTCAATAAACAAACGATCCTTAATAAAAGCATAGGTAGTTGTCGTATTCGGATTTACAATCATAAAAATCACCTTCTTCATTCAATGGAATTACAATTTCCGTTAAAGGATGCCATAGAAGAAATAATCAGTGGGCAATATCAGATAGTCCGAAGTAAAAAGAAGACGACAAAAAGTAAAGCAGCGATACGCACGAAAAAAGCAATTAAGTATGGTGAACCTAACAGATCAACCAAAGGAAAATTACTATCTTTGATTCCCACGATCAAAAGGGTCTGGTTTATTGTGGTGATTGTTTTCAGTCTTTTCATAGGCATTAGCGTAATGTGGCCACACTTTATTACGAAAGTAGATCAAAAAGAAATTACCACGACAGAGGAGCAGGAGTGGGCAAAATTAATCGAAGCGCAAGCCTATCTTCAAGCGGCAACGGAATATCCAGAAAAGCGTCATGAATTGATCGACTATTTGACAGAGCAACAAGAATTTACATGGTTGAAAGAGATCAATGAATATTACCCCACCGCAGATGCACAATTTGATTTAGCTTTTTTTGAAAAAAATTGGGAAGTAGTTATTGAAACGTCCCCAGAAAATTTATCTGACAAAAGAAAAGTGATGCTTGCATTTGCTTACATTGAATTAGAACAATTGGCCGAAGCAGAGATATTAAATAAATATTTAGAAAGTGAAGAATTATCAAGAAAGTTAGACCAAAATTATTTACAGAAAGGGTTGTTTTTTTTTAAACAGAAGAAGATTGCAGAAACAACGAAACATTTAGAATTGATCCAAGAGGAAGAAGTGAAAAAAATATTACAAACTTATATCGAACAAGCTTCCATCATTATTGATTTTATTGAGTTATACCAGCAAAATGAAGATCCGGGAAATCAATTATTGTGGGAACAACGATTAGAAATGATTGGTCAATCAGATATCAATGATAGGGAATGAGTGGTCTTGGATTCAGTTGTTATTTGTCGAAGGGTAACTAATTAAGGGGAATAGAATAATAAAAAAGAAAAACTGATTGGCAAATTAGCTAAAATTATTAGTTAAAAGATAGTGTTGAAGTGTTAATGAAAAGAGGTAACGGCAGAAAAGTTAGTTCGCTTTTTCAAACGATTCTTTCTTATCGTCAGTGAAGTCATTTGCTTTTCCAATCGTATCCCAAGGTAATAATCATTACTTGATCAAAAATAGGCCAAAGAATACCAGAAATCAGAGCAGTGATTTTCGTATTCTTTGGCTCAATTATTAAAGTTTGCTATTTCTGTTGTGGTGTTGCGCTTGTTACTATTGATTTATTTACAATCACAATCCAGCAAATATTAATGGTAACAAAAGTTATGTTTTATGCTAAAGATTCGACTGGTAAATCAAGTTCTGTTCCATAACGTTGTTTAAGTGCTAAACGAATCAATCGTTCCGCAAGATTCTCATTTCGGGCAAGAATCGGTCCGTGGAAATAAGAGCCAAAAACATTTTTATAAATGACGCCTTCGGATTGGTCTTCACCATTATTTCCGTGACCTTGAACGACTTTTCCTAAAGGTCGTTCGCCTTCCCCTAAGAATGTCCGCCCATTGTGGTTTTCAAAACCATAATAGGTTTCATTAAACTCTTCATTATAGATAACGATATCGCCGATAAAACGATTATTTTCTTGACTTAAGGTGTAATGGTCTAAGGCACTGATTCCTTGGATTTTTTCTCCATTGGCACCCACATAATAGTGTCCAAGGAATTGGTACCCGCCACAGATAGCTAACATCACACCATCATTTTCAATGTAGTTTGTTAGTGCTGCTTTTTTTTCTTGGATATCTTTTGAAATGATCAGTTGCTCATAATCTTGTCCGCCACCAAAAAAGACTAAATCATATTTATCTGCTTCAAATGGTTCATGCAGACTGACAATTTCGGTATGACAGGTCACACCGAATTTTTTAGCGACATATTTAAGCATCAATAGATTGCCGTTGTCTCCGTAAGTATTCATCAAATTACCGTAAAGATGGGCGATATTCAGTTCATAATTAGGCATGATTCATCCCTCCTTTGATAAATCCTTGATTCGCTAATTCTTTTCGTAATTGAAGAACTGCTGTATAGGTAGCTAGGATGTAGACGTGTTCGGTCGGTAATTGTTTGATATTTTTAATGACTTCATTCAGTTCCTTTGTTTCGATGATCTTATCTTCAGGGATTCCTGCAACTTTTAGACGTAACGACATATCGGTATGACGATCCCCACCAGCGATCACTGCAGGAATATCCATATCAGCAAAATGTTCAAAATTTCCGTCCCAGATCCAACTAACGTCAATTCCATCTGCATAGTTTGCATTTAATAAAGCAACTAGTGAGAATGGATAAGGGGCTAAGCCGATCATATCGATGACCTGATTGATTCCAACAGGATTTTTAACAAGTACGAGTGTACATTTTTTACCATTGATATCAATGATTTCTTGACGACCAAATATTTTTTCGTCGTATCCTAGGCCTTGCTTGATTTTTTCAGGGGTTACCCCAAAATATTCAGCTACCGCTGTGGCAGCTAACGCGTTGTAGACATTGTACATCCCGCCAACTTCAATTCCATAGTTATGACCATCAATCGTAAAATCAGCTGAGACATTGTCCATGCGCAACATATCCGTTAGACGATAATCAAGTTCAGGACGTTTAAAGTCACAGTTTGGACAATAGTATTTCCCTAAATTTGCATACGTGATCATCTTGTAATGTAAAATATGATGACATTTAGGACAGAGCACACCATCCGTATTATAATGAGCCATTTGTTCATGGTCTTCTTCATGATCAAACCCATAATATTGGCGAGGATTGATTGTTTCCACAGAGTTGAAGATTGGCGAATCTCCGTTACTGATAATTGTGGCATCGGGTGATTTCGCTGCTCCGTCTACAATCATTTTGTAGGTGGTATAGATTTCTCCATAACGATCCATTTGATCACGGAAAATGTTTGTAAATAAAAATAGTTCAGGCTTCATGTATTCAGTTACTTTACTCAAACTTGCTTCATCGATTTCTAAAACAGCGAATTTTTTTTGCCCTTTTTTAGGTTTGGCTTGCAAAAAAGTAGAAACGATTCCTTGAACCATATTTGCCCCAGTTGGGTTGGTTAATACTTCATCAAATTGTTGCCGTAATATATTAACTGTCAAAGCAGTTGTCAATGTCTTTCCGTTTGTTCCAGTAACGACAACCACTTGATAATCTTTTGCAAGACTGTCTAAAATGTGTGGGTCGATTTTAAGTGCAAGTTTACCCGGTAAACTTGATCCTCCTTTAAAGAAGGTTTTTAATGCCCATTGTGATGTTTTACCAACAGCAATCGCAAATTGACTGCGTACTCCCATTATGTAACCTCCATAAAACGTCTTAACGACGAGTAAATTCAATTAATCATACCATATGTTCAAAAAAAGGTTAAATTGCTTTTCTTTTTTTTAAGAAATGGTTGCGATTCTCTTGTCTAACAACGATTGGTACTAGGCTTGATTGTTTATTTGAAGTTTCGTTTAGTCTAAGAATAGCCCCAGCGGATAACAGTTGATTTTTTAGGAATAACTATAGTGAATTAATAGTTGTTTTTGATCGTCTGAAAAAAGAGTGTACATTGTTCGCTTAAAAAAGAATACTCCAGTTTGTCTAAGGTTTCGATAATAAAGTGGATCATTGTTTCACTTGTGCTTTTTTCTTCTGTACAGTAAATCAGAATGTTCTCAAAATAAATACGATATAATTTAAAGATTGTATCTTCAGTTCCGGTAGTTAATTCCTTTAAATGACTAAGCGCATCTTTTGCTAAAAAGAAATTCCCATAGGAAATAAAATGACCGCAACTATTAAGAAGCAACGTCAAATAAATTTTTTTACCAGCGGGATATTCTTGATAGATCTGAATTTTTTTTAATGAATTTTTATAGAAAATTTGTTGCTGTTCTTCTGAAAAGTAATTCAAGGTGTTGGTATAAATTTTGATTTCTTGTAGTGTCCATGTTTCGATGGATTTTAAATAATCAACAAGGAACTCCAAGGTCTCATTGTCTATTTGATGGTCGCTCAATTGATCATGGCCAATTTTAGTTAAAGCGTTTAGAAGCTGAATT
Source organism: Enterococcus hirae ATCC 9790 (assembly GCF_000271405.2). Lineage (NCBI taxonomy): Bacteria > Bacillati > Bacillota > Bacilli > Lactobacillales > Enterococcaceae > Enterococcus > Enterococcus hirae. Next base: position 378,258 of record NC_018081.1, on the reverse strand, counting down.
TTTTTATCTTTTGAAGCGGTTGTCGTTTGATAGATCTCAAAGAGCTTTTCTAAGTCCTTTGTATTAGAAGCCAATTCATATTGTTTCCATAAATTTTGTGAAGAAGAGTGATAATAGTCATATAAAAAGATAAATTCTTCCACATCTACCAGCAATCGCTCCAACACTTGAGCTAAAAGTCGGAAAGACAAGTCATGGTTTCCTTTTTCAAATTCAATGCAATAAGATTTTGTTACGATTCCTGAATAGATTTCCTTTTGAGAAAAACCTTTATCTAATCGGATTTTTCGTACTAACTGACCATACTCCATAGTATCTCTCCATCAAAATTATTTTATGTGTTTATGTAATGAAGTAATAGTAGCAAAAAAATTGTCAAAATTCTAAGAAAGATACTTTTGGAAAAGTGACCAGAAAAGCGACTGAAAGAAAGAGAATTTAGTAGAATTAGACGAGGGGTGTTATCCGCACGTTTCTTATAACAAATAAGTACGAATGAAGGTCAAGTGGAGTTCAAAAAAACTAATTATTCGCATATTTATTGTATTTATGGTCAGATTATTTTTAGATACAAAGTACCAAAAGTCTTAAATATAGGACTATAAAAGAATTTTCATTCGTAGATGATTATACTATGGAAAATTAAAGGAAAACATTCATGATAAATCATTGGAAATCTGTCAATGATGAAGGCTTGTTTGAGGAGATGGGGCAGTATAAAAGACACGTAAACAATACTCATGTGAAGGGTCGTCAGCGACTAATCAATGAACAAATGATAATTATTTAACGGAAGAGGAACAAGAAATATGACAAAAAGAATTACAGAACCAAATAATCAAGTCCTTAGAATAATGATTGCTTTTGGAGTGTTAGGGGTAGGGTTCTATGGGTTGACCCAGGTTGACTTTTATTATATTCAGTTTAGTTTTCTTGTTATTAGTGGTTTAGTAAGCTATTTACTGGTATTTGGTTTTGTTGGTGTGAGGCAATTATTTAGTACACCTAAACGATTGATAAAAACATTCTTGCTGATTTTAGTTGGTTCACAAATTTATGGTATGTTGGCTTCGATGATCATGGGAATACTGGCACAGTTGTTAGATATTCAGACGAAAGCAAATAGTGCGCAAGATAATCCTTGGTGGTTTTTTGTATTTATTTTACCAATTGCTTTACTGGGAGAAGAACTATTTTCGATCACTATTTTTGATACTTTACGTAAAAAAATGAGGATCAATACTAAGGTGGCATCATTGCTCACAGCAATTATTTTTGGACTGATTCATTTTGAAACTTATCTAGGAAGTTCAGCGTTGTTCACGATTGTGCAAGTCATCTTAGTTCAAGGAGGAATTAGACTTTGGTTTAACCAAGCCTATTTAAAAACAAAGTCATTGAATACTAGTTGGGCAGTGCATTATGCTTTTGATTTAATTGCTTTTGTTTTAGGAAGTTTATTATCCTCTTAGACAAATAAGAGCAAAGTTTTCAGTACAAATAAATAACCCGAAGTGGCCGAAAATAGCTTTTCTATTTTCTGACTACTTTGGGTTATTTTTATTAGAGCGACACAGGATGCATTTTTGTATACTAAATACAGATTCAGCCTTTCAAGGTTTGTCGATTGTCTGAAATTTTACCCAATGATGATTTTTTCAGTAGGGTATTCGTAGCCTAAATCTCGTGTTTCTTTTGGAACAAATAACATCAAAGTATACAACATACCGATACGACCGATAAACATTAAAGCTGCGATCGTGATTTTCCCAATTACTGACAAGTTCCCAGTAATTCCCAGGGATAAGCCAGTGGTTCCGAAGGCTGAAGTTACTTCAACGATAATTGCAATTAAAGGCTGATTTTCTGTAGCTGATAAAAAGACGATACAGAAAAAACACATACCAAGAGATAACATAAATACAACGACTGACTTACGCACATCATCATTATCGATTCGACGACCAAAAATATTGATGTTGTCTTCGCTTTTAAGGAAAGAGTAGAGATAAAGACCAATAATTGCTACGGTCGTTGTACGAATCCCACCACCTACCGAACTGGGGCTACATCCAATGAACATCAATAAAGAAAAAACGATCAATGTAGTGATTTGGAAATTACCCAAATCATGGATTTGTAAGCCAGCATTACGAGTAGTCATAGAGTAAAACATAGAATTGATCCACTTGACACTTAAACTAGAATCTTGAAAAAGATGGTCTTTTTCAAGTAAAAAAATTAACAGCGTCCCACCAACAAATAAGATGATAAAGGCTAAAACCGCTAATTTTGTAAATAAGGAAAAGCGAAACGGTAATTTTGCTTTTGAGCGTTTATACAAAATCCATTCACGAAATTCCATCAAAACAGGAAATCCTATCCCACCAATAAAAATCAAAAACATGATAACAAATAGGAACAGATAGTCATGTGCAAACGGCTCGATTGAGTTTCCTGTGACATCGAAACCCGAATTGGTCACAGCAGAAATCGATTGGTAAAATCCATAGAAAAGTGCATCCCGCCAATGATCAAAGTAGCCTCGATAATAGAAATAAATGGAAAAGAAAGCGCCAAAAAGGACTTGGAACCACAACAAAATTACAAAGGTGATACGAATCAAACGAACAATACCAGATAAGCGTGGCTGATTCATATCCGTCATGATCAGTTGTCGCTGTCGTAACGTGATTCTTCGTTTAGAAAAGATAATAAAAGCAGTAGAGATCATCATAATCCCTAATCCACCTACTTGGAATAGTATTTCAAGTAAGATTACCCCGTTATCATTAAAAGCCGAATTAATATCAAATGTGGACAATCCCGTTACACTGATTGTACTGATCGCCATGAAAAGCATATCGATAAAAGGTACGTGACTATCTGGTTCACGAAAAAAAGGAATGTAAAACAATCCTAAAGAGACAATGGTCATAATAAGATAGTAAAAAACAATGACTTGGATTGAAGAAAAATGACTAGAAGCGTAACGTTCGCTTCGACGTCTTAATTTCCGCATGAAAAGGGTTAATTTCAAGAAACTATCCTCCTTTTTAAAAGTTGTTTCTTTCAGTATACCGAGGTTATAAATAATACTCAAAGAAATCTTAAACAAAATGTACGTTTTCTTTTGATTTGCTATCAAATAGCATATAATTATGGAAGAATTGAAGAATAGCGAGGTCTCCCAATGATTGATGCAAAGGTAATTGTTGAAAAAATGAAAAACCAGAAAATAAATTATGATCGAGTACTACAAAAAATGATCCAACAATGGCAACAAGAAGAAACTCGACCAAAAATATTAATCCATACTTGTTGTGCTCCTTGCAGCACACATACGTTAGAATTTATGTGCCAATTTGCAGAGGTTACTTTATTTTTTTCAAATTCTAATATCCATCCTAAAAATGAATATTTAAGAAGACTCCATGAACAAAAGCGATTTGTTAATCAGTTTAACGAGCAAACCAATCATCATGTTCAGCTGATCGTTGATGAGTACCGCCCCAGCGAGTTTAATAAAATGGTCATTACGCAAGGCCTTACGGAAGAAAAAGAAGGTGGCGCAAGATGTAGTGCCTGTTTTAATATGCGTTTAGACCTGGTAGCACAAAAAGCCCAAGAACTTGGTTATGATTATTTTGGGAGTGCATTAACGATCTCACCCAAGAAAAATGCTACTCTGATCAACCAAATCGGGATGGATATCCAAAAAATTTATGGAACTCATTACTTACCAAGTGATTTTAAGAAAAATAAAGGATACGAGCGATCGATCCAGATGTGTAAAGAGTATGACATTTTTCGTCAGTGTTACTGTGGCTGTGTCTTTGCAGCTAAACAGCAAGGTTGTGATTTAAAGAAAATAAACCAAGAAGCAAAGGATTATTTAGCAAGTTCAAAAATTTCAATTAATTAGCTCTATTATAAAATTTTCAAGAAAACGTAAGAAAAAAATAAGAAATTTATGTTAAGTATAATTAAGTGTCAAAATAAAAGCGATTGATTCGATTGAAAACGAATATTCAGTTTGGTGGAAAAATGAATTTTAGACCAAGCATAAAAAATAATAGTGATGAAAAATAAAACATAAAGGAAGAGATATGATGCGAAAAGTAGCACCTATTTTGAAACCAATAGCAGTCTTAACTATTTCAACAATCTTTGCTACTGCGACCGGTGTTGTCAACAGCTCAAGTTATCGTACCCCTAGTTCAAGTTCGGTGGAAGAAACAACACCAACATCAACACCAGAGACCACATCTAATGAAACGTCGACAACACTGGATCAGACGAATGATTCATCGAGCACATGGGAAGAAAATACGAGTTCAACCAACGAAAATACGTATTCTACAGAGCAACCAAGTAGTTCGAAAGAAAAGTCTGACAAGCAAGGAAGCAGTTCATCCGAAACCAGTGATACGAATGCGATCAATGGAGGAAATCATACAGAACCAAGCTCAAGTTCGTCAACAGTACCAAGTAATACGACACCAAGTACTGAAGGACAGGATAGTGGAGAGGCTACCGTGAAAAATGTAACGCCAACCCAAAATACAGATGGAAAACAAGTGTATAATCAGCAAGCAGGTGATTCACAATGACAATTTTATTAGATATTATCAATAGCGTGCATAAGTTTTTAGGTTATTTAGATATTAGTCCTAAATATTTAAATCGAGGCTATACGATTTTAAGTGTAATCCCAACGATGTATCTTTTACGGATTATTTATGGACTTTGGCAAAACCAAAATTACTTACAATTTTTCTTGTATGGAATCGGCTTTTTAGTGTTAGTGTATTTTATCATTTTGAATGTATTTTATTACTTTCTGGATAAGAATACCAAAGCGGATGTGACACAATTGTTTGTCAAATATTTACCGGAAGAAGCATTCAATATTCAAACAGAAGAAGCGATGCTGAATAGCGGTGCAATCGACAAAGTGAACACGAAAGAAGTCAGTGTTTCTTATGATGAAGATTATCAATTGCGATTAGCTGAAAACATGCGTTATTTAATCGGGAATGGTGAGATTAAAACAAATGATCTAGGAAGAATGGATGGCTATCTTGTGGATCGTAACACACTTTATCCTTATTATTACGTTAAAAAAGTAGCAGAAAAAGAATATCAGTTGAGTATTGGGCGCAGCTACTCGGATTTAGCCCCTGTTGGAACGATTCTTATGGATTCGGCGGATGAAAAGCTCGAACCAGTTGGGTTGTTTATTGTAGGTGGTGACTTCGTCAAAGAAGGCTTAAGGTATCATGAGCCTTATCGTTTAAAACTTATCGTGAAAAAAGAACAACCAGAAAATGAAGCAATGGTTTACAGTAGAAGTCAACGAAGAAAGCATTCACGAAGTTAATGGATCACGTTGATCAAGACAGGTTAGAAAATTGTGGATGAAAAATGACAGAATCTCCCTTTGAATAATAAAAGAAAAAATAGGGTTATACGTGATGTATTCTTATTCTTTCCTTTACTTTCTAAAAAAGGTAAAATAAAAAAGAACAATAAAAAAATCAATTGAATAATACGAAGAGAAAACAAAAGTAAAGCGGGAGGTATGTTGTGAAAGAATTTTTTAAAAATTGGGGTATTTTGATCGTAGTACTAGCAGCTATTTTATTAGCTCGGGTCTATGTATTTACGCCAGTTACCGTTAACGGACATTCAATGGATCCGACGTTGAGTGATGGTCAACGATTGATCTCGTCGAAAATCTCAAAGTATGAACGCTTTGATATTATCACGACGAAAGAACCTGGAGATGAAGAACGAATGATCGTTAAACGAATCATTGGCATGCCGGGCGATACCGTGAAAATGGAAAATGATCAATTGACGATTAATGGTAAAAAATATAATGAGTCTTATTTAAATGAGTTTAAAAAAGATTTTGCGAAAGATAAATTGCAGAATGAATATTCTTACAGTGAAGCTTTCCAAGCACAGGCTGAAAATTCGCAGCATTTCACAAGTGATTTTGAATATGTTGTGCCCAAAGGAAAATATTTAGTTTTGGGAGATAATCGTTTGATCTCTAAAGATAGCCGAATATTTGGCTTGGTGGATGCAGACATGATTCAAGGAAAAGTAGTTTTCCGTTACTGGCCTTTGAACGAAATCAAAATCTTTTAAGTCTCTTTCTGAGCAGGTATCAGAAAGAGCATGAGCAAAAATGCAGGCAACAGTGGTCATGACCAAGTTGTCTAGCCCAGAAAATAAGCCACAGAATCCGAAATAGTTTTTCCTATTTTAAGGATTCTGTGGCTTATTTTTATTTTTTTCCGCTAGCAAAAAACAAAGAGGCATCTTGGTTCATGAATAAATTTTTACCAGAGTGAAAAGTGTGGATATTCGTGGAATGAAACCCAATTTGTTCAAGTAGAGCCATAAGTGCTTCATGGTCAAACCCATTATGGACTTTTGGATGGTTGATCGCATCATTGTGATCAAAATCAATGATCAAAAGTTGACCGTTTGGCGTAAGCATGTGGTAGAGTTTTTCTAAGATCAAACGTGTGTCAGGAATATGCAGTAGGACTAATGACATCAAAATAAGATCTACTTTTTGATCGATTGTTTGATCGATGGATTCGGTTGTGGCATCGAACGTTGCCGAAGAGACGTTTGTTAATCCGCTAGTCTTAATTTTGTCTTCAGCAATTGTTAGCATCGCATCAGAGGAATCAACTAGAAGAAGTTGCTTGAATCGGTCAGCTAAAGCTAACGAAACCAAACCGGTACCTCCGCCATAATCCATAAAAGTCAGTTCTTTGGTGGAAGAAGGTAGTTGAGAAATTAGTTCGTCTTGAATAATTTTTGCTAGTGCTTTTCTTTCGGGAGTATCATAATGGTTTGCGATTTGATTGAAGATTTCTGACATAAGGTCACTCCTGACTTCATAAGTTAGATGAATTTTATTAAGTATAGCAAAAAAAACTGTTTTCCCAAACCACTAGTTGATTTTGAAGGATTGAAAGACACGCAGCTATTGTTTTAAATGTATGAGTGTTTTAATCTAAAGTAACGTTTTTACCAGATGAAAAATTCTCACTGTAAAAAATAATGAAAATCAAGTATAATACCATAGGAACAAACTGGAAGGTGAGCAAGTAAATGGCACAACTATTTTTTAAGTATGGCGCAATGAATAGCGGCAAGACAATTGAGATCTTAAAAGTCGCACATAATTATGAAGAACAGAATAAACCAGTTGTCTTGATGACAAGTGGGATCGATACCAGAGATGGTGTTGGTGTTGTCTCTAGTCGTATTGGGTTAAAAAGAGAAGCCACGCCGATTTTTGAAGAAACAGATGTCTTTGATGTCATTTTTCAAATGGAGGATAAGCCATATTGTATATTGATCGACGAGGCGCAATTTTTAAAGAAAAAACACGTAATTGCGTTTACGAAAATTGTTGATGAATTAAACATTCCGGTGATGGCATTTGGTTTGAAGAATGATTTTAGAAATGAGTTATTTGAAGGATCAAAATATCTATTGCTTTATGCAGACAAAATCGAAGAGATGAAAACGATCTGCTGGTTCTGCCATAAGAAAGCAATCATGAATTTACATTATATCGATGGTCAACCAGTTTACGAGGGGGATCAGGTACAAATTGGTGGAAATGAAGCCTATTACCCCGTTTGTCGGAAACACTATTTTGAACCATCAATTATGACAGAAGGAGAATAAAGATGTACGATCAATTACAAGCAATTGAAGACCGTTATGAAGAACTGGGCGAGCTACTAAGCGATCCAGAAGTAATTTCAGATACGAAACGTTTTATGCAATTGTCAAAAGAAGAAGCAAACACTCGTGAAACTGTTGATGTCTACCGTCGTTACAAAGATGTCGTACAAGGGATCAAAGATACAGAAGAGCTGTTAGGTGAAAAGTTGGATGATGAAATGGCTGAAATGGCCAAAGAAGAATTATCTGATTTGAAAAAAGAAAAAGAAGAATTAGAAGAAAAAATCAAAATCTTATTACTACCAAAGGACCCGAACGATGATAAAAACATCATCATGGAAATTCGTGGGGCAGCAGGTGGAGATGAAGCAGCGTTATTTGCTGGTGACTTATTCAACATGTATCAGAAATATGCAGAATCACAAGGTTGGAAAACGGAAGTGATGGAGGCAAGTATTACTGGTATCGGTGGCTATAAAGAAGTCATCATGATGATCTCTGGAGAAAATGTCTATTCAAAATTAAAATATGAAAGTGGTGCGCATCGTGTACAACGAGTGCCATCTACAGAATCACAAGGACGAATCCACACATCAACAGCAACCGTTGTGGTCATGCCAGAAGCAGAAGAAGTAGAAATCGATATTGAAGATAAAGATATCAGAACAGATATCTATCATGCATCAGGGGCTGGCGGTCAGCACGTCAATAAAACAGCATCGGCAGTTCGTCTAACTCATTTACCTACAGGAATCGTGGTAGCAATGCAAGATGAACGTTCACAGCTGAAAAACCGTGAAAAAGCCATGAAGATTTTACGGGCCCGTGTCTATGATAAAATCCAACAAGAAGCACAAAGTGAATACGATGCAAACCGTAAATCAGCCGTTGGAACGGGTGATCGCTCTGAGCGGATCCGTACGTATAATTTCCCGCAAAACCGTGTGACTGACCATCGTATTGGTTTAACTATCCAAAAATTAGATCAAATCCTTGCTGGAAAAATGGATGAGATCGTGGATGCGTTGATCATGTATGACCAAACATCAAAATTGGAAGAAATGCAAAATGGGTAAGACCACGTATTTAGAAGTCCTATCACGGGCTTCTTCTTTTTTAGAAGATCATGGAAAAGAAGGACATAGTATCCAATTTCTTTTTCTTGAACGTAAAGGTTGGCAAAAACTTGATTGGTTGTTGCAGATGAATGAGCCCATTTCTAGCGAAGATCAACAGATGATCGAACAAGATCTGGAGCATTTGATGAACAATTATCCGCCTCAATATTTGTTGGGGTATGCTGACTTTTATGGTCACCGCCTAAAAGTGACAGAGGACACTTTGATCCCTAGACCGGAAACAGAAGAATTAGTTGAACGATGTTTGCAAGAAACGTCAGAACAAAACTTGAAGGTCATAGATATTGGAACAGGAACAGGGGCAATTGCGATCAGTTTAAAAGCTGCAAGAAAGAACTGGGACGTTTCGGCTGTGGACCTATCTCCAGCAGCTCTCTCAGTAGCGAAAGAGAATGCGCAACAAGCTGGACTGGCGATCCATTTTTATCATGGAGATACACTGGCACCGGTCAGTGATCAAACCTTTGACGTCATTATTTCCAACCCGCCGTATATTCGTTTCGATGAATGGGAATTGATGGATGAAAGTGTTCGGACATTTGAACCTAAAATGGCATTATTTGCCGAAGATGAAGGATTAGCCATCTATAAAAAAATAGCAAAAGAAGCAAAACAATGTTTGAAACCAGAGGGAAAACTATTTTTGGAAATAGGATTTAGCCAAGGGGAGATCGTGAAACAAATCTTTCAAACGGCATTCCCCAATAAACAAGTAAGTATTCATAAAGATTTATTTGGAAATGAACGAATAGTTTCTGTGATGAGCTGATTGTGGATGAAAAATATTTTTTATGTTTTTTATCATAAAAAAACATTGATTTTACAAGGATGAAAACGAGTTATTGACTTATCAACATACTTATCCACTATTGACAAAATAGTTATCAACACTCTGTTGATAACATGAGGATAAAGTAGAATAAATCAAGCATATTGAAAAATGAGGGTGTGGATAGACTGTGGAAACAAACTATTATCATGAAGAACAATTATCAGAAGCAGCACAAGCATTAAAAAGTGGCGAACTCGTTGCTTTTCCAACTGAAACTGTCTATGGACTAGGCGCTAATGCACTTTTGCCTGAAGCGGTAACCGAAGTGTTTTCGGTCAAAGGTCGTCCACAAGATAATCCTTTGATTGTCCATGTTTCATCGTTTGAGCAAGTAAAACAATTTGTGGATAACTTTCATCCTTTAACGGAAAAAATCGTCAATCATTTCTGGCCAGGTCCCTTAACACTTATTTTTGAGATCAAAAAAGGGTCTTTACCACCTATTGTAACAGGTGGGTTATCCACAGCTGCTTTTCGTATGCCAGATAACAAAAAAACGCTTGAAGTCATCCAATTAGCTGGTATACCAATTGTTGGTCCTAGTGCGAATACTTCGGGAAAACCTAGTCCAACGACTGCGGAACATGTCTACCATGATTTAAAAGGAAAAATCAATGGGATCATTGATGATGGTGCAACCCGAATTGGTGTGGAATCAACCGTGATCGATCTCAGTGATCCGGATCGTGAACCCATGATTTTACGTCCAGGAGCGGTGACCAAAGAACAGCTTGAAAAAGTGATCGGTGGAAAGGTGGCCGTTGATCGTCATTTAGTCCAAAGCACTGAAACACCTAAATCACCAGGAATGAAATATAAGCACTATTCGCCTGATACGCAAGTCATGATGGTCCAAGAAAATGATTGGGAAGCCGCTGTAAAATGGGCGAAAGAAGAACATTTGCGTGTTGGAGTAATTGCAGGTCCTAAAATTGCTGAAGCTGTTCGTTTTGATGTAGCAGCAGTCTACATGTATTTTGATGATTCAGTAGAAGCCGCTACGAAAGGATTATTTGCAGGATTACGTGGGTTAGATGAGAAGAACCTTGGACTTGATATGATCTTTGTTGCAGTATTTCCAGAAGAAGGTCTGGGAAATGCTTATATGAATCGCTTAAAAAAATCAGCGGGACAAAAATATTTTGAAAAAAGAACGTAGGTAGCTTGTACCCATACTTTATTATGATACAATGCAATAAAGTAAACTCTACTTGAATAAACTTGAATAAAACTGAGAGATCATGTTCAAAAGAGAAAGAATCAGCAATCATTCGTGAGATGTAGCTTTTTACAGCGATCTGAATGACCAGTTAAGGATTTTAGCTGATCGTGCATAGATTGCTAGTTGATTCATGATTTCTTAGTAAACAATAAGAAGGAGCTGTTGTGTGTGGTAGACTACAAAACGTTTGACCCAGATTTATGGGCAGCAATCGCAAAAGAAGAAGAAAGACAAGAAAATAATTTGGAACTTATCGCTTCCGAAAATTTTGTCTCTGAAGCAGTGATGGCGGCTCAAGGAAGTATCTTGACAAATAAATATGCAGAAGGTTACCCTGGGCATCGTTATTATGGTGGCTGTGAATTTGTCGATATCGTCGAAAGTTTAGCGATCGATCGTGCAAAAGAATTATTCGGTGCAAAATTTGTCAATGTTCAACCTCATTCTGGTTCACAAGCGAACACGGCAGCATATCTTGCTTTAGTAGAACCTGGTGACACGATTTTAGGGATGGATCTTTCAGCAGGTGGACATTTGACTCATGGTTCTCCTGTGAACTTTAGTGGAAAAACGTACCATTTTGTAGCCTATGGTGTTGATCCAACAACAGAAGTCATTGATTACAATGTTGTGCGGATTTTAGCTAGAAAACATCAACCAAAATTGATCGTTGCCGGAGCAAGTGCCTATGGTAGAATCATTGATTTTGAAAAATTTAGAGAAATCGCTGATGAAGTAGGTGCGAAATTAATGGTTGATATGGCACATATCGCTGGCTTAGTTGCAGCTGGTGTCCATCCAAGTCCAATCCCTTATGCGGACATTACTACGACAACCACTCATAAAACATTACGTGGACCACGTGGTGGTATGATTTTGACCAATAATGAAGAATTAGCGAAAAAAATCAATAGTGCAGTTTTCCCTGGCATCCAAGGTGGACCACTAGAGCATGTCATTGCAGGGAAAGCAGCAGCATTCAAAGAAGCTTTGACACCTGAATTTAAAGAATACAGTGAACAGATTATTGCTAATGCCAAAGCGATGGCAAAAGTCTTCAATCAAGCAATCGGTACAAGAGTGGTCTCTGGCGCAACGGATAATCATTTAGTTTTAATCGATGTCCGTGGATTAGAGTTAAACGGGAAAGAAGCCGAAAGTATTTTAGATAGTGTGAATATTACGGTTAACAAAAATTCAATTCCATTTGAAACACTTAGCCCGTTCAAGACTAGCGGGATCCGTATCGGTACTCCAGCAATTACTACAAGAGGCTTCAAAGAAGAAGATGCTGTGAAGGTGGCGGAATTGATCGTCAAAGCTTTACAAGCCAAAGAGAATGAAGCCGAATTAGCTGAAGTCAAAGCTGGTGTGCGTGAATTGACTGAAAAATATCCTTTATATAATAAATAAAAGGAATAATCACTACAAAACGAGTCGCTTAACGCAAGAAGTACCATCAGCAGACATAAAAAAGCAACTGTTTCAAAATTCTTAGTTTGCTAAAATTTATTGTATATTAAAAATAATCCGAAGAATCCAAAATCGCTTCTCCTGTTTTTGGAATTCTTTGGATTATTTTTTGAAATGGCTTATTGTGTGTGGACACTTTTTCAAGGGAAAGTTGTTGGAATCGCTTCTTTTGGGTGTTTTAGTTTTATTTAGGCAAAAGTTTTCTTCTATCGATGCAGCACGAATACATTGGTGAAATCTATTTAAAATAGCCTGAGATATAGGACTGAGATGGATTAGGTATGGAAGTGTTGAGGTTTTGTTTTAATGAAGGGATAAACTAAGACGGAGGTACTGGGGGAAGTATGGGGAATGCTTATGTTGACTGAGTTTGAGAGAAAACAAACAAACTGATTTTTTGACTTTTTCATTGGGGCTCACTAGTATATGAGGTGTAATTTGGCTTTTTATTATAATCTAGGGAGGAACCATGATGACCGAACGAATCTCATTAGAAAAATCAGCAATCGAATTTAGTGATGCAAATGCTCCCCACCCAAGAATCTACGAATTACCACCTGAAGAAGGACGAGCGCTATTAGAAAAAGTCCAAGAATCGCCCGTTGATAAACTACCAGTCGACATTGAAGATTTAAAGGTTGATACTGGTCAATGGGGGTCCATCAACGTTCGTTTTGTCCGTCCAGAAGGAAATACTGATAAATTACCAGTGATTTTCTATATTCATGGAGCTGGTTGGGTTTTTGGTAGCGCACAAACTCATGACAAGTTGATTCGTGAATTAGCCGTTCGCACGAACTCGGTCGTCGTTTTTCCAGAGTACAGCCGTTCGCCGGAAGCAAAATATCCAACAGCGATCGAACAAAGCTATGCAGTCTTACAAAAGCTAAGTGAACTAGCGGAATCAAAAGGGTTAGATTTAACTGAATTAGCGGTAGCGGGCGATTCAGTTGGAGGTAATATGGCAACTGTAATGACTATTTTAACCAAAGAACGCCAAGGGTTGCCGATCCAAAAACAACTTTTGTTTTATCCGGTGACGGATGCCAATTTCACTACTGATTCTTATCAAGAATTTGCCGAAAACTATTTTTTAACAAAAGAAGGAATGAAATGGTTTTGGGACCAATATACAACTGATGATTCAGAGCGGTCAGAAATCACCGCATCACCATTACGAGCGACTTCTGAAGACTTGGCAGACTTACCACCAGCTTTGATTTTAACTGGTGAAGCGGATGTTTTAAGAGACGAAGGAGAAGCTTATGCTCGGAAGTTACGTGATGTAGGTGTGGCAGTCACCCAGGTTCGTTTTCAAGGGATGATCCACGATTTTGTGATGGTCAATTCATTGGACCAAACCAATGCTACCAGAGCAGCGATGCTTTTAGCGACTCAGTGGTTACAGCAGGATCGATGATCCTATTTATATAACCAGATATATGTAATATTAATCTGACTAAAAGACAGTAAAAATAACAAAAAAACTCATTGTTCAAAGCTTTTTTGTTATTTTTTACTGCTTTTTTTATTTTTGATTACTGTTGTTTTATTTATTTTATTTTCTTTTGAAAAGTTGTTGGTTTGACTAGTCAATTGGGTCTTTTTGTTTTACAATTAAAAAGAAACGACAGAACAAAGGAGACCAGAAAAATGGGCAAATTCCAAGTAATCGACCATCCATTGATCCAACATAAACTAACTATTATTCGTGACAAAGACTGTGGAACAAAAGTTTTCCGTGAGGTTGTCGACGAAATTGCTATGTTGATGGCATATGAAGTATCACGTGACATGCCATTAGAAGATATCGTAATCGAAACACCGATTACAGAAACAACTCAAAAAACGTTATCTGGTAAAAAAGTAGCGATCATTCCGATTCTACGAGCAGGTATTGGGATGGTTGACGGTATTTTAGAATTGATCCCAGCTGCGAAAGTCGGACATATCGGGTTATACCGTGACGAAGAAACATTTGAACCTCATGAATATTTCGTAAAATTACCTGAAGATATCGATGCACGACAATTATTTGTTGTTGACCCAATGTTAGCGACAGGTGGCTCAGCGATCATGGCGATCGATGCATTAAAAGAACGTGGCGCTTCAAATATCAAATTTGTTTGTCTAGTAGCTGCTCCAGAGGGTGTAAAAGCTTTACAAGAAGCACATCCAGATATTGACATCTACACAGCTGCATTAGATGAAAAATTGAATGAACACGGCTACATCGTTCCAGGTCTAGGCGATGCAGGGGACCGTTTATTTGGTACGAAATAAAAATAATAAACGCTAAGGCACCAAACCATAGTAGGATTTCTTATTCTATTATGGTTTTTTGTTTGTTATTAATTCTAGTAATTTATCATGGTTTTGATAGAAAGTAGTTTATTCAAAGAATAGCTGCAAGAAGATGGATCAAAGAATATACGGAATTTGAAAAAACGGATGGAGTCTTGCAGAATCTTAAGTGAACAAGAGGAACAGCAAAAGAATAGAGGATAGTTTTTGACATCTCATAAGTCTTTATTGATGTGAGAAAAAAACTATTTTTAAGTTAGAGAGAACAATAGGCACGTTTATGATGCCATGAATGGAATAAGTGATCCTAGATAGTTGATGAAATTTTTCAAATAAAAAAACATCCCAAAAAACGCAGAGATGGTCAGTGTTAAATTTTCTTCAATTCTTTGTAATTGATGATGATTACACCTTTGCTTTGTGTCATTAAATTGGCATTTTCATCTGTTTTGTCAATTTCAACCACAGCCGAGTTTTTCAGTTGTTTTGAAATTGTTCCAGTTTGCGGTGTTCCATGAATCATAAATGTCACGTGAGTGTCGATCGTAAATTTTTCCCCAAATTCTGACGGTACGATAGTTGTATCAAATTTTCCAAACGTTGCCATTTTCATAAAACCTGCCTTTCAAATCAATTATACCACGTTTTATGAAAAAAATCATGAAATAGAACGAAATTTACACTTGTGCCTTTACAAATTTTTAAAATACGTATATAATTTCATATGGAAACGCCAGCTTAGCTCAGTTGGTAGAGCAACGCACTCGTAACGCGTAGGTCACAGGTTCGATTCCTGCAGCTGGCATCATTTATAAAAGCAACGATCTCAAAGATTTTTTATTTTGAGATCGTTGCTTTTTTTCGTAAGGAATTTGAAAAGAAGAGGAAGGAACATCATTAAAAATAGCGGATACGGGGATGTCGATTCTGGATCTGTTTTACTATTCAATAACTGCGAAGAAGCATCAAGATCTGGTTCTTCAACCAATTTTTTAAACATCAAAATTAGTAGATTCTACTAGTTTTGATGTTTTTTTGTTGAACAAATGACAGCCATCAAGTGCTAAAACAGATGGAATCATAAAACTGTTGAAAATTAAAGGAGTTTGGCACAACTAGAGGTTTCGTTCTTTTTTATAAAAAACTAAGTGGGATTTCTAATAAATGTAAAATTATGGATAGGAAAAAAGCGGATAGGAAATGATTTTTTTCTTAAATCAAGTCAATTATTTGGCACATTATTCCTTTTTTTGCTATCTAAGTCGCCTTTTTTTTCACTGTAAATATAGATTGCTAATTTTTAAAATGTTATACCGATTTTTTTATTGGTTATTTATTTGTCGTTATTAATGATAGCAAACTAGTTCTGTAGTTGTATTTTTATATTGAAATAAACGATGGTCTGTATGATCTTGCTTCATGACCTTCTGATTTAAAAGTTGAAGAAATTTGACGATCAAAAAAAATTCACTTGAAATTAGTTATTTATTTTTCATATTTATATGCAAACATCAGCAAACCTTCATAATACTATTATTTTTTATTTTAAAAGTGAAAAAAATAGAAAAAACGGAAAAATTGGTGTTTATTCAATAAAAAACACTCTATTCTAATTATATATTTGAATTTATTTTAAATTAGGAGGGAAAAATGAAAAAGAAAAAAATTTATCAGGTATTGGTGATGGGGTTAGTTGTTGGTCAGGTTCTTACTAACGGGACAACATTTGCTTACGCAGCGACACTTGAAAGAAATCTTTTGGATGAGAGCAAGTTTTCAGATGAGCGTATGGATGCATTGAATGATCAGTATCAACCAGTTACTTATGTTTACCATAAAATAACGATAAATGAAGCGCCTAAAATTCCTAGTCAACTTCAAAATAAAGAGCTTGTTGAAACTCAAAATATAAATAAAAATGAAGTAAAACAGATCGTTTATCAAGTTCATCAGCAAATAAAACAGCAAATAAAACAACAAATAAAACCAACTACACAGCAACAAATAAAACAACGAAGTTTGTCAAAAACGAACGAAAAGAACCTTTCTAGCCTCTGATTCGAAATGTTTGGAATAGGATTCAATGCTCTTGAAAACTATCAGGTCTTTTGGAAAAAGAGCAAAACTGAATAATTAACATACTTCTAGTGTATTGAATTCATCTACTGGAAGTAATTAGGGAAAGGAATGGCGAAATGGATATCGTTCAGTTGCTAGATGAAAACTCAAAAATGAAAATTAAACTTCTGGAACTTATTCAGACAAAACTTGGTGAAAGAGTAGAAATCTCTTTTTTAGCGCAGAAAACAGGTATATCTAAATTTAAATTAAGTAAATTAATTCATGAGTTGAAAATGGAGCTAGAACAGAAATTATGCTTAAATGATTTTTTTGTCGTAAAGCGGGGCGTTATTCAAGTATATTCTTTTATTTGTGATGAGAACATTCTTAAATTACGTCAGCACTATTTAAATAGTTCGCTAACTTATCAGCTGCTTATTTTCCTGCTGTTTTCAAACCGACCGATTAATAAATTTACGACCGATCATTACATTTCAAATTCTTCTTTATATCTTTATAAAAAACGAATCAATAAATTGTTAGAAAAAGATCATCTCATTATTAAGAAAAATAAGATAGTAGGGAATGAATGGAAGATTCGCTCGGTAGGATATGGCATTCTCCATAATTTGAATGGGATTGATTCCCCTTTTACTGAGCAACAAAAAAATCAAAGTGACCGGCTTGTATTTTGGATCGAACAATTTTTTAGGATTAGAATCCGTAATAGTTTACGTTATAAATTATCTTTATTTCTATCAATCAGTGCGCTTCGGATTCAGAGAAAAGCGTATTTGGATGAAGCACATCTGACGATCAAAGTTGATCAGACCTCAATATTGGTTCAAAAACTTGCAGGAAAATTGAAGACAGAGTACCAAATATCAGATACAGTAGCAGTAAAAGAAGCTTCAGTCTTGTATGCCTATTTATATGTTAATCGGATCATTGATAAGAAGTCTTGTCTAGATTTTTCTGAACTAGATCCGACACTGTCAATTTTTAACAATAATTATTCAAGTATGCTAAAAGGTATTGCTGATTCAACTTTTGTTGATCAACGTCTGTTTAAAGTGTTATTGAAAAATGTGCAACCGCTACATGAACGGTTGTTATTTATGCCCGATATCCATCATCGTTTTGGAAATATCCATAATTTTCAATTTTTAAGAGAAGAATATCCTTTATTTGATCAGAAAGTCAATGAAACCATTATGGAAACAGCTCGTTCTATTTTACTTAATGAAGAAGAAAAAGCAGATTTATACATGTACTATATGATGGAATTGATTGAAAATTTTCCCTTAGAAGCAGTTGAAGAAGCTGTTTATATTACGTTGGATTTTTCTTATGGAAAAGCGTATGAAGAGTTTATTGCAGAACATCTCCAATATTCCTTAGCTGGAAAAATAGTCATTGAAAAAGTTATTTCTTCGAAAACGGATATCTATATTTCTGACTTTCATTTAGGAAACCTTCAATGTACCCATATCTTATGGCAACGATTGCCCAACAATCATAATTGGCAAGAACTAATTAAACAAATTAAACAATGCATCAGCGAAAAAAATGTCGTAAATCAAAAGGAAACGTCCAATGTTTCCTCTACCAGCTAGTCTTTTTTCTTTACCTGCCTATAATGTGACAGAGATTCATTCAATAGCTTTATCGGAATGTTATTGTTATGTTTAGAAGTAATGTATTTGCTAACTAGAAAAATAAAAAACACCTGAAATCAAACGCTCATTTCAGGTGTTTTTTTATAGAGAAAACCTTGGCACGAAGGGAGAAAATCTCGAAATAGAAATAGTTATTCTCACGACTTATTCTTTTTCACGAGAAACGATGGTTTGTTCTGTTTCACGTATGATATAAACGGGGCGTTGTTTGGTTTCAAGGAAAATTTTACCAATGTATTTGCCAATGATCCCTAGGCATAGTAATTGGATGCCGCCGATAAATAAAAAGATCGATACCATTGAAGGCCAGCCGGCTGTCGGGTCACCAAATAATAAGGCTCGTGCAATGATAAATAAAA
Organism: Enterococcus hirae ATCC 9790; assembly: GCF_000271405.2. Classification (NCBI taxonomy): domain Bacteria; kingdom Bacillati; phylum Bacillota; class Bacilli; order Lactobacillales; family Enterococcaceae; genus Enterococcus; species Enterococcus hirae. The sequence continues at coordinate 359,464 of NC_018081.1, read as the reverse complement.
TAGCAATTCCCGAACCAATACAAGAAAGAGCGCCAGTGAAAGAGGCGATCGTTAGTGGTGCATCTGAAAAATTGACGATTCCATCAATCGAATAATTGAATAATTTCCAAAAGGACCAAGAGGTTTCACCAGCCACTCGTTCACGGTTTTCAAAAGAAAGATACTCTGTTTTGAAACCGACCCAACTAAATAATCCTTTTGAAAAACGATTGTACTCGGTTAACTCTAAAACAGCATCAACCATCTGTCGAGTCATCAAACGGAAATCTCTTGCACCATCTACCATTTCTGTGTCACTGATTTTATTGATCAACTGATAGAACCGTTTAGCGAAGAAACTCCGAATCACTGGTTCTCCTTCTCTTGTTGAGCGTCTCGTTCCTACGCAATCAATGTCAGTTGTCGTGATTTTTTCAATCATGAGTGGTAGTAATTCTGGAGGATCTTGTAAATCAACGTCCATTACTGTGATTAGCTCCCCAGTCGAAGCTTGTAAACCCGCATAGAGGGCAGCTTCTTTTCCGAAATTTCGAGAAAAAGAAACGAATCTCACATATTTATATTTTCTCGCTAATGCTTTAATGGCTTGTAGCGTACCATCTGAGGAGCCATCATCAATAAACAAGTATTCAAACTCGTGTCCGTCTTTGAATTTTTCTACTTCATCGAAAAAAAGCGGTACAGTCTTTTCTTCGTTATAGCAAGGGACAACAATTGATATTTTCATATGATAAATCCTTTCAAGCAAATATTATTTGTTCGAACAGAATAGTAAATAAACTGTATTTTCTGTTACTTAAGTAATCATCATTTTTAGTTTATCATTAAGCTGACACTTAATAAAACTTTAAATTGCATTTTTAGCTAAAATAATACAAGATAAATAAAATAGTAGAACGGTAGAGGAGGGCAAGTCTAGTTCATTCAGGATTAGACGATGAAAATGAAAATAAATACGCCAATTGGAGAACTATGGTTAGATGCAGATCAGAATGGGTTGACGAAGGTTTCGTTTCATCCGATTGAAGAAATGGCGGTAAATGGTGCACAGGATCAAGGAAAGAAACAAGAAATCCTACTTGAAACAGAACGTCAATTGGCTGAGTACTTTGAGGGAAACCGGCAGGACTTTCAACTTCCGTTATCAATAAACACAGGCACGATTTTTCAACAAAAGGTTTGGCAAGCATTACAAGAGATTCCTTATGGAGAAATACGCACATATAAAAAAATAGCAGAAACCATTGATCATCCCAAAGCGGTCCGAGCAATCGGACAAGCGAATCGCATGAATCCATTACCAATCGTGATTCCATGTCATCGAGTGATTGGACAAAACGGTCAATTAACCGGTTATATGGGAAATGCGGAAGCTGGCTTATTGATCAAACGTCAACTACTTGTATTAGAAAAAGCACTATCTGAATAAAAAAGAACTGGAATTATTTGACCTAAAAACCACCCCTTCGCCCTGAAATAGAAGTGACTATTTTGGGACGAAGAGGTGGTTTTAAGTCTGGGGATTTTATGAAGCCAACAAAGGCAGACCGCTTATACCAGTGGAATCCGGTAGTTATAGTGTTGTTAACCAAATGAATAGCAGCGCAGAAACAGTTTGCAGTAAACCAACTGCTAGACCATAAGATAAGAATCGAGGTCCTTCTTTCATGAATTTAGCGAAATCTAAACGTAAACCAATTGCGGCTAAAGCAGTGATTTCAAACCAATTACTAATAAAGTGAGCCCCTTTGTCGATAAAAGTTGGGAGCGTAAATAGGCTGTTGAGCAAGCAGAAAACTAAAAAGCCTAAAACATACCATGGTAATGGGAATCTTCTTTTCTTGGGACTGTCAGACGAAATCGTTTCAGCAGAAGCTGTCTTTTTTTGGATAAATTTTTCAAATAAATAGACAACAGCAACTAACATCATGATCCTTAAAATTTTAAAGAGCATGGCAAATTGAACAACTGAAGCATCAAGCAAACTGGCGCCAGCGACTACTTGTCCAACAGATTGAAGTGTTCCACCTAAAAGGGCACTTTTTTCAATTAAGTGATCTCCGTATAAGTGTAAGCCAAGAAAAGGTAAAGAAAGCATCATGATCGTTCCTAATAAATTAACTAATGTAATGATCTGTCCTTTTTCTTCCTCTTCAGCATGGATCACTGGAGAGATCGCTGCAATAGCCGAAGAACCGCAAACAGCATTTCCTCCTGCCATCATCAAGGAAGCTGTATCACTAAACAACAATTTTTTGCCGATCCAATAGGCACCGACGATCGTCACACTCATTTGCAACAAGACGAAGGCAATCCCTTTAATGCCGATTTGAGCAATCGTTTGAGCCGTAACCGTTGCTCCCAATAAGAAAACGGAGCATTCCAATAATTTGCTTTCAGCGAATTTCGTTCCAATGGCTAAAGAAGGTTGTTTGAAAAAAGTATTACCTAACAAGATCCCTAATAAAATGGCGATCGTGGCAGCACCAAGCTGTGGGAGCAACAATGCGAGAAGTTTGCTCATGACTGCTACTGAAAAAGCAAGAAGTAATCCAGGCAAGATTCTTCGTGAGCCTTGATTTTTAAATTGATTAATGGTTACTTGTAGATTCATGTTCTAAAAATTCCTTTCATTATCTGTGCGCATGTTTCAGAGTTGAAAAACGGGTACTCGTATTTAGAGGACGACGACTCTGAACTCAAGAATATCCTTGATAATAGTAGCACTATTCGTTTTGATTGACAAAGTTTAAAAACGCAAAAAATCTTCTGCCTTTTTCTAAATTTGAAAAAGACAGAAGAATAACATCTTAATTAAATTTCTTTAGGGACATATTTATTTGTGTTTCCATGTTCTTTGAACAAGAAGCGGATATAATGACCTAATACATAAAGCACCATTCCAGTAGCGATTACTAATTCAGCCAGTTTCAAGACCGTTAAAAAGCCAGTAGCGATCCCTAATGAATGAAAGTAATTTACAGCACAAAACATAGCAGTTGCAGAAATAACTAGTGGAAAGGTAAAAGCAGCGTAGCTTGGATAAAAATGTAGTTTAAGTAATCGTGGTAAAAGAGATAGCACGATAAAATATAAAGTTTGCGAAAGGATAAATAAGGCAACGACTAAATAAAAGGAAGGTTGCGCAAAGTTTTTCAAATAGCCAGTTAAACAAAGCGATCCCGGAGCTGCAACGATTGTGATCAATGGTAGTGTAGGATGTGCCATGTTTTTCACGAAAAACACCCGATGGATGATGATTGGCAATAAGAAAACGTAACAAGCTAGAGATAACCAAAAGAATAGTTGGCCAATGAATGGGAAAAAGTTTCCAGCAGTTACTGTAATTACCCCGAAACCAACATAAATAATGAACCAACTTGGATAAATGACTTCCAGTGATAAGTCTGCTTTGATTACATGATGGTAAGTAAAGTAAACAACTAAAATCACTTGTAGCAGGACAGCGCCAAGCCAGATGATCCGAACGATTGGTAAAAGGTGCGTAAATGGTACAAAGTAAGTACAAATAACCATTAATGACATCGTAAAAGTCGGTGAAACCGAGGCAATGATTGGATCATGTAATGTTTGTCTCGTATGTTCAAATAATAGGAACAATTTGCTAAACATTAGGATCATGAGAATCATACTAATCCCACCAATGATATTCCCTAGATGAATCCAATGATATTCTTTAAACAGATTACCTAGCGAAGCTAAACCTAGAATGAGCCCACAAATCGGGACAGGAATAAGTTTTAAAAAATTCTTCATTAATTGAATTCTCCTTTTCATAAGATGAGTGTGTTGTCTAAAGCTCAGAACAAAATGATCAGTCAGGTGGAAAGGTTGATAGTAGGTTGCATAAATAATTATGAATGACTATTTATTGGGAAATAAACAAATCGGTAGCCCTGACTGATCATTAAGAATACAAGTAACGATCTTTTTATGTCTGAGCGAGATTGAAACATTCGTTGCTTTTCAATCTCATATATTGTGCGTTACATTTACTATTATAGTCATTTCGTGATATATTTAAATCAAATAGTTGATATAGTTACTATAATAAAAAATTATGGAAGTGATCGCATGCTGAAATTGTTAACAACTTTTCGTGTCGTATACGAAACAAGAAATTTTTCTCGAACAGCCGAATTACTTTTCTTATCTCAACCTGCTGTCTCCAATCAAATCAAACAGCTGGAAAGAGAATTAGGAGTGATTCTCTTTGAGCGAAATGGTCGGAAAGAAATGAAGCCGACAAAACAAGCAGATCTACTCTACGAACGAGCGTTAGTTTTATTAGAGGAGTGGCAAGAAACACAACAACAATTACTAGATGAACAAAATGAAGAAGAAGTTTGCCGAATCGTTGCTTCTCACACTTTTGCCGTCTATCTGTTACCAAAATTGTTGAAAGATTTGCTTTTGAAATATCCTAAAATTAATTTTGTGATTGCCTATGCCAATTCTCATGATGCGTTGGAACAAGTAGCAAAACACGAGGCTGACTTTGGTTTTATCGAAAAACCTTTAGAAACTTCTGGTGTTCAAAGATTTTCATTGATGGAGGATGAACTAGTGATCGCGGGGGATCCTGACAGTCAGTTATGGTTAGTTCGAGAAACAACTTCTGGAGTTTTTCATTATACGCAACGGTATTTTGAAGAAAAAAATATCCATGGGAAAAAGTTGTTAGTAAAAAGCAACGAAGTCATTGTCGCTCTTTTAAAGGAAGGAGTAGGACGTTCGATTTTATCAAAACGTGCGGTGCCACCAGAAGTTCCAACCGAGAAATTAGCGTATCATCGAAATTTTTATTTGATCCAGCGAACAAATTTAGTTTCAGAGAATTTACAAGCGATTGGTAAAGAGATCTTGAGATATAATGAACGCTATCAAAAATGATTCGTCAGAACGTTATCTGTTATCTCGATGATGGGTCTGACTGAAGAGCAGCAAGGCAGATGATTAGATAAGAATAATTTTAAGTTTTCCCAAATGTATTTGCTTTGGCTTTCAATTATGCCGCTAGACCGCTATAATATAGAACAGTATGGTTTTTAAGAAAAGGGATGAAACATGGAAAAAAAATAAAAGCTTCTAATAATAATCGTGATAATCGCATTGATTATGGCGTCATATTACCAGTCTTCTTATTATGTTTGATTGGATTGCTTTCTTTATATGTCGCGCTGAGTCATGATCCTAACCACCCTTCGGTAGTAAGAGGTGTTGGGATGCAAGCGATTTGGTATATCGTGGGCTCAATTGCTATTGTCGTGATTATGCATTTGAATTCCAAATGGATCTGGAAATTAACACCTTATCTCTATGGTTTTGGTCTAATTGTAATGGGACTCTTGTTAAAGTTTTATGACCGCAACCTCGCCCAGTCGACCGGTTCCAAAAACTGGTTTAGTTTTGGTTCCTTGACGTTTCAGCCAGCAGAGTTAATGAAAATTGCTTATATTTTAATGATGGCGTTGATCGTGACAAAACATAATACTCAGATGAAGGAACGAACGCTCAAATCAGATTTTTGGTTGATCGCCAAGATGTTGATTGTGACGCTCCCGGTTTTAGCCTTGATTATGGCACAAGATGATTTTGGGACCATGCTGGTATTCTTAGCAATTTTTGGTGGAGTTTTCTTAATGTCTGGTATCTCTTGGCGCATTATCGTGCCCGTAATTGCTTTGGCAGTGATTGTCGGTGCTGGGACGATCTTTTTAGTTACCACAGAAGGCGGAAGAGATTTATTATATAAAATCGGGTTTAAATCTTACCAGTTTGCTCGTATCGATTCTTGGCTTGATCCATTCCATGACACGACTGGGATGAGCTATCAGCCAGCACAAGGGTTGCTTGCAATAGGAACTGGTGGATTATTAGGTAAAGGATTTAATGTAAGTAATATCTATGTACCTGTTCGTGAATCAGATATGATTTTCACCGTGATTGGTGAGAATTTTGGGTTTATCGGTGGCGCATTCGTCATCTTCTTGTATTTTATTTTGATTTATCGTATGATTCGTGTCTGCTTTGATACGAACAATGAATTTTATGCTTATATCGCCAGCGGCTTGATCATGATGCTCTTGTTCCATGTATTTGAAAATATTGGTGCTAATATTGGACTCTTACCATTAACAGGGATTCCCCTGCCATTCATTAGTCAAGGTGGATCATCGATCCTTGGAAATATGATCGGTATCGGTTTGATATTATCCATGAGGTATCAAAATGAGGCGCCTGCGAAAACTTCTAGGAGGTAACACTGTTGTATCGTTTTTATTGGTATCCGAAATGTTCCACTTGCAAAAAAGCGAAAGCTTGGTTGGATGCGCATCATGTTGATTATCAAGTAATTGATATGATTGCTAGTCCACCATCGGAAGAAATGATCACAGACTGGTTGGAACATAATGAGATTCCATTACGTCGTCTGTTCAATACGAGTGGCATGAAGTATCGGGAAATGGGGCTAAAAGACCAAGTGGCTGATTTTTCGATCAATGAAGCTAGTCGCATTCTTTCAAGTGATGGGATGTTAATCAAACGTCCCCTGATCGTCAAAGGCAAACAACTCGTCGCAATCGGTTTTAATGAAAAAATATACGAAGGAGTATTGATATAAAATGGCTGGGAAACACTTGAAGAAAAAAGATAACCTTTGGATCTTATTTAATGGGAAAGAATATTGTGTCGGTTTAACTAATGAAGCACAAAAAGAATTAGGTGATATCACATTTGCCAATTTGCCAAAAGCTGGTCAGTCTTATCAAATCGGGGAGCCTTTGATCGAAGTGGAAGCTGAAAAAGCGGTCAGTGAATTTGCTAGCCCGTTAAGCGGTACGGTTTCTTCCGTGAATGAAAAAATCAATGAAGATATCAATGTCTTAAATGATCAAGATGAAATGAATGCTTGGCTTTTAAGCTTTAAAGAAGTCGATCCAACAGAATTTGAGAAATTATAAGAGTTAGCAATTTTCAGAAAATTTTAAAGAAGTAACCGGTAAAATGTTGACACGTTATTTTCCAACTGCTATAATCAGAACAATCATAAATAAAGCTTTGAAAAGAAGAGTACATGTCACAGACGTTCAAAGAGAGCCCTGATTGCTGAAAAAGGGTAACGGAAATGAGATGGAAGATGGTCTTAGAGCAGAGTAGGTGAGCCTTGCAAACTTACTACGGGGGTGCCCGTTACAGCACAACGGTATACGGGCAGGATTATGATGAAAGAACGATGACCCAAGTACTGGTAAAGGTTGTTATTGTGAGATAGCAGCAAATCAAGGTGGTAACACGGAAGTTTCAGCTTTCGTCCTTTTGCTAAAGCAAGGGGGCGGAAGCTTTTTTGTTTCCTACTTGATCTCCATGTAAAAAATAAAAGAAAGATGTGAGCAATATGTCATTGATCCAATTAACCAATGTTGAGAAAACATTTGGTGGCAGAAATGGAACGATCCAAGCGGTAAATGATGTTTCATTAACTGTTGAAAAGGGTGATATTTACGGCATCGTTGGCTATTCTGGAGCAGGTAAAAGTACACTTGTCCGTTTATTGAACGGATTAGAGCTACCTACTAGCGGAACGGTTGTTGTGAATGACCAAGAGATTACCAAACTAAAAAATAAAGAACTGAGAACATTTCGTAAAAAAATCGGTATGATTTTCCAACATTTCAATTTGTTATGGTCACGGACAGTTTTAGAAAATATCCAACTACCATTAGAATTAGCAGGCGTACCTAAAGCCCAACGCAAAGAACGGGCGGAAGAATTGCTTGGATTAGTCGGATTAGAGGGTAGAGGAAATGCCTATCCTTCTCAACTTTCAGGAGGACAAAAACAAAGAGTTGGGATAGCTCGAGCGTTAGCAAACGATCCCGAGATCTTACTTTGTGACGAAGCAACCAGTGCGCTAGATCCACAAACCACTGAAGAAGTATTGGATCTTTTATTAGCTATCAATAAGAAATTACATTTAACGATCGTATTGATCACGCACGAAATGAACGTGATTCGTAAAATCTGTAACAAGGTAGCTGTGATGGAACGAGGAAAAGTTGTGGAAGAAGGCGATGTTTTGACAGTCTTCAAAAATCCAAAACAAGAAGTAACAAAACGTTTCGTGCAACAAGATATCGAACCAGAAGCAGACTCAAAAGAATTATTGGCTGAATTGATCAAAGAAAATCCAAAAGGTCGATTAGTGACATTAGTGTTCAACGAAAAAAATGCTAACGAGCCAGTCATCTCTCAAGCCATTCGTCAGTATAACGTCGACATCAATGTCGTTTACGGTAAAATCAAACAAACAGCAGAAGGTTCTTTTGGTTCCTTAACGACACTGATGACTGGGTCAGAGAACGAATTGGATCAAGCAGAGCGGTTTATTAAAGAACAAGGTGTTGGAGTGGAGGTGATCCACCGTGGATAAAAGCTTTGCAGAAACGTATTTAGATTTTAGTCAAATCAACATGGAAACGATGAAACAAGCATTCATCGATACGCTGTATATGACGTTGGTGTCCATGGTATTAGTGACCATCATTGGTTTGGTACTAGGTTTGATCCTGTATTCGATTGGACGAAAAATAAACCTTATGCACGAATCATTTATGGCATTGTTTCGATTATTAGTAATATCTTTCGATCTACGCCATTTATGATCTTGATGGTCTTGATCATTCCTTTCACGAAAGCAATCGTCGGAACCATGCTAGGGGCGCAAGCTGCTATTCCTGCCTTGGTACTTTCAGCTGCCCCATTTTATGCTCGTCTAGTTGAAATTGCTTTTCGTGAAGTTAGTCCTGGAGTTTTAGAAGCGGCGGATGCGATGGGTGCCAGCTACTGGGAAATCATTTGGAAAGTCTTGATACCAGAAAGCGTGCCTGCACTGATCTCCGGATTGACAGTTACTACCATTTCGATGATCGGCTTTACTGCGATGGCGGGTGCGATCGGAGCTGGTGGTTTGGGAGGTCTTGCTTGGCAAGAAGGTTACCAACGTGGTAATCTGACCGTGACATTTGTGGCAACGTTAGTGATACTAGTCATTGTATTTATTGTTCAAGGAATCGGGGACTTTTTAACAAAGAAAACAGATAAAAGATAAGAAGAAATAGGAGGATAAAGGATATGAAAAAGAAAATTTTTGGATTTGCAGCAGCGGTCTTGCTGACTGTAGGGTTAGCAGCTTGTGGCAATAATAGCGATAGTAAAGGTGCTTCATCAAAAAGTGACGATACAACTTTAAAAGTAGGCGCATCACCAACACCTCATGCAGAAATCTTGGAACACGTCCAACCGCTATTGAAAGACGAAGGCATTAATTTAGAGATCGTGAAATTCGATGACTACATTTTACCAAATCAATCTTTAGCAGAAGGCGATATCGATGCCAATTATTTTCAACATATTCCTTATCTAAATAAAGAAATCAAAGAAAAAGGCTATGATTTTGTCAATGCGGGTGCTGTCCATATTGAACCAATGGGCTTGTACTCAAAGAAAATCAAAGACATTGCTGATTTAAAAGACGGCGCAACAGTGATTACTTCAAATTCAGAATCTGACTGGGGACGAATCATCACTATTTTACAAAATGCTGGCTTAGTTAAGGTAAAAGATGGCGTAGATCTAGAAACAGCTACGTTTGATGACATCGCTGAAAACCCTAAAAACTTAAAATTCAATCATTCGATTGATCCTTCTTTATTAGCTTCTACTTATCAAAATGATGAAGGTGACTTAGTAGCGATCAATGCAAACTTTGCTTATGGTGCTGGTTTGAATCCATTGAAAGATTCTGTCTTATTAGAAGAAGACAACTCACCATATGTGAATATCATTGCCACACGTAAAGGTGATGAAAATAGCGAAAAAATCAAAAAATTACTTGAAGTCTTACACCGTGAAGACGTTCAAAAATGGATCGAAGACAAATGGGGCGGTTCAGTCAAACCTGTCGCAGCTGATGCCAAATAAGCACTTCAAAAAATAGAGTTGAACAAAATCAAATGTTCATCTAAAAAATAATCAAGTCATCAAAAACATCAAAGTTAGTTGATTTTACTAGCTTTGATGTTTTTTTGTAGAGTGAATAGTGAATAAATTAGCTATGTAACCAATAGAGAACTCTCTTTATTATGGCATTTTTCAAGAAGCATTTATTAAGAACAGATAAGCGGTAATCAAGAGATGCGTACTGACATCATTCTGCAAGCCAACGTTTACCTATCGTTTTACATAAAACAAATCAACATAACCAGTGATCTATGAATGCTAAAAACAGAAGTTTCTTTATAAATATTATTATCTAGTAATATTGATTTAATGATAACTCGTGAAAAAAGTTTTGATTTTAGTGGGTTATAACATTGCGCTCTATTCTCAATTAGTCTAAAATAAGTGAGAACGAAACAGAATCTGGAGGGAATTTGCATGTCTGTCTTAGAAATAAAAAATTTACACGTCTCAATTGAAGAGAAAGAAATTCTTAAAGGCGTAAACTTAACGATGAAAACAGGCGAGATCCATGCCATTATGGGACCAAATGGAACAGGGAAATCGACGCTGTCAGCCGCTATTATGGGGAATCCAAACTATGAAGTCACTGAAGGCGAGATCCTATTTGACGGAAAAAATATCTTAGATTTAGAGGTCGATGAGCGGGCACGTCTAGGATTATTTTTAGCGATGCAATACCCAAGCGAAATTCCTGGGATCACGAATGCAGAATTTATGCGTGCAGCGATCAATGCCAAACGTGATGAAGACGATAAAATGTCTGTTTTGACTTTCTTGAAAAAATTAGATGAAAAAATGGCGCTGTTAAATATGCCAGAAGAAATGGCCGAACGTTACTTGAATGAAGGCTTTTCTGGTGGTGAAAAGAAACGAAATGAAATCTTACAATTATTGATGTTAGAACCAACTTTTGCCATTTTAGATGAAATTGATTCTGGATTAGATATCGATGCATTGAAAGTCGTAGCAAAAGGGGTCAATGAAATGCGTAGCGAAAACTTTGGCGCATTGATCATCACCCACTACCAACGATTATTGAATTATATCACTCCGGATGTCGTCCACATCATGATGGAAGGACGTGTCGTGATGACTGGGAATGCAGATCTAGCAAAACGACTTGAAGCAGAAGGGTATGCTGGTATCAGCAAAGAACTAGGAATCGACTATAAAGAAGAAGAAGCGTAAGGAGGAGCGGAAAATGAAAGAAACGAACTGGCTCGACCAACTTGACGCAGTTACCAATTTTTCTTTAAGCAAAGGGGAACCTGAATGGATGACCCAATTACGTCAAGCAGCGTTAGAAAAAGCCAATCAATTACCACTTCCTCAGATCGATCGTGTAAAATTCCATCGCTGGCCATTATTCGATATCCATGAGTTCACAGACCACTTTAGTGAAACAGGAAATGTAGCTGGGTTTGACGTAATGAAAGATAACCCTGTGTTGGTGCAAGAAGGAACAAATACGATCTTTGAACAATTACCAGTGGAACTCATGGAAAAAGGCGTGATCTTTACAGATATCTTCACAGCGCTCCAAGAGCATCCAGATTTAATCAAACCATACTATATGGAAAAAGCAGTGAAAATGGATGAAGATCAATTGACCGCTTTACATGCTGCTTTCATGAACAGCGGAGTGTTTTTATATGTTCCTAAAAATGTCGTGATCAATGAGCCAATTGAGAGCTTATTCATCCAAGATGGCAAGTTAGCACAGCATTTCTTTAAACATGTCTTGATCGTCGCAGAGGAACATAGTGAGTTTTCTTACTTGGAACGATTCCAATCGACCAAAGAGAAAATCCAAAAAGCTTCTGGTAATATCATTGTCGAAGTGATCGCTAAAGCTGGAGCAAAAATCAAATATTCAGCTGTCGATCAATTAGGAGAAAATATCACTTCTTATATCAATCGTCGAGGTCATATTTTACGTGATGCTTCTGTAGATTGGGCAATCGGCGTGATGAATGATGGACATGTAATTGCTGATTTTGATTCTGATTTAGTTGGCGAAGGCGCCCATGCAGAAGTGAAAATCGTTGCCATTAGCTCAGGAAAACAAATCCAAGGAATTGATACGCGTGTCACGAACAAAGCGCCTCATACGATCGGACATATCTTACAACATGGTGTGATCCGAGAAAAAGGGACGTTGACTTTCAACGGGATCGGACATATCTTAAAAGGCGCAAAAGGAGCCGATGCCCAACAAGAAAGTCGAGTATTGATGCTTTCAGATAAAGCAAGAGGAGATGCCAATCCGATCTTACTCATTGATGAAAATGAAGTCACTGCAGGACACGCTGCCAGTGTTGGTCGGGTCGATCCTGAAGAAATGTATTATTTGATGAGCCGTGGTCTTCATAAAGAAGAAGCAGAACGATTGGTTATTCGAGGCTTCCTTGGCTCTGTGTTAACAGCAATTCCAGTAGAAGCAGTCCGAAAAGAGTTAGTGGAGGTTATTGAAGGGAAGTTGAATGTATGATTCTGAAAGAAACCATTCGCGAAGATTTTCCAATATTATTTCAAGAAGTCAATGATGAACCGCTCGTTTATTTAGACAATGCAGCCACTACGCAAAAGCCAATAGCAGTAATTGAAGCAATAAAAAAATACTACGAACAAGATAATGCCAATGTGCATCGAGGAGTCCACACCTTAGCCGAACGAGCAACATTTGCCTATGAAGGCGCTCGGGAAAAGGTCAGAAAGTTTATCCATGCAGCTGAAACTGCTGAAGTCCTATTTACTCGTGGCACTACTACGAGTTTGAATTGGGTCGCTCGCAGTTTTGGTGAACAGTTTCTGCAAGCAGGGGATGAAATCTTAATTTCTTACATGGAACACCATTCCAATGTCATTCCTTGGCAACAATTAGCCAAAAAGACAGGAGCAACATTAAAATATATTGACTTGACTACCGACGGATTTTTAGACATGGCACAAGCAAAACAATTGATCACTAACAAAACAAAAATCGTATCGATTGCTCATGTTTCAAATGTCTTAGGTGTGATCAATCCCGTCAAAGAACTAGGAAAACTTGTCCATGAGCAAGGTGGGGTACTAGTCGTAGATGGCGCACAATCCGCTCCTCATATGCCAATCAACGTCCAAGAATTAGACTGTGATTTCTTTGCGTTTAGCGGACACAAAATGTGTGGACCGACTGGGATCGGAGTCTTATATGGCAAACGAAAATGGTTAGAACAAATGGAACCAGTCGAATTTGGTGGCGAAATGATCGACTTTGTCGACTTGTACGATAGTACTTGGAAAGAACTTCCATGGAAATTCGAAGCCGGCACACCTAATATCGCTGGAGCCATCGCACTAGGTCAAGCAATTGATTATCTCGAAAATGTTGGGTTGGACAATATCCATGATCATGAAAAAGAATTAATTGCCTATGTCTTACCTAAACTACAACAAATCGATGGGTTGACCATTTATGGTCCACAAGATCCCGCTACTCGTACAGGGGTCATCGCCTTTAATCTAGATGGCTTGCATCCTCATGATGTAGCCACTGCTTTAGATATGGAAGGTGTCGCTGTTCGTGCAGGTCATCATTGTGCCCAACCTTTATTGAACTATTTAGAAGTCTCAGCGACCGCACGAGCAAGCTTTTATTTTTATAATACGAAACAAGATGCAGATCGTTTAGTCGAAGCAATTCTTGCAACGAAGGAGTTTTTCCAACATGGCACTCTCTAAACTAGATAATCTCTATCGCCAGGTCATACTTGATCATTCTTCGCATCCTCATCATCGAGGCACGTTGACTGAATCAACCAGTCGAATCGAATTGAATAATCCGACCTGTGGCGATGTCATCGAATTACAAGTCGAAGTCAAAGAAGGAATCATCAAGAATATCGCATTCAACGGTAACGGTTGTTCCATCAGTACAGCCAGTGCATCCATGATGACCGATGCTGTCATGGGAAAATCTGTTGAAGAAGCACAACAATTGATCACTGATTTCTCGCAATTAGTCCAAGGAAAAGATGTCAAAGCCATCGACCAATTAGGCGATGCAGCAATGCTCAGTGGCGTAGCCAAATTTCCCGCAAGAATCAAATGTGCCACATTAGGCTGGAAAGCCTTAGAAAAAGCAATGGAAGAAAACGGCACTGCAACCTTCCATCACGTGCATCAGGAAGAGGAGTGAGAACATGGGTGTACCAGAATTAGAAGAATATAAATTTGGTTTTCACGATGATGTGGAACCAGTTTTCAGTACAGGAGAAGGCTTAACTGAAGAAGTCGTTCGAGAAATGTCTCGAATCAAAGGTGAACCTGAATGGATGTTAGATTTTCGTTTGAAATCCTTAGAAACATTCAATAAAATGCCCATGCAAAAATGGGGACCAGACCTGTCAGACATCGACTTCAATGCCATAAAATATTACCAAAAACCAAGTGATAAACCTGCCCGAGATTGGGAAGATGTACCTGATAAAATCAAAGAAACCTTTGAAAAAATCGGGATTCCTGAAGCAGAACGTGCATACCTCGCAGGTGCTTCTGCTCAATATGAATCAGAAGTCGTTTACCACAACATGAAAGACGAATTTGAAAAATTAGGGATCGTCTTCACCGATACTGATTCTGCATTGAAAGAATATCCTGAGTTATTCAAAGAATACTTTTCCAAATTAGTCCCACCCACTGACAACAAACTTGCTGCTTTAAATTCAGCTGTTTGGTCAGGAGGAACATTTATTTATGTACCTAAAGGGGTAAAAGTCGACGTTCCATTACAAACATACTTTAGGATCAATGCCGAAAATACCGGACAATTTGAACGAACATTGATCATCGTTGACGAAGGAGCCAGCATCCATTATGTCGAAGGCTGTACAGCACCAACGTATTCAAGTAACAGTCTTCATGCAGCAATCGTTGAAATCTTCACCCGAAAAGACGCCTATTGTCGCTATACCACGATTCAAAACTGGTCAGACAATGTCTATAACTTAGTAACCAAAAGAGCCAAAGCTTACGAAGGTGCCACAGTCGAATGGATTGACGGCAACCTAGGAGCTAAAACAACGATGAAATATCCAAGTGTTTACCTAGACGGCAAAGGTGCGCGTGGCACGATGCTTTCCATTGCATTTGCTGGCGCAAACCAAATCCAAGATACTGGGGCAAAAATGATCCATAACGCACCAAACACGTCAAGCTCCATCGTCTCCAAATCAATCTCAAAAGACGGTGGAGAAGTTAATTATCGAGGACAAGTAACCTTCGCTAAAAACAGCGCCGGTTCCATCTCTCACATTGAATGCGACACGATCATCATGGACGAATACTCAAAATCCGATACGATCCCATTCAACGAGATCCACAACAGCCAAGTCTCTTTGGAACACGAAGCCAAAGTCTCAAAAATCTCAGAAGAACAACTCTATTATCTTATGAGCCGAGGCCTAACCGAATCCGAAGCCACCGAAATGATCGTCATGGGCTTCGTCGAACCATTCACCAAAGAACTCCCAATGGAATACGCAGTCGAACTCAACCGTTTGATTAGTTATGAGATGGAAGGCAGTGTTGGGTAAACCTGTTATAGGAGCTAGAACCCTTGATATATAAGGGTTCTAGCTTTTTTGTTTTGCCTGTATACTAGAAATGACCAGATTTTGACCAGCTCTTTTACTGATGAGCCATCATATCAGCAAAGTCTTGACCTGTTTTCTTAGGTGCATTATTTGTAATATGTGCATAGATGTCTAATGTCACTTTACTATTTTCATGCCCTAATCGTTGTTGAACTACCTTGACAGATTCTCCTGCTTCTAATAATAAACTAGCATGTGTATGTCTAAACCCATGAGGTGTAATACGAGGCAAGTTATATTTTTTCAAAATATATCTTAACCAATCATTAACAGTGTTTGGAATGTATAGAGTGTTTTTAACTGTTGTAAAAACATGTTGCTCTTTAGAGCTAGTATTGTATCCAAGTTTTAAATACTCTTCTTTTTGCTGTAATTTCCAGTTGTTGAGGATAGAAAGAGTCTCAGTATCTAAAGAGATAACTCGTCTAGAAGCTCTTGTTTTCGGAGATTGAATTATAACTTTACCAAATTCATCTACAGCAAGAGTTTTATTGACATGTAGTTCTTTATTAAACGTGTCTATGTCTTTCCACTGTAAAGCGAGTACTTCACTCTTTCTCATACCTGTGTATGCCAATAATCTGAAGAAGGCGTATTGTTTCATGTTACCAAAATCTTTAAAAGCATCCAGTAAATTATTAAGCTCCTCTTTTGAGTAAAATTTACGATTTTTCTCATACTCTTTTTTTCGTGGAAGAAGTGTTTTTTCCATAGGATTATTGTCAATATATTGCATTGCAACCCCGTAGCGTAAAATTTGTGCAGTCTGTTTTCTCATATAATCGTAACTTTCATATTTACTGTGCCATTCATCTACCACTTTTTGACAATATGGGACAGAGATATTCGATAGTTTAAGCTTACCAAATGCTGGAAGTATTTGATTATTTGCGTATCTTACTGAGATTGCGATTGTTGAAGCTTTAACACTGGTACGCTGATGAGTTATCCATTCATTATACAGGTCTTCAAATGTCATATCAGGTGCTTTCTTTTTAACACCGTATAATATTTGATGTCTGTACTCGTCATAATCTTTTTGAGCTTCTTGTTTGCTACTAAAACCTCTTCTCGTAGTATTTATTTTTTCACCAGTTCGTGGATCGGTGGCAATGTGTCCTTTATACATCCACGCCACTTGACCGTTTTTCTTTTTGTACTTTGATATTTTTGCCATTATATCATCTCCTCTTAATTTACAAGGAGTACTTACCACTAGATGGTATCACCTCCCTTCATTTTTTCTTAGTGTATTTTTTTCCAATTGATGAAATCGTTTGTTCTAGCTTGTTTATATTATCAAAAATTTCTCTCACAGCTTCTTCGGGATAAGTCATGTCTTCCAATTGACTAGGTAGCCATTCATCTACCATTATTTTTAGCTGTTCTTCTATACTGCTAGTGAGGAAAAGAATGTTATTGTCAAATTCTTCTACAATAGCATTGATGAATAATTCTTCTATTTTTAAGATATTGAAAAGACTAATTTTTTCATTTTTAACTTTATTACAAGTTTTGTTAGCAATAAATTCTTGCGTCTCTGGTTCTAATTTGGAATATCTATTCAGCCATTTATCTAAATCGGGGTGTACTGGTGGAAACTGTTGATAAAGATGCTGTGACAGGTTTTTATTCGGAAATGTTATACCATCTAACACAATGCTATCTCCATAAAGAATAATTCCGAAAATATATTCTTCTACACTGCCACAAACTAACTCCTCTATACTTATATTTCCTAAATCAGCAATTCGGGATAATCGTTCTGGTATTGGTAAATAGGTTCCCTTCTCCCATTCGTAGATAGTTTTTTTGTCAATCAATTGACCATTGTTAATCATAAGACCAAATGCTGGTTGTGTTAATTTTTTACTCTTTCTTATAGCTTTTATTTTTGTTCCGAGTATCTTTTTCCGTTCTAAATAATTTATTGGTGGACGCTTTATCATATTGACCACACCTCCTAAAATTAGTATACACCAAAAAGGGGTGTTGTAAATAAATTTACATAACATATTGACACCCCCTTTTTTATCGAGGTATTATGTGTATGTCGATGAACTGGTAATCATTTTTTATTTGATTAATCGGTTAATAACAACAAAACACTTTTATTTTGAGCAAAGAATACGAAGATAATTCTTAGAAAATTTGTTCAAGCAATCACGAAAGGAGGGAGAAAGATGTCCCTGCAAATCATTGATAGCATTGTCTCTATACAAGTTGAACAACAAGTGAAAGAGATAATTACAGTGCTAAAGCCCATGCTAGAAGACATTATTTCTGGAGTCACGCTAGAGTATATGGACTACCAGCAGGCTAGTGAATATCTAGGTGTATCAGTAGGAACGATTAGAAAATATGTTACTCAATACGGGTTACCTGTTATAAAAATTGATACGGTCATTAGATTCAAAAAATCTGATATTGATAGTTTCATGGAACGGTATAAAGGTTGAGTAAACAAATAAGATTAAAACATATAGTAATAGAGAGTTTGTTTTTATTATCTATATGTTTTAGTCTTTACCGGAATTTTATAAGGAGGAAATACCAATGATTAATATTTATGTAGATCAAGAAAAACTATTAGAGAAGCCAGTTACAAAAAAAGAAAAAACTGATATAAGAGAAAGATGTTTAGATAACTATAGAGAAGTTACAAGAGATGAATTTGTAGAGATACTAAATTCATCACTATCTTTTATTCCAAGCAAGACAAAGAATAAAAGTAACAAAGATGAGGAATTTGTAGAAACTAGAGTAATTATTCTGGATGTCGATAACACTGTTAAAGATGAGAATAATAATGTAGTAGATTTGAGTAAAGATGATAGTAGATACTTAAGCATAGAAAAGGCTTTATCTATCTATTTAGTTCGTAACTTTGCGTTTGCGATACAAAAAAGCATCCGGTACTCTGAACATCTAGAAAAATTCAAAATTGTCTTTATTCTAAAAGAAGCCATTACTGATCATAGTAAAATGGTTGCTGTTTACGAATACTTGAAAAAGAACATACCTGGGTGTGATGACAATGTAAAGGCTTCGAATAGAATGTTTTTTGGGGGGTATAAGTCAGATGCAGTGATAATAATTAATGAAGCCAACACATTAGATATTGCTGAGTATCCGATTGACTTCACCGTGACAAGTTCTAAAAATTGTCAGAACAATTTAGGAAGACATTATGACGTAGCAAATGAAACCGATTTTGTTAAGTTAATAAAGAATGAAGACAGGGAAGAAATGCAACAGTGGTTTAAAGATTGCTTATTTGATCCCTCCGACATGTCTTTTAATGAGATTTATGAAAGATTGTTAACCATTGATATGAACAAATTACTTAAGTCAAGTAAAAACTTAAGATGTCTGTTTCACGACGACCATAATCCCTCTGCTAGTATTTTTACCGGGAAAAGTGGTCATTCCATTTTTCATTGTCATTCTAGTAATTGTGGTGTCAGTGTAGATTTTATTGGGGTTGTGATGTTAATTCTAAAGAAAGATAGTCGGGTAGAAGCCTTTAATTGGCTATTAGAGAACCTAGACCTGTATCCTACACATTTTCGAAAATTGAAAGAGGAATCAAAAGTACTTTTTGACACTCTTGAATCTATGGAAGACAAGCTTTTCAGGACAATAAAGAATTATCTAGAGGAAATGCGACGTGTCTATGATACCTTGCTTTTGGATGTTCAGTTTCTTGACTACAGTAAAGGAAGCTTGACTTGTATTATGTCGGGAGAACAACTAGCTAAAAAAATGTCTTTTTACTATGGTGAAGAGAGTGTTTCCTCAGTAGGTAAATGGAATAAGTTATTATCATTTATGACTTTTATAGGTTTGATAAAAAAACTAGATGACGATGATATCCCTATGGATATGCTCGAGTATCTGAATAAGCAAAAGAAAGATAAAGCGTTACGTGAAAAAGGTGGGAACTCTAGTTATAAGAGAAGCAATGTCTATCGACTAAATGCCTTTAATGCAACTTCTGTGATTCAAGAATTGACTGAAAATATTATGCCCTCACTGGAAAAATACCACTTTATATATCAACATTTTTCTTATGCTTGGGTTAAGATGTGCTTTAGCGAGGAAGAGGCTAAAAAAGTATTCCCGCAAAATTCCCGATCAGAACTTAGCAAGGAAAAACAATTGATTCTAGATGAGGCACATGAAGTTTTACAGGGCTTATCGTGGCAAGGAACATATATAATGACAGAGAAAGAACTTACTAACACTGTTTGTGAACGTCTACGTAATGTTGGGAATAACAGCGTGGAAAATGCTTTAAAAGAAAACAGAGGCTACTTTGTTAAACAAGGATTCACTCTTGAACGAGCTTCTAAGGATATTAAGAGACTATACAATGTGAAAGCAAGTAGTAGTTTTTTAGTCTACCTAGCAAAAGGAGCAGGGATAGATGAAGTAATAAAAGAATTGATATTATCAGGAGTTGAATTAGTTCCTCTTTATCAATTTACAAGTGTAACAAGAGATGATGGACGGAGAGTAAGGAAGAGAAAAGACCCAATTGTATTAAACTAGACAGGTTATCCATAGCTCTTAATCTTATTTCATCTCAATACACCCACCGTTAAAGTTCGGTGGGTTATTTATTTTTCAATCTTTCAATAGCTGATTGCGTTCATTTTCTTGCCTTTTTAATAGCTTCATATAGTCAATTGTTCGAACTGCATCTTCAGTGCTAAGAGAACGATAGAGAGCCAAAAACTCTTCCTCATAATCTACGACAACATTGTCTAGAAAATGGCTTACAGGGGTTCCTAGGGCTCTAGAAAGAGCTGTTAAGCTATCGAGGTTAGGCTCTGTTACAGAATTTTCCCATCTTGCTACTGCCTGTTGTGTAGAGAAGATTTTTTCAGCTAATTCTTTTTGTGTCCACCCGAGAGCTTTTCGCTTTTCTCTAATGACCTTTGCATATTGTTTCTGTTTCATTAATACACCCCCATCTCAGTATAGTACAACAAGTTGTTGTATTTGTAATGGTATTTGAAGTTTTTTATATTTTATGAGTTGAAATACATCATATTGTTGTATATAATAAAACAGGAGGGGAGAATCATGAAAAAAGTAAGTAATCTCAGCCGATACAGAAAAGAAAAAGGACTTTCTCAAACGGAGTTAGCAAAAAAAATGAATGTTACACAGCAATGTGTAAGTTCGTGGCAAACAGGGAGAACGATTCCTAAACCCTATCAAATGAAGATGCTTTCTGAGATATTAAGTGTACCAATGAATGAGCTGTTTTCTGATGTATTTAATAAAGTAAACAGTTAACTAATAAACAATTGAATGTTTTTAGGAGGAGAAGACATGTATTGTAGAAAATGTGGCAAAGAAATAACAGATGAAAGTAAGTATTGCCAGTTTTGCGGAGCACTACAAGAAACAGATGAGACAACTGGAGCAGACGCAGTAAAGAAAAGTACTGAGCAGACAATTAATGAAATGAAGGAACAAATCGTACATGGACAAGAGACAGGGAAGCTGTATTTGATTATTGGTTGGATTTCTATGGTAGTATCGTTAGCATTTATTCCTGTTGTATTTGGTGCTGTTGCTGTTATTATGGGCTACTTATATCGAGATAAAGATGAACAAATGGGTACGATTTTGATGATAGCAGGGGTAGCTGGAGCCATCTTTGGTGTACTTTTAGGGATGTCAATGTACTGATAAGAGGGATAAAAGCAAATTATTTTGGAGATAGGAGATAAAAAGTTGAATAAAGTAAATATGAACAAGAAGTTTGTCATTATAGGTATCGTCGTATTGGCTATTATAGGTATAATTTTTTCAAGAATGACGGGTTCATCTGGACTAGAGAAGTCATCTGTACCATTGGTAACTCAGATTTTACAAGAACAGTATAACTTAAATCGGACATGTGATGATGTGACGATCACTCATGATAATGGTGATAACACGTACCGGGCTAAAGCTACGTTAGACAATGGAAGTGCTATCAATATAAATGTCGAGTACTATCCAAAAAAAGACCGTGTATATGTAGAGATACCATATACTGAGGTGTTAATGTTAAATTGATTTAAATGTATTATGCATACCGTCCAAACAGGAACTCCTAAAGGTGTAAGCTTACTAAGGAGTTTTTTTGATTCCCTGTAAATAATAGTCTAATGATTACTGGGAAAATCTTTACATTAGTCACTGTTATAACAGCAGTAGATAGGAGGAAAAATGAAAAAGAAAAAATTATTATGGATTTGTTTGGCAATTTTATTGATGATTGGAGGGATTGAGATATCTACCACATATAGATTAAAAACGAATCAGCCTAAACAATATGTATCAGACATGTTAAATATTATTGAAGAAATAGACTCACAAATGAAAGCTTTCTCAAAAACTTCTATGGGGTTGGGAGAAAGATATGATTTTAAGGGTTTTATGGAAGATAAAATGGATGAGGTATCAAGTAGGGAAATTCCAGAAGGCACACCTAAAGCTATTAGGGACACTAAAGATACTCTTTGCGAAGCAATAGACAAAGTGAATACAGCTTTACTAACTAACAATGTAAAATTATTGGAACAAGGTCAGCTTTGTTTTAGTATGGCTCAAGCCATATATACAGAGTTTTTAGATGGAAATATAAAAGAGAAGCCACTTAATGAAAAACTTAATTCATTTGTAGAAACCTACACAGCTATACCACCTACTTGGAAACTTGTAAATGAAGATAAAGGAATCACGATAAATACTGATACAGAGATTTCTACAGATGCTCAATCTTTATCAGATTTATTAGCTAATCTAACAGGTATCAGTAATGCAGTGACAGAGCAAGTTGGTAAAGACATTCCACTTAGGTTACTTGAAAATGGAAAAAAGATTATTCTGTGGTATTTAAGAACGGACAGATAACTGATTACAACGAAGTATTTAAGAAAGCTATTGAATAATGATTCTTCCATCTTTTTCATTCATTTACCCCACCCCGTTGTTATATGACCGTGTCTTAAGAGGAACCATCAGAAAGCATAAGCTAACTAGGGGTTCCTTTTTCTTTTGTTTTTTGGAATCCGCTTAAGTGAAATGTATCTGAAATGAAACAGAATATACCTACGTAAACGTTGATATAATAGTATTATTGCCGTTTCAGATAGTAGGAGAGAATAATACTTTTTTGTATATTAACCAAGTATTATCCTACTATTTAGTGTGTTTTTGGATAAAAAATAATTAATGGAAATGTTTCATATACATATGAAATAACGATTTTTTTGAAATATAATATAAAATTTAGTATGAGCATGATAAACTTTATTATGTATAGAATAATGACTTTTAATAACAGAACTATTATCTCGGAGGACAAACATTTGAAGGTTACGTGGATAGATAAAAAGTTAATGAAAGAATGCTTTAATAATAATGGATATGTATTGGACTTTAATAATCAGTCGTTTAGTGATTTTACTATTAACTCTATCGGATATGATATTCAAGGAATATACAATTGCTCTAAAGGACGTTCCCTATGTAATTTTATAGATGAATACGATGACTATTTAATTGTTAGGCTATGCCTTGATTTGATTGATTACTATAAAAATATTTTAAATGATTCTACATGTAAGACTAAAGAGCGTGAACAACAAATAGAGCAATTATATATTAGATTCAAGGAGTACGAAGCCCAATTAGATCAATCTAATATAGTGTTATCAGAATATGTATTAAATAAATTTGATAGTGAATACATTGAAAGGCAAATCAAAATACTCATACAATCCATTGACAGCTCTCCCGCTGATGCTATAGGAAAATCCAAAGAGCTACTTGAATCTTGTTTTAAATTTATACTAGATGAACAAGGTATAACATACTCAAACAATGCAACCATTCAAGAATTAAGAAAAGCTGTATTTATAGAATTAAATATTGAAGCTAAGGAGAATGTTTATGCCCAATCAAATAAAGAAATAAAAAAAATATTAAGTAGTCTTACTCAAATAGTTGATGGAATCAACCACCTTCGTAATGAAAAAGGTGTCGGGCACGGAAAAGGTAAAAATTTCGAAGAATTACCTTCAAGATATGCATCACTAGTGGTAAATGCCACAATGACAATTGTTAAATTTATATGGGAAACATATGACTATAGGAATAAGTTGGGAGTATAATAATAATATAAATATATTTTATTGGATATAGATTTTAGTGCTATCAATTAGCTAAATTACTCTTTAAAATGGGATTTATAATTTAAGGGGTATTCAATTGAATTAGGAGGAATTACATGTCTAGATTTGTTTTCGATGAAAGTGATGATTTAACATTTAATAGTCCACAAGAAATGTATGAAGATTATAAAAAAAGAAAATAAAAGGGGTATTAGATTATCAGGCAGAGATCCTAACAAACTATGTAGAAACTTGTTTGCCATGTAAAGATGTTGCTCTAGAGTTACCAACAGGTAGTGGTAAAACTTTAGTTGGTCTACTTATTGCTGAATTTAGAAGAAGAAAATATAATGAGAAGATTGTATATGTTTGTCCTAATAATCAATTGGTAAATCAAGTTGTAACACAGGCTACTGATCAGTATGATATTCCCACGATTGGCTTTACAGGTAGCCGAGCAGATTATAGTCAAGAACAAATGAGCTCTTATACTGACTGTAGTAAGATTGCAGTTACCAATTACAGTTCGATTTTTAATACTAATAGCTTTTTTAACAATGCAGATGTTGTTATTTTTGATGATGCTCACAGTGCCGAAGGTTATATAGCAAAAAACTGGACTGTAACTATAAATAGGATCAATGATTCAGAATTGTTCAATTGTATTGTAGAAAGACTTAAAGAGGTTATTTCTAATAGTTCATATTTAAGATTAACTGAAGATCTAGAGACTCATTCGGAAGAGAACTGGTGTGATATGATCCCCAGAATAAAACTTTTCGATTTACAAAAGGATTTAATAGACATTATAGATCCGAGAGTATTAGCAGACACTTCAAAAAAATATTCATGGGGGAATATAAAATATAATCTAGAAGCTTGTAATGTTTATTTAAGTAAACATAATATTATGATTAGACCTTTAATTCCTCCCACAAATGAATTGAGTGCATTTAGTAATCCAAAACAAAGGATATACATGTCGGCAACGCTAGGGACAAGTGGTGAATTAGAGAGAACGGTAGGGGTAGGTAAAATAAAAAGATTGACTCTAGCTGAAAATAGAGTACCTAGTATAGGTCGCCGTTTTTTTATTTTTCCAAATGTTAAATTTGAACAAGAACATAATTTTGAGATATTCTCCAAAATCAAAGAGCAAACCCCTAGAGCATTGATCTTAACTGAAAGCGGAAGAGATATGCAGAGATTAAAAGACGTTCTAATAAAAAACTCTCATAGTAGAGTATACGGGATATCAGACTTAGACAGATCATTAGATGATTTTAGTGTAGACAGTGATGCAGTTGCAGTTCTTGCGAACAGGTATGATGGTTTAAACATGCAAGATGATTTATGTCATTTTTTAATCATACATGGATTGCCTAGTACTATAGGTTTACAAGAAAAGTTCTTTACAACTAAATTGTCTACGGCTGTTTTATTTGATGAAAGAATGAAGACAAGAATAACACAAGCTGTGGGTAGATGTACACGAACCACTACTGATTATGCAGTGGTTATGATTATTGGGAGAGAGTTACAAAATATTATGTCTCCAAATGGAAAAGCTAATCTTTTTTCACCAGAATTGAGAGCTGAAATAGAGACAGGGTATTCCGTAAGTAATCAAATGGGCTCAGTAGAGGATATGATTGAAACTGCTCAACTAGGTTTTACTAGAGACGGTGATTGGAACGAAATAGATGCCCAAATAATAAAAAAACGAAATCAATACAGAAAAGAAGATAGCATTAGTAGTTGTAATGAAGAACTTCTAAATTCTGCCAAACTAGAAGTAGATTTTCAATATTCATTGTGGAAACAAGATTATGAGGAAGCTATAAATATAGCTATTGATATACTTCAAACACTGAAAGCAAGGGAACTTGGAGGGTATAGACAATATTGGAATTATGAGATTGGCTCTATTTATAACCGACTATATTTAGAGGGAAATGGTGAATTAAATAGGTACAAAGCAAATGAGTACTATACTCAGGCTGCAAAATATTCAGGTACTATAACGTGGTTCAGGAATTTAAAAATTGAAAATACTAATGAAAAAAATGATATTTATAACGATCAGCTTTCTGAAATGATAGACAGGATAGAACAAGAAATAGAATCTATTCAGGAATCAAAAAGAATTAGAGAATTTGAAAAAGAAGCAACTGAAACAGTTAATTTATTGAAGGATGAAGGTGTTAAATTTGAACGAGGAATGAAAAAGCTTGGCAAATTGTTAGGATTTAAAACGGGAAATTCTATGGGAGATGCTGATCCAGATACTTGGTGGATTTTAAATGATGAATACTGTATGGTTACTGAAAGTAAAATTTATGGTAACGTTGAGAAAGAGATATCTATCAAACATGCAAGGCAATCAAGTACTCACACAAATTGGATAAAAGCCCATGAAAAAGATCTGATGTTATCTCCAAACGCAGAAATTATTAACGTGTTTGTCTCAAATTCAAGTACCATTTCAGGATCAATAAAGAATCTAATTTCAGATGTTTATTATGTGGATAGACAAAAAATAATAGAATTTGCTGAAAAGAAACTGCCAGTAATATCTGAAATTAGAAGAAAATATTCGTCTGAGGGAGATCTTCTTTGGAGACTTGATGCTGCAAAAACTTTACATGAAAATCATTTAACTCCTAAAGAAATACATGAATTTTTTACATCTTCTAAACTTAAGGATTTACCTATTGGGAAATAGAATCAGATTATAAAATATTTGCATTATAATAACTATCTGCGGGCTTGTTTTGGCTCCATAGTATTGATTTTAAATGATATTCGATGCCCATTTAACAGGTCAATTTTGAAATTTTTGTCTCTGTACGACTTAGTTTGAGACTTATTGAGAGGTCAATTCGGGTCTATGTCGAACAGGGAATAAGTCCAAAAAAATGATTTAGAATATCAATATAACAAAAAAGAGGACTACCTGTATTAGTCCTCTTTTTTGACCAGATTTTGACCAGTCTATTTTACATTCTAATATATTCATATGAGCTAATTTTATGTTTAAATGGTAAGCTTTTCCTTGTTTGTTTTAGTTTAAACTAGTGTGTAATTCAAAAATCTATATGGAAGGTTCCGTGGGTTAAATGAATACCATAAGCTAGAAATACCTTTTTAGGGTGTTTCTAGCTTTTTTGTTTGTTCAGTCATCTTTGCAAAGAAGATAGATTTAAAAGGTAAATGCTATAGAAAAAATGAAATATTTTATCAATTATTTGCAAGATAAAATAGAAAATTGAATGAAATAAGATGAAAAAAGAGGAAAATAATTGAGGGGAATATGCTAACATGAACGAAAAGTATCCATATAACTTAATATTTCTGAATTCTACGAGAAAGTCACTTAATACGAACTAGTATCAACTTACGTTAATCATTTATATAAACGTAAGTTGATAGCTTATACAGTTATTTAATAGTAAAGATTTAATTCAATAGCTTTAATACCGAATTAGTTAATTAAGATAAGCAACAGCTCTAATATAAATTTATAATGATGTTTCGTTCCTTAACTAGATAAAAGAATGGAGAGTATTTCTCATGGAAAAAAATGTAGATCTCGATAAATTAGTAGCTGATTCATATAGTTTAAGTAGCTGTCTTTCAGCGTTAAGCCAGATGTCCTATGAACGATTGATAGTAAATTCAATCAGTTTAGAAGATATTAATGAAATAAATGCAATTATTATTAGTATAAAATGTCTAGCAGAACAACATGCACAAGAGATGGAAGCATTTGAACTTGAAAAAATGAAATATAGTTCAAGTTCCATAGAATAGGTTATCAGAAAAGTTGAGTGGCTCTGAATTCCAGTTAAATCTTTTATTTCCAATAATCTAGAATAAGCATATAGTCTGAAATTGAGGTGGTATGATCTAAATGTTTTCCATATCTATGAATGGACAAGACAAAACGAATCAAATAATTGATTGGAAGCTCTGGGAAAAAGACAATAAACTAATGGTAACTGTTTATTTCCCGTCAGGTAAATCGTTTTGGAAGCCATTAGATTTATGTAAAATTACACCACAAAAAGAGATACATGCAGGTCTTTTATCTAAAGAAGAAAATGTTTATCAACAAATAGATAAAGCCACTGAATACGGGAATAAGTATATTGTTGTAAACTATCCAAATGACCAAAAAAAGTATGTCATGAAGTCAGAAAAAGTAAGTATTATTTCGAGTTCTGATTTGAAAAATGAGGATATATTTTCTTATTTTACTGAAATTGTAAAAGAGCGTGTTCGTAATGCTAGTCCAGAAAATAAAACTATGACCAAAAATATAGAAAGGCAATTGGAAAAAATCACTCCTTACAAAGGAACAGCGTTGCATTCGTATTGCTATGGTAAAAATGAGGCTAGAAATTCTTTGAAACATTTGATTTTTCCCTTTGGATTGAATGAGAGTCAATTAAAAGCTGTTGAAAATGCTTTTTCCTCTCAAATTAGTATTATTGAAGGTCCTCCTGGTACAGGGAAGACACAAACTATTTTAAATATCATTGCAAATATTTTAATAAATAAAAAATCTGTTGCAATTGTTTCAAATAACAATCCAGCAGTTGAAAATGTGTATGAGAAGATGGCTAAAAAAGAACTAGACTACCTTATTGCGAAATTAGGGTGTTCAACTAATAGGACAGAATTCTTTGCAGGGGTAAAAGAAGTTCCTCGTTATAATTCAAATTCTGCAGCTACTCCTATAAAGGAAATTGATGATATTTTAGCGAAGGTGAAAGCAAGTCTGGCTACACAAAATAAAGTAGCGCAATTGACCGCAGAAATCAGCGAGCTGCTTGTTGAGAAAAAGTACTTAGAAGAATGGCATGAAGAAAATACACTTGTAGAGTTAATGGATGTCGAAAGATACAAATTAAGTCCAGAGAAAACTTCTGATTTACTTGCATATATGAATTATCTTTCTCAAATAAAATTTTCTTTTAAAGAGAGATTCCGCTTATTGCTAGGGTTTAGAATATTTAGAACTAAGTTTTTAAATACTTATACTGAACGAATAAATTTTATTTATTCTCTACAATTTCATTATTATGAAAAAACGTTACAACAAAAAGAGCAGCAATTACAAAAATATAAGAACGATTTGAATAGGGATAATTTCGAAAAATTATTAGAAGAGTTAACGAATAAATCAATGCAATTTCTCAAGCAACAATTATCAAAATCAATTCCATCTAATTCAAATTTTACCGCAGATAGCTATAAAAAGGAGTTCAGTAATTTTATTAAACGTTTTCCAGTGATTGGCAGTAGTGCACATTCGATTATTAATTCTATAGCAGAGGGAGCGATATTAGACTATATCATTATCGACGAAGCATCACAGCAAGATATCGTTCCGGGGATTTTGAGTCTGGGCTGTGCAAAGAATATTATTGTGGTGGGTGATCGCAAACAACTTCCTCACATACCTGAAAAGACAGAAATCAAGGCGCCTTCTAATGATTACGAATGTACAAAATATAGTTTACTGGATTCTTTTATCAATGTATTTAAAGAGAAAGTGCCGATTACTTTGCTGAAAGAGCACTATAGATGCCATCCTAAAATTATCCAATTTTGCAATCAGCAATTTTACAATAATCAATTAATCCCTATGACTATCGATGAAGGAGAAGCATCCATTGAACTAATTATCACATCTAAAGGAAACCATACAAGAAAACGAGCTAATTTGCGGGAAATTGAGTCTTTAGTGGAAGTTGGCTGGTCAGATGAGAAAGACATCGGATTTATTGCTCCTTATAACAATCAAGTGAATTTAGCTGGGAAGTATCTACCAGAAGAGTTTGCTAGAGCAACTATTCATAAATTTCAAGGAAGAGAATGTAAAGAAATTATTTTTTCAACAGTTTTGGATAAGAAAAAAAGCAGTCAAGCATCGATTGATTTTGTTGATAATCCGCATTTGGTGAATGTAGCTGTTTCTAGAGCCATCAATAAATTCACTTTAGTAACTGGTAATCAAGTGTTTACAAAGAATAATAAAAGTTTGGCAGCTTTAGTTAGATATATTAAGTACTATGCCTCTGATCAATACATCTATGATAGTCCAGTAATTTCTGCATTCGATTTATTATATAAGGAATATGATCGTTCTCTGGAAAAATTAAATACTCAATTAAATTTAAAGGACTCATATTTCAAATCTGAGCGGATTATGGCTGCCTTGTTGAGGGATATTTTAAGGACAGATGAATTTGCTTCTTTGACGTTTCATATGCAGATCAATTTAATCCAACTTGTCTCCATTAAAAATAATTCATTTACTGATAGAGAGATAGAATTCATGAAGCAAAAATCGAGCTGTGATTTTGTCATTTATTATAAGATCGGCAAGATTCCGATTGGAGTGATTGAAGTGGATGGAAGTAGTCATGATGATAAGGTGCAGCAAGAACGTGACAGGCTTAAAAATATTATTTTAGAAAAAGCTGAAATTCCTTTGCTTAGGTTGAAGACAACTGAAGGAAACATTGAGAGAAAAACAAAAAGTTTTTAAACGAGTGTATGAATAAGAGTGGTGCCTAATTTGAAATGAGTAGTTGCTCAGTTTATGGGAAAATTATTTATAAAGAAAATGTAATCGTTAGCAATATAAGACGAATCCGATTAGAGAAAGAAATTGGTCAATTCGAGGTTTTACGGTGTATCAAATAAAGAAGACTTGTCAGCATTACTGCAGTTGGAATTAAAAATCTTAAAAAATATAGAAAAGGAAAGAAATATGGAATATTACAAGAATACATTGGGTTATATAAGAAAGAAATTTGATGTTCCTCGGGGAAGGAAATATTTGTATTAAAAAATAGGAATTAATATTTACAAATAAAGTGATGTAAGGAAATGAAAAAATGAAGCTTATACTATCTAAATGTAGAACAAATAATTTTTCTGAGGTTTCTAGGATACTTAATGAAAATGGTTATATACAAATAGGAGAAAGTAGAACTGAGCCAAAAAATAATTTAGAATTGTTTTTTTCTTTGAGAGTCATGAAAAGAAACAGATAGAATGGCTTTCTGAATTATTACGTTTCTTTAATGTTGGTAAAGCAGACTATAAAGAGCATAATATTATAGATGATACTTTATATCAATATAATGCAGTTATTATACTAAAAACTCCGAATAACTTATATGCACATTCGTTAAGTCAAGGATTTAGAGTTCTTGAAAAGTTTATTGACGAAGAATTTGGCTTGAAGTTTGCTGAAAAGACCATCAAAAATGAGCATATTACTTTAAAAAATGTGAGTTATATTCAAAAAAATAAAATGAAAGGTATCACTAATTATAAGAAAGATCAAGGAGAATTTCCTAAAGCAAGTGAAAGCTATGCTTATATAAGTGGAAAACCAGATTTTAGTTTTTATGGAAATTCTATTGACTGTGGAACTGGTGTATCTTTTCCGAAAAATTTTGATATAAATAGTAAAGAAGGATTTGATCAATTATCTGAATTATTAAAAAATGTAGATAAAGCTTTAACTTTAAAAGAAAATAAATCGATTTTACCTAGAAAGAAAAGGATTGCGAAAAGTTCTCAATTATCAGGATCATTGGATGAAGAAGTTATAGAAAGAATAGTAAATGATGTCAATGAAATTGGTATAGCTTTGGACGTGAGTAAAATACACTTAGTAAATAATTCGATTAATATATATTCGGAGAATAACCATTTAGAGATATATGTTAGTAAGCATTTGAAAGAAACGAAAGAAGAGATAGAACCTTACGACAGTTCTATACTGGAATACATTCGTAAATACAATGAAAAAATAACTTCTTTAACAGATCTGAAAATTAGAGTGACTAATCATGAACATCATGTAATTGAAAATCGTCTATTAAAAGAATGGATTTATTGTGAATTAGAATATAATAATATGTTATATACTTTGGATTCAGGATTTTGGGGATACTTTAACGATAAATTTTCAGAGTTATTAAAAAAACAATTAGAAGAGATAAATAGAGTTATTGAGTATAATGAAGAGTTTAATATATACTATTCTTCTGGTGAAGGAAGGCTAAAAGGAGAAGGTGGGTATATTGAAAAACTAAGTGAGAATAAAAATTATATAAAGTTACATCAAAGAAACATTAATTACAACGGAGTTCCAATAGAAATAGCAGATGTATACAAAAAGGATACCAAGGAGTTAATAGCAATCAAAAGAGGAATGGATACATCAAATAGTATGTATAGCTTTGAGCAATCTATATTATCACTTCAATTATTAAGAAATATTACTGAGTTTAATGTAGAAGAAGAGTTATTAAAATATAATGATAGAAAAGCATCTACAGATGAAGATAAAGGTAAATTTCCTCATATTCAGAAAAAAAATATTGAGAAAATTTTAAATTCTAGGATTTCCTCAGTGTTGTGGTTACAAAGTACAAAAAAATATGTAAAGATGACAGAAGAAAAGAAATTTGACTTCAATCAAATAGGTTCAATTCTATTAAAATTAAAGATTGTTGATTGGTATAGTTCAATATTAGAAAATAATTTCACACCAAAAATTTATATGGGGAAAGACCTTCAAGTTAATAAAAAAGATCAATTTTAGTAGACTTTTACATTAAGTATTGTTCCTAATAACATATTAAAATGACCAGATTTTGATCATTTTAATTTGATAACCATTAACTCGTTAAACTACTATATGGACTCTTAATTACTTGATTTGATGGTTAATGAGACTGATTGAGAAGGTATTTTAATGTGGAATAATCTGCAAAAATTAAAATTTTTTAGCTAGAAATATCTAATGGCAGGTTTTACTGGCTTTTTTTACTCTTTATTTAAAAACTATGAATGATACAAAATCAAATCTGGATCAAAAGGACCATCATTCTAGCTCAGTTTTTATTTGAATTTTGTTAAATTTTTATCTATTAATTTTAGCATTTTTTTGTTGAAATCATTCATAGAACATATCGTTCTCTCAGTTGTTTATGTTATGATGATTTAATCATACTAGAGAACGATATGTTTTTTAATAGCAAAAATGAAAATGGGACTGAAGAATCAAAATTGATTCTTCAGTCCCATAAATTATAGAGCCGTCAATTTTTGGCTAAGTCTCTTTTGGTTTATTTGCTTATAAATTAATATTTAATAACATTTACAAGTTTTAATGGAGTTCTTTCATCCCAATCAAGGATTGCTTGGTTTTTAATAGTTAAATAATTTCCACCGATATTTTCAATGCTAGGTAAATAATATATGTATTCATTCATTTCACTTTTGGCTTTCATTGAAACTAAAAAGCCTCTTGGATCATTGTTTCTGCTCCAGCTCTCTACAGCTGGACGAGCAAGTTCAAAGTAATCTGCATATCCGCCAGTTTTCCATTTGCTTAATGCAACCTGAACAGTTCCATCAGAGAGATTGACCATATTTACAATTTTAGTTCCTTTTGTATCAGAGTAGACTACTTTTTTCAGTGGTGTGATTTCAGTTGAGCTGTTTCGTTGATAAAGGCTACCATCTTTATAAGAGTAAGAAGCACTTGTTGGCGTATAATAGGTTCTAAGCATTCCGTTATGGACAATCGCCAAGATAAATCCACTACGAGAAAGTCTGCTCCAAGAGTCTGATTGACCAGGTGTGATATTGAAGTAGTCGGTGTTACCCTTTCCTGTAGAATTTGCACTAACTGAAACCTGAATACTTGAAAAGTCCGTACAATCGTTTGTTACAGTGACGTCAGCATGTGCTGCTTTGGTCGGTATTAAAAAGATGGCTAAAGCGACCATTCCTATTAATAAACTGACCAGTGATGATTTTTTTCATGATATTCCTCCTGTTAATATAATATAGTCGTAAACGTTTTCGCTTACAATTTAAGTCTAAAGGATGCAGACTATCGAGGAAAGGCAACTCAAATCAGTAAGCCAGATATTTTTAAATTGGTACTGGACAATGAAATAGGATCGTCTAACAACACGGAGTATGAGAACATACGAGGTTGCTCAGGATCAGGTGTGTATGTTGAAAGTAAAGATGAAGAGAAGTGTTCTTTGATCGGGATTATTACGAAGCTTCAGTCAGAAGGGCGACAAGGGATTGTTGAAGGGATTCATATCGCACATATTGCCGCTTTCTTTTTAGAAGAGTTTGACATCATGCTGTTACCTCATTGCTTGAATGATTTTAGTGAATATTTGGCATCTATCATAAATGAATTACGAGAAGTAGGTGGACAAGAAAATAAGCTGATTTTTCTGATTGAAAAATGTTATCGTGAATGTTTTTCCGACATAACGCCTAAATTGATCCATAATCGGTTAAGTGATTACCTGTTTCTTCCTTCTCAGAAAAATGAGGATTATACCAATAAATTCTTGTGGATCGCTTGGCTGGAGATCTTGCTTTACAAGTTATTACAAACAAATATTGCTTTTGAGATCGATGATTGTTTCAAATTACTCACTCAGGAAAAGGAAAGAGCTGGTATCCATGTATTATTTACAAATCATCTAACACTTGACCGTTTCATTGGGAGTTTATTTAGAAGTACACTTTATGACAAGCTCGATAAACAAGATGTTTTGTTTGTAACTAATCAAAGGAGAAAATTTCGGGGTGGGAGTATTGCCAAGCGAGAACAAATTGAGGGAATCGTCGTGAACATCGATCATCCAGCAGTTTCTGATCGGTTAACGATTGATAATCCCAATGAAAAAAAATTATTTCCTATTGTTCATGTCGATTATATCGAAAATGAAATTGATCAGATTTTACACGACACAAAAGGGTTAACAGCCGTTGAGTTTTCTCAGAGGTTTCCAGAGGAGTTAACTCGTTTGTTTGAAGAAATTGCAAACTAATGGAGGTAGATAACAATGGTAGAGATATTAAAAGAAATCACTACGTATGAAATAATAGAAAAAACGACGGGATTGACCTGTTACACGTACCAACAAGCAAACAAAAAGTATCGACTCCATTTTTTTGTTATGTATTTGATAATCAAGATGAGTTATTAGCCAACTATGAAGAAATCAACGATCAGATTGCCTACAGTTTTCAAAGTCAATTAAAAAGGAAGATTGAACGATGGAATATTTATTTTTTCTTTTTGTCAAAGCCAAAGTAGCGAAGCCAATCAAAGCCAGTATAGAACAAGACAAGTATGCAACCAGAAAGGGGATCGTGGATAATTTTCGAGAATTTGCTACTAATGATGCGCAAAAAGAAGCACAAAAAGAAGCACAAAAAGAAGCACAAAAAAATAAAATTCAAGAAAGATTATTATTGAATCTGGAACAGACAAAACCATTAAAGAAACTGGCTAAGGATGAGCGGAAAAATGATGAGAAAATCATCCATTTGTTAGCAGAATTAAAAACGATGGCTAAAAAAGAGAAAAAAGCACGAATACAAGAGTATATAAAACATGAGCTGTCAAATCTTAACGTAAAGGAAGGAACCGATGAGTCTTAAATTGAAAGGGATAAAAATTGATTCGTTTCGAGCATTTGAAAGGCAAAAATATTTTGATTGTGTGAATCCTGTTTTTAATGAAATATCAAATTTGATTGTTTTGTATGCGCCAAATGGAACCGGAAAAACCTCTTTTTTTGATGCCATCGAATGGAGCTTGACTGGCGAAATCAGTCGACTGAATGAAAATAAAAATGTCCGTGATATCGCCTCCCAAGAGCGAAAGTATATTTTAAAGAACAAATATTCCTCAGCCGAAGTGGGCAGTGTGGAACTAGCATTTGATGATGGCAGTTTTTATGCATTAACAACGAAAAAGTTAAATGGAAAGCAAACAACGGATTACGTTGAAGGGAATGAGACCAAAAAAACGGTTGATTTAACAGCGAAAGAATTAAAGATTTTACGACAAAAAAATTTATTGACACACAATCAAATCGATGCTTTTTTGCGATCACAGAGTGCCGAAGGAAGATATGATGCTTTAAGTAATTTTTGGGACAAAGAAAATGTATCTGAGGATTATAAAAATCTAGTCTTATTCGTCAATGAAATGAATAAAGTATTAGGACAACAAGAAACTAAAATGAATCAGCTAACAAAAGAGATTGAAAAACTCGAAAGTAATGCAAAAATATGGCAAACAATCAACCAGCTGAAAGAAAATTATGCCAAGTTAAACGGAAAGAATAGTAAAAAAGATCCATTGTTAAAGAATCAATTAGGTTTACAAGAATTGTATATCGAATCGAACAAATTAAAAAGCAATAATCAAATAAAATTGAACCAGTTTGAAGAGGAGCGACAACAGCTAGAAAATTTAATCACAATGATCCAAGAGTATCGACAAATACCGCAGCAGATCGAATGGTCTGAAAAGCAGGTTGCTGATGTCAACGAAAAGTTAGCCCATTTGACAGAAATTGAGACAATCGAAGAAAAAAAGAAAGCACTGTTTGACGAAAAAATAGACTTGAGCAACCATCTCAAGCGTTGTAACTTTCTTATCAATCATGAAGCAGATTTTCAGGCACAAGAAATAGCTGAACAAAACAGTAATAGAGAAATCAATGAATGGATCAATCAACGAAAAAAATGTGAACAAGCATTGATTACTTTACAAAAGGAGCATCAAGAGCAAGAAGTAACATTAAGTGAGTGTCAAAATAAACGAGCGTTGCGGACGAATCAATTAACAGAAATCAAAGAATTAAACAGTTATTCCGATGTTAAAGCGAAAAGACAATTACTTGATCATGAGATCAAACAACAGAAAAAGAAAAAAGTAGGGTTGGAAGCCAAGTTAGGTAAGATAAAGCTAACGTTGACAAAATTGTTTTCATTACTAAACTTAGACGATCATCAGTTAAGCCAAAAAGACTATTCAAAAGATCCTGATTATTCATTTTTGTTGGAACAGATAAGCCAACTTGATGACATTTGGCAAGAAAGAAAAAAATTGGAAGTTGATTTAACACAAAAGAAGAAGGAACGTTCCTCTTTAGAAGATCTGGGCAGTCAGTTAGAACAGTTGAAAAAATTAGGTTATTCTATCGTAACGGATACGTCTTCGTCTGTCTGTCCATTATGTCTCCATGATCATCAAGAATTTCAACATATCATCCAAAAAATTGAAGCTAGTACGACAGATCTTTTACCGATTGAGCAACTGACGAAGGAAATCAGCCACTTAGAAGGAATGATCGATGAATCAACTAGGCGGTTAACTGATGTAGTTTCTGGAGTAAAACAACAGATTCAGATACAAATAACGATTAAGGAAACTGAAATCAACCAACTTGACCAAGATCTGTTACAAGTAACCTTAAAATTAAAACAACAAGAAGAAGCGTATTTAACCAATGAGAAACACTGGCACAAGTTAAATGAATACAGCCAAAAATATGGGATTGACGGTGAAAAAATTGCTGAAGAAACCCAGAAAAGAGTAAAGTCACTACAGGAGGAATTGGTAAAATTAACGAATGAGTACCAAAATATCAAAGAAAAAATCAATCAAAATGAACAGCTGAATGTCAAGAATACTCATACGCTCAAAACGATCGAATTACATTATCAACAAGCGAAAAAAAGCTTAAATGATCTAAAAGGAAACGAACAGTATCAATATTATCAGCAAGAACAGGCGTTTTATGAAGCGCTTGGTATTTCTGCTATCTCTGATTTTAAAAGGCAATGTAAACGCGAGTTAGAAAAAATCAATGAACAAGAAACCAAGCTTATTGCTGAAAAAAGCCAACGACTAGAACAAGTAAATGGGAAAAGTAAAACAGAATTAGTAGAAGAACAACGAATCCAAGCAGAGCAGATTCGGCAGCTCGTTGTACGGAGGAAATATATCGAAAAGATATCTTATCAACTGTTTGACCAAGTAATCATTGCACCAGAAGAATTGGAAAAAAATAAGCAAAAGTTGACTACAGCTATTTACAAATTAAATGAAAAAAATCAACTGTTGGGTCAACTATCTGGGCTTACCAGTGATTTTATCTCTGAAACAGGTATCGAAGAGAAAAGAAGCGAACAAGCAAAAGTAAAAAAATCTATGACCACTTAAGTAGAAAAGTACAAGAACTAAAAGAATTAAAAGACAGTAAATTAACCGAGATCAAAAAGCAAATCAAAAGTACATTTAACTTAGATACCGTCAATCAGATTTTTCAAATGATCGAACCTCACCCTGATTTTCGTAAGATTAGTTTTAAAATCAATGAAGCAAATCCCGATAAATTAGGACTGGATATTATGTGCAAACGAACAGAGGACGAAGAGGATGCCCCGATTTTATATCTAAGTTCTGCCCAAGTAAATATATTGTCTTTAAGTATTTTTCTAGGAACCGCTCTAGAGAATACAGACAAAGTGAATACGATTTTCATGGATGATCCAATCCAACACTTAGATAGTCTTAATGAATTATCCTTTATTGATCTATTAAGAATCCTTGCATTT
Source organism: Enterococcus hirae ATCC 9790 (assembly GCF_000271405.2). Lineage (NCBI taxonomy): Bacteria > Bacillati > Bacillota > Bacilli > Lactobacillales > Enterococcaceae > Enterococcus > Enterococcus hirae. Next base: position 321,111 of record NC_018081.1, on the reverse strand, counting down.
AAGCTAGGAACACAGATCATCTTTTCCACCCATAACCGCCAGTTTTTTGACTTATGTCAGAGAAAATTAGATGCCAACTACCATAATGCTAGTTTTATCGAAATGAATTATACAGAGAATCAATTGTAACAAATTTAGTTAGTCAGAAAAAGTGAAAAAGGGAGCTCTTTGATGTGAGGTTAGCTGAAAGATTCAGAGTATAAAACAAAAATTGCCTACAGAAGTTAAAAAAGAGACGGATAGAGAATCAATCCCAACGAATAAGGGATTGATTCTTTTTTTCTAGATTAAATACAGATAGGAAGAATATATAGATTGGATGGAGAGTTGTACTACCTATACGAAAGCAGAAACTTTTTTAGATTCTACACTTTTTGATATTGGCGAAATTCGCCAACATTTTTTTATGATTTAAACGGTATAGAAAAGACATCATTCACTATTTGGGGGCTATTTAACCAGAGAAACCGAAACCTATACGACAACTTTGCGAACATTTAGAAAGTTTCTGACACAGATCCGAAATGCCCTCCGCTACAATTACTCAAACGGATTACTAGAATGTTTAAACAAGCCTATCAAAGTATTTAAACGAAATTTTTATCATTTCAAACGGCGAATCATGATTCGTCACGATAAAACTTTTTTAAGCAAATAAACATACTAAGATTAGTAGGTTTCTATTTCCTATTTTTTTCAACTGGTATCAGATTTCAGCACTTATGACTGTTATTTTCGCTAGGAACAATTTCTTAAAAATGGATAGTTTTATTATTTCAATAAAATAATTATTGCTAAATCAACGATTTAAGACGGTTGTAGAATTTTTTTCAGATTGTTTGTTGACAAAAATAAAAAACCATCTTACCATTAGTTTGTGGTTATAACCAGTTTAAAAGAAGGAGAAACCTATGGGAAATTCTTTTAAAAACAAAGCTTTGTATCATCAGTTGGTAGATTTACTTAAAAATCAGATGGAAAGTAACATGATACCCCATGATAAATTACCCTCTGAACGAGAATTAACTGCTCAATACGGAGTTAGTCGGACAACGGTTCGATTAGCTTTGAAAGAGTTGGAAAATACAGGTTATATTTATCGGAGACATGGAAAAGGAACATTTGTATCCGATATCAAAAAGAACGTAGCAGATTTAGCAGGAACCTATAGCTTTACTGAACAAATGAAAAGTTTAGGTAGAACTGCTGAGACGCGGATCTTAGCTTTTGAAAAAATTGAAGCGGACAAATTTATTGCAAAACAATTGAATCTTTCATTAGGAGAAGTAGTCTTCAAATTAAGTCGATTGCGGATAGCTGATCGGGAACCGCTTATGATCGAAGATACCTATTTGCCAGTCAAATTTTTCTTATCATTAAATGATCAGCTTTTAAGAAGCAAACCTCTATATGATCTTTTTTCCGAGGATTTTAATCAGACCGTTCGATTGGCAGATGAAGAGCTATATGCAAGTGTTGCCTCAAAGGAAGATGCGAAACAGCTGATAATCTCAGAAGGAGCACCTGTCCTTCATTTAGCACGTCAAACCTATAATATGAAAAATGAAATTATCGAATTTACTTTAAGTGTCGCCCGTGCGGATCAATTTCATTATCAGATCCGCCATATTCGAAATAGTTAGGAGAATCGAAACATGTTTACAGTAGGAAAAGAAAAACTGGATCAGCTGGGTGCTGAGATCACGACTCGCGAAATACGCCAACAGCCTGAACTTTGGGAAGAAACCCTTGATCACTATCAAACAGTTCAAAAGGAATTAGATAATTTTCTTGCAATAGTTAAAGAAAAGGCAAATGGTCAGCGAACACGTGTAATCTTCACTGGTGCAGGAACATCTCAATATGTAGGAGACACATTAGTTCCTTATTTGCGCAAGAACGGTGATCGCCAAGCATTTAGCTTTGAAAGTATTGGAACGACTGATATTGTCGCAGAACCTGAAGAGTATTTAATTAAAGAAGAACCAACTTTACTTGTATCATTTGCGAGGAGTGGAAACAGTCCTGAAAGCTTGGCAGCAGTTGAAATTGCAAATCAGGTGGTTGATACGATCTATCATTTATCAATTACGTGTGCTGTAGAAGGAAAACTAGCTCAAATTAGTCAATCCGATTCCAATAGTTTTTTATTCTTGATGCCAGCACGTTCCAATGATAGTGGCTTTGCTATGACTGGTAGCTTTTCCTGCATGACTTTAGGAGCTTTGTTGACATTCGATCAAACAGTATTAGTGAAGAAACAACAATACCTGAAGGTTTTAAATAATTTAGGAAATGAAGTAATTACCCGAGTAAATGAAATTGAAAAAATCGTTCAGCTTGATTTTGAACGCATTGTTTATGTTGGTTCAGGAAGTCTAGCTGGATTAACAAGGGAAGCGCAATTGAAGATTCTGGAATTGACAGCCGGAAAAATTGCTACCATCTTTGATTCATCAATGGGCTTTCGCCATGGTCCAAAGTCGTTTATTAATCAAAAAACAATCATGTTCGGTTTTGTTAATAATAATCCTTACACGCGTGATTACGACTTGGATGTCTTAGAAGAAGTGCGTGGAGATGAAATCGCTTCCGGAGTGTTCGCCATTACTCAACCAGGGCAACGGAATTTCACTGGCGATAAATTCGAGTTTACAACTGAGGCCGAATTACTGCCAGATGGCTATTTAGCACTAAGCTATATCATGGTTGCCCAAATAGTCGCTTTGTTATCATCGATTAAAGTGAATAATAAACCAGATACACCGTCACCAACAGGAACAGTTAACCGAGTTGTAAAAGGTGTAACGATTCACAAATATAAGTAAAAATAAACTGGGAGGAAGAACCATGATTACATTAACCAGAGGAAAAAAAGCAGCAATGGATCGTTTATCGACAAAAGATGGTATTATCAGTGCCTTAGCGATTGATCAACGCGGAGCATTAAAAAAAATGATCAAAGCCTTAAATGTAGAATTAAATGATGAACAGATTGAGCGTTTCAAGGAGTTAGTTTCTAGTGAATTAACCCCTTATGCATCTTCTATTTTATTGGACCCAGAATATGGTCTTCCTGCTGCAAGTGCACGACATGAAGATGCTGGTTTGTTGTTGGCCTATGAAAAAACCGGCTATGATGTAACAACACCAGGACGCTTGCCTGATTTATTAGCAGATTGGTCAGTTTTACGATTAAAAGAGCAAGGAGCCGATTCGATTAAGTTTCTACTTTATTATGACGTAGATGAAGATCCGGAAATCAATCATCAGAAGCATGTCTTCGTAGAACGTTTAGGTAGCGAGTGTGCCGAAGAAGATTTGCCATTCTATTTAGAATTGCTATCATATGATACCCAAATTTCAGATGTTCATTCACTTGAATATGCCAAAGTAAAACCGCATAAAGTCAATAGCATGATGAAGGAATTTTCGAAACCACAGTACAAAGTAGATGTTTTAAAGGTAGAAGTTCCTGTCAATATGAATTTTGTAGAGGGTTTCAGTACAGATGAAGTAGCGTATACCAAAGAGGAGGCGGCAAAGTACTTCTTGGAACAAAGTCAAGCGACAGATTTGCCTTTTATTTTCTTGAGTGCCGGTGTTTCTACGAAGCTATTCCAACAAACATTGTTTTTTGCTAAAGATTCAGGTTCGACCTTTAATGGTGTGCTTTGTGGCAGAGCTACTTGGAAAAATGGTGTGAAGCCGTTTATCAAATCAGGTGAGGAATCTGCTCGTGCCTGGCTGAAAAGTGAAGGTCGTGAAAATATCGAAAGCTTGAACAACGTTTTGGCACAAACAGCCAGTTCTTGGTATGACAAAGTCCAAGTTGAAAAAGAAGTAGCTGTGAACTAGGAGGAGAGCTCGTGATAGTAACTGTAACGATGAACCCGTCAATTGATATTTCCTATCCGCTTGCTTCCTTGAATGTGGATACTGTCAATCGAACAGATCAAGTTAGTAAAACAGCAGGTGGAAAAGGACTTAATGTAACCCGAGTAATCCATGATCTAAAGGGGAATGTACTCGCTACAGGAGTTCTCGGTGGGTATCATGGGGCGTTTATTGCAGATGAATTAAAGCATGCCGGTATTAAGCAGAAATTTACAGAGATCAAAGAAGAAAGCCGGGATTCAATCGCTATTTTGCATGAAGGAAATCAAACTGAGATTTTGGAAGCGGGACCAACAGTTTCCTATGAAGAACAGCAGAATTTCCTAGAAAACTTCAAGGAGCTAATAAAAAAAGCAAAGATTGTCACAATCTCAGGTAGTCTTGCAAAAGGATTGCCATCAAATTTTTACCAAACGTTGGTCCAATTGACAGAAGAGCAGTCCGCAAAGGTTCTTGTCGATACCTCTGGGGAAAGATTGCATCAGGTTTTAGCTGGCAAACAGAAGCCATTTTTAATCAAACCAAATCTTGAGGAATTATCGACACTACTGAGACATTCATTTTCGATTGATCGATTAGAAGAAGTCCAGGAAGAATTGATTCAACCTATCTTCGCAGGTATTGAATGGATCATTGTTTCTCTAGGAAAAGCTGGAGCTCTCGCAAAACATAAAGATTGTTTTTATCGAGTTACGCTCCCTACGATAAAAGCAGTCAACCCAGTTGGTTCAGGAGATGCTACAGTCGCTGGATTTGCCTACGGCCTATCACAAGAAATGGATGAAATAGAACTTTTGAAGTTTTGTATGGCTACTGGTATGGCTAATGCACAAGAAGGACAAACAGGTCATGTTTCACCGGTGAATATTCAATCGCATATTGAAAAAATAACTGTAAAAAAGATTGAGTGAAAAAATCGATCTAGATAAAATCAATGATTTTTTGAGACCAACTCAATTTGGTAGAAGTTCCATTTTTTGTAGGATTCAACGTACTCCAGTAGTTGTTGTGAACCTCTACGTTTCGTCACTCGGACTTGCAGAACGGTCGTTTCATCGGTAAGAATCTTTAATAATTTCGCAACATTTAAAGGAGTTGGAAATATAATTTTATTTGTTTCCGTAAAATATTCCTCATTCATGTGGATATTGTAGTCTTGTTTAAAGCGCTGACAGCTGGAATTGTAATAACACAATTCTTGAGAATTAGGATCCACATATTGTTCGGGCAAATAAGTTTGCTGATAGATATATGCAGTTTTTTAGTTTTTCGTAAATGTCTGATGTAATCATAAAATGCTAAGGCTGGCAGTTTAAGCTTGTTTAAATAGTGTGGATCATTCCCTCGAGCGATTGATAAAACTTGGACTTGATCATTACTGATAGTGAATAATTCAATGTCAGAAAACTAGACCAGTTTTTCTTTACGTGAAACAAATGAGTCACGACCTTGATGACGAATTATGAATCCATCCTTTATTCATTCAGGGAGCGAATGACTGTAATAGAGCTTACGTTAAAAATTTATATTAATTCTGCTTCTGTATAAAGTTTATTGCCATTTTGGGATGTCTAAATTAACCCTTCAAACAACATCAAAGAATTAAACTTTTCGTTAGAGTCTTTGGTTTTGTATGTATAATTTGATTTTAACACGTTCTGTTATGTTGGATAGGGTTGACTTTCTATTTCAAATTATTTGATATATCAATATATTGAAAACGATTTTATTGAAGGAGGGAGCTTTTGAACACATTTGAGATTAAAGAAGATTTTCTTCTAAACGGTAAGCCCTTTAAGATACTCTCAGGAGCTATCCACTATTTTAGAGTGGATTCAGCCGATTGGTATCACTCGTTATATAATCTGAAAGCATTGGGATTTAATACAGTTGAAACTTATGTACCATGGAATCTACATGAACCTAAAAAAGGAGATTTCCATTTTGAGGGAATTTTGGACTTAGAACATTTTTTGTCCATTGCTGAGGAATTAGGACTATACGCGATTGTTAGACCATCTCCATATATTTGTGCAGAATGGGAGTTTGGTGGTTTTCCTGCTTGGTTACTTAATGAGGGAACTCGGATCCGAACAAATGAAACCGTTTATTTGAACCATGTGGCAGATTATTATGATGTTTTAATAAAAAAAATCGTGCCGCATCAGCTGACAAATGGTGGAAATATTTTAATGATTCAAATTGAGAATGAATACGGTTCTTATGGAGAAGAAAAAGACTATTTACGTTCGATACGTGATTTAATGTTGGACAGAGGAATAACAGTGCCATTTTTCACTTCGGATGGACCATGGCGTGCGACACTCAGAGCAGGCAGCATGATTGATGAAGATATTTTAGTTACTGGAAATTTTGGTTCAAAGGCTGAAGAAAATTTTTCTTCAATGGAAGCTTTCTTCAATGAGCATGGGAAAAAATGGCCTTTAATGTGTATGGAATTTTGGGATGGTTGGTTTAATCGTTGGAAGGAACCGATTGTACAACGTGATGCAAAAGAATTAGCTGAGGCAATCAAAGAGGTCGTGCTGAGAGGAAGTATTAACCTGTATATGTTCCATGGAGGAACAAATTTTGGATTTATGAATGGTTGCTCAGCTAGAGGAGTGATTGATTTGCCACAGATTACTTCTTATGATTACGGAGCACCCTTAGACGAGCAAGGAAATCCAACCGAAAAATATTATGCAATCCAGACAATGATTCATGAAACGTTCCCTGATATCCAACAAATGGAACCTTTGACAAAAGACACAATGGAAATGAAAGATATTCCATTAATTGATAAAGTCAGTTTATTTTCAACATTAGATACAATTAGTCAATCAGTAAAAATGAAATATCCAGAAACGATGGAAATGTTAGGACAAAATACAGGTTATATTCTGTATCGCACCTCAATAAAAAAAGATGCAGAACATGAAAGACTGAGAGTAATCGATGGAAGAGACCGTAGCCAACTATTTTTAAATCAAAAACTGCAAGCTACACAATATCAGACAGAAATTGGTGAAGATATCATTGTTCCAATGCCTCAGGAAGACAATCAATTAGATATTCTAATTGAAAATATGGGGCGTGTTAATTATGGTCATAAATTATTAGCCGATACACAAAAAAAGGGAATTCGTACAGGGGTCATGGCTGATCTACATTTTATCACTGATTGGAATCAGTATTGTTTACCACTAGAGTCATGTGAGAAAGTTGATTTTTCAAAGGAATGGCATCCTAACCAGCCAAGTTTTTATCGCTATGAAGTAACACTTGATGAAGTGGAGGATAGCTTCATTGATCTATCAAAATTTGGGAAAGGTGTCGTATTTGTTAATCAGACCAATATTGGACGTTTTTGGGAAGTTGGGCCAACACTTTCGCTATATATTCCGAAAAGCTTATTTAAAAAAGGAAACAATGAAATAGTGATTTTTGAAACAGAAGGAACTTTCCAACCAGAGATCCAATTAGTAAAAGCACCACTATATAAAGAAATGAAAGAAGGATAAACAATGAGTATTATCGGAGTAAGAATTGATGGACGTTTAATTCATGGACAAGTAGCCAACTTATGGACAACCAAGTTGAACATCACACGGATTATGGTTGTAGATGATGAAGTTGCAAAAAATGATATTGAAAAAAGTGGATTAAAGCTGGCAACTCCACCAGGAGTTAAATTAAGTGTATTGCCGATTGAAAAAGCTGCTAATAATATTTTAGCAGGAAAATATGATTCTCAACGATTATTGATTATTGCTCGGGAGCCGGATCGTTTATTGAAGTTGGTAGAATTAGGAGTCCCAATTGAAGAAATTAATGTTGGGAATATGTCACAGACAAATGAAACACGGTCCATTACTAAATCAATCAATGTGGTTGATCAAGATGTAGAAGTATTTAACAAATTACAGGCTAAAGGTGTTCGCTTAGTAGCGCAGATGGTTCCAAGTGATAAAGCAGAAAATTTTATGGCTTTATTAGCGAAATAGGAGGATAAATAAATGGATATCTTATGGTGGCAGATCTTATTATTAACATTATACGCAGGGTATCAAATTTTAGATGAGTTACAAATTTATTCATCGTTGAGTGCACCCGTTTTTGCCGGATTATTTGCTGGTCTAGTGATGGGAGATCTAAAAGCAGGACTTATTATTGGTGGTAGTATGCAATTGACTGTACTTGGTGTTGGTACCTTTGGGGGGGCATCAAAAATTGATGCCAACTCTGGAACGATTTTAGCGACAGCTTTCTCAGTAGCGCTAGGAATGAACCCAGAGCAAGCAATTGCCGTAATTGCGGTACCAGTAGCTAGCTTGATGATTCAATTAGATATATTAGCCCGTTTTGCGAATACGTATTTTGCGCATCGCATTGATAAATTAGTTGAAGATATGAACTATAAAGGGATCGAACGTAATTTCTTAATGGGAGCCCTCTCTTGGTCACTTTCTCGTATGATTCCCGTTTTTCTAGCATTAGCATTTGGAGGAGGACTAGTAGAACAAGTGGTAGCCGTGCTAAATGGTGATTTGAAGTGGTTAGGCGATGGATTATCAGTAGCTGGAGCAGTTTTACCAGCTGTCGGTTTTGCTATTCTACTACGTTACTTGCCAGTTAAAAAGCATTTCCCTTACCTAATTTTAGGATTTACATTAACGGCATTACTAGGAACCGTCTTTACTAACATGCAGGTTTTAGGAACGGGTGTTGCAGGAGTTGTGAAGAATTTCGAAGGAATATTTAATTCACTTCCAATGTTAGCAATTGCCCTAGTTGGATTTTCTTTAGCAGCCATCAGTTACAAAAATGGACAGCTGATACCACATTCGCCAGCCCCTAAAGATGTTACATCGAATGATTCAGATGAAGGAGAGATTGAAGATGACGAAATCTAATTATAAGTTAACGAAGGAAGACTTTAAGCAGATCAATCGCAGAAGCTTGTTTACTTTCCAATTAGGCTGGAACTATGAACGGATGCAAGGATCAGGCTATCTTTATACAATTCTGCCGCAATTACGCAAGCTTTATGGTGATAATTCTCCTGAATTAAAAGAAATGATGAAAACTCATACACAATTCTTTAATACATCAAACTTCTTCAATACTATCGTTACCGGGATTGACTTGGCTATTGAGGAAAAGGAAGGTATTGATGGTAAAGACACTGTCTCAGGTTTAAAAGCTGGGTTGATGGGGCCTTTTGCAGCAATTGGGGATTCGATTTTCGCAGCGTTAATTCCAACAATTTTTGGAGCCTTAGCAGCCAATATGGCAATTAATGGCAACCCAACTGGAATTTTTATTTGGATTATCGCACAAATCGCTGTTATGATTTTCCGTTGGAAACAATTAGAATTTGCTTATCGTGAAGGAATCTCTTTAGTTACCACGATGCAACATCGCTTAACTGCCTTGACAGATGCTGCAACTTTGTTAGGGGTCTTCATGGTTGGAGCGTTGGTCGCTACCATGATTAATGTAAAATTGTCTTGGGCACCAAGTATTGGTGATGTGACGTTAAACATGCAAAACAACCTGGATATGATTTTACCACGATTATTACCAGCCGGTATCGTTGCAGCAATTTATTGGATGCTTGGCAAAAAGAATATGACTTCTACTAAGGCAATTTTCATAGTATTAGTGGTTTGTGTAGCATTATCAGCTTTAGGCGTGATTTCAAAATAAGTCAGGCTGATTCCAATTAGTGATGAGGAGTGGTTCAATGGGAAAACAATTAGTTTTAATTAGTCATGGACTTTTCTGTGAAGAATTGAAAAAAAGTACAGAAATGATAATGGGGCCTCAGGAAAGTATTCACACAGTAAGCCTTCTTCCTTCTGAATCAGCGGAAGATTTTCGTGAAAAGTTTGAAACAGTAATTGCCAATTTAGATGATTTCGTAGTATTAGCAGATTTAATGGGTGGCACTCCGTGTAATGTAGTTTCAAAAATAATTCTCGAGGGTCAAGTAATTGACTTATACGCAGGCATGAACATGCCAATGGTGATTGACTTCATTAACAGTCAATTAATTGGAACAGAACTTTCATTAATCGAATCTGCTACAAGTAACATTTGTTATGTGAATGGACGGATTTTCAGTGATGACGATGATGAAGATGAGTAAGATAAAATATATGAGTGATGAAGCCAAAGAAATATTTCTCTGATCAGACTATAGATAAAAGACATTTCAAACTTGTAATTTGAGTTTGGAATGTCTTTTTATCTAGTTTTGTTCAAAATTTTGGACAAAAAAGAGACCCTTTGTCAAATGATGTTGGTAAAGAGAAATTCTAGAATGATTGGTGAAAGATTGAGAAAAAAGTGTTCAGCATCAAGGAATAAGAAGGAATTTTCGAAATTTGACAAGAAACATAAATACTTGTTTTTGGTGTTGATTATTATCTACTTGGTGTGTCTCAAATTTTTTATAAATTTCAGCGAATTTTTGAGGATGCCGCTTTTGTCTCATTCTCCATTTTTTTATTTTATGATTAACCTCATAAAAAAGTGGGACATTCATTAGATTTTTTCTGATTAATGTCCCAGACTCGTCTACAGACTGAGAACTTGGAAGGGATACTTCCAGGACTTTTTTAAACGGTTGACTCAATGGCTTCTTTATACTTCTCAAAAAGGGGGATAATTTGCGTGCGCTTTTTAATGTCAAGTTTAATAAAAATATTGTGGACATGAGTTTTAACCGTTCCTAATGAGAGAAAGAGCTGGTCAGCAATTTCCTGATTGGTTCGATGTGACAGTAGCAATATAAAAATTTCCGTTTCTCGTTGAGTAAACTGGTGATCCTGACAAAAGTCTTGAATCAAGAGAGAGGTGCCTTGATTTTGTGTTTTTTCTTTCTGAGGTTGATATTTTTTGATAAAGAAGTGCAGTAATAAAACACATATAACAATCGAAAAAATATCCTCTGAGACACTACGATTATAAATTTTTGTTACTAAGGAGCTATATTGATCGACATTGAAAATCACGAAACTATCTTCAATAATGATCAAAATACTAAAGAAGAGATTGATGAACATCAATTGCTTTAAATAGTGTTTGTTCAGCAAAGGTACATCCTTTTTTGTTCCTCGCCAACAATAAATTCCTAGGTAAAACAGGAAGAGTTGATTGCCCAGATAATAGAGCCAGACTTTAAAGGCTGAATTATCCATCAATGGGATGGTAATCATCCATGCAGCCAAAGCAAGCAGTAAAGCATAATGGAGAGGGGAAAGTTTTTCTTTTTGTAGTTCGGCAAGAATAGAAATGGAAAAAAAGGCGTTTCCCATAAAAATAATCGTTTTAACTGCTGGCGCACTCATAAATGCTTGATCATAACTTTGTGCAAAGGAATTGAGGAACTCCGTCATATAAATAATCGTGTTATCAAAAATGAAGAATGCCAAATACAAACTGATCCAGAGAAATAAGTTGTTTTTTCTTTTAAATAAGCATAAATAGCAAAAGTCATCGTGATTGAATATAAAATGATCAATAGAATGTTGTAAACAAAAATAGCTATCATATTGAATCCCCTTTCATTTTTTTCCTTACCTTAAATTTCTTATCTTAATTATAACACCGTTTTTTTTATCTTTACTTTTAATTCCTATAAACTTCCTTCTAAACTTTTGTAAACCCTTGGAAAATTAATGGTTTATATCCAAAAATAAACCAGCCTGTATCACATATAAAATGATAATGATAACGTTTACAACTTATAGCTTATCGTAAACTCTCACTTTTTTTCCTAAAGTGAAGATGCAAAGCAAACAAATTACTTAGGAGGTTTCATTATGGGAAAAAAAGATTTTATTACAACTGAAAATTACACGAAGGAAGAGATCCAACAAATTGTTGACCTGTCATTGAAAATCAAAGCGGCCATCAAGAATGGTTTTTATCCTCCTTTGCTAAAGAACAAAGTGTTAGGGATGATCTTCCAACAGTCTTCTATCAGAACGCGGGTTTCGTTTGAAACAGCAATGACACAATTAGGGGGGCACGCAGAATATCTAGCACCAGGGCAAATTCAATTGGGTGGTCATGAAACGATAGAAGACACGAGCCGAGTTCTTTCTCGTTTAGTTGATATTTTGATGGCTCGTGTGGAACGTCATCATAGTGTGTATGACTTAGCAACGAATGCCACGATCCCAGTTATTAACGGGATGTCTGACTTCAACCACCCAACGCAAGAAATTGGCGATCTTTGCACCATGATCGAACATCTTCCAGCAGGCAAAAAAATTGAAGACTGCAAGGTTTCCTTTATTGGAGATGCCACACAAGTCTGTTTCTCTTTAGGATTGATTGCAACAAAAATGGGAATGGAATTCGTTCAATTTGGACCAGAAGGGTTCCAGTTAAACGAAGACCATCGCGCACGACTAGACGCAATTTGCAAAGATTCTGGCGGCTCCTATACGATATCCGATCAAATCGATGTTATCGAAGGTTCGGATTTTGTTTATACAGATGTTTGGTATGGACTGTATGAAGCTGAATTATCAGAAGAGGAACGCATGCGTATTTTTTATCCTAAATACCAAGTGAATACGGACTTGATGAAACGTGCTGGGGAACAAGCGAAATTTATGCACTGCTTGCCTGCCACTCGTGGGGAAGAAGTCACAGATGAAGTCATGGATGGACCGAACTCGATCTGTTTTGATGAAGCAGAAAATCGGTTGACTTCGATTCGCGGTCTCTTAGTGTACTTGATGCGGGATTATGCGGAAAAAAATCCAATCGATGAGACCAAAAAAGCAGCGGCTAAAAAAGACTTGGAAGCTTTGCTAGGTGAAACATTTTAGACGCAAGAGATGAGGAAAGGAAATAATCTGCGTATCATGACGATGCGTGAGGATTGTCTCTGTTCTAGAGGAGGGGCTAACGATCTGAAAATCGATTCTTTCTAGCAGAATCTTGATCTCACACTAATGCAGCTTTTATGCCGCACTAGGAATCATACGAGGTGAGTCCGCAGGTTACAAGAATCGTTCAATCGTTGGTCCAACCTTATTCCCTTGTACCGGAAAGGAAGAAAACAATGGGAGAAAAGAAAAAATTTAGTTTGATGAGTGCTATATTATCTGTTATTTGTGTTGTATTTGTGGCAGAAGCGGCTGCACCGGTAGCAGCAATCGGAAATTCACAATTTTTTTGGTGGATCTTTTTATTGATTGCATTCCTTTTGCCCTATGGATTGATCTCGTCAGAGTTAGGAACAACTTATATCGGTGATGGCGGTATCTATGATTGGGTGACACAAGCCTTCGGACATCGCTGGGGATCTCGCGTTTCTTGGTATTACTGGATCAATTATCCACTGTGGTTAGCTTCTCTAGCAGTAGTCTGCCCTGATTTATTGATGACGATCACAGGCAGCGAATTTTCAACAGCGGCTGCTATCGTGATCGAACTGATCTTTATATGGATCATCGTTTGGATTAGTTTTTATCCGGTCAGTGACAGCGTGTGGATTTTGAATGGAGCAGCTGTCATCAAAATGCTGCTGGCAATCTTGATCGGTGGCTTAGGTCTCTATACTGCGCTTACTAAAGGTGTGGCGAATGAGTTTACTCTTTCTTCCATGCTGCCAAGTTTCAATTTAAATAGTTTGTCCTTTATTTCAGTAATCATTTTTAACTTATTAGGATTCGAAGTGATTTGTACATTCGCGAATGATATGGAAAATCCTAAAAAGCAAATCCCTCAATCGATCATTGCCGGTGGACTGGTGATTGCAGCCATTTACATTTTTTCTGCATTCGGGATCGGTGTAGCAATTCCTACGGATCAGATTAGTACAGGCAGCGGATTGATGGATAGTTTTAAGTTATTGACAGGATCAACAGGCGGCTGGTTCATTATTTCGATGGTCTTTTTATTCTTACTGACATTGTTTGGCAATATGATTTCTTGGTCGTTAGGGGTTAACAATACTGCTTGTTATGCAGCCGAAAATGACGATATGCCGAAAGTATTTGCCAAACGCAGCAAAAAAAACGGCATGCCTACTGGTGCGGCGATTATGAATGGTATTGTTGCTTCTATCGTTGTCATCATCGCACCAATTTTACCAAATCAAGATTTATTTTGGGCATTTTTCTCGTTGAATCTAGTAATGTTCCTAGTATCATATGTACCTGTTTTTCCTGCGTTTTATAAATTGCGCAAAATCGATCCAGAAACACCTCGACCTTTCAAGGTGAGCGGCAGCGACTTGTTCTTGAAGGTATTAGTCGCACTACCGATGATCATGATCGTGATCTCATTGATTTTCACAGCGATTCCTTTGCAGTTTGATGCTGAATCGCTGAGTCAGCAATTACCAATCACGATTGGAGCAATTATATTTGCCCTCGTTGGTGAAATCATTATCTGGATCAAAAAAATCAAAAAAGAAGGAGTACTGTATCATGGCAAAGCGAATCGAAAAGACCACACCGAAACAAGACGGGTTTAGAATGCCTGGAGAGTTTGAACCACAAGAGAAAGTATGGATGATTTGGCCAGAGCGTCCAGATAACTGGCGTGATGGAGGCAAACCAGCTCAAGAAGCATTTGCCGAAGTCGCAAAAGCGATCAGCAAATTCACGCCAATGAATGTGGTCGTGTCGCAACAGCAATATCAAAACTGCCGTCGTCAATTGCCTGCCGACATCACTGTCTATGAAATGTCGAACAACGATGCTTGGATTCGTGACTGTGGTCCTAGCTTTGTCATCAACGACAATGGTGAATTACGAGGCAATGACTGGGGATTCAATGCTTGGGGCGGATTAGTCGATGGCTTGTATTTCCCTTGGGATCAAGACGATTTGATTGCACAAAAGATCTGTGAAATCGAGCACGTGGATTCGTATCGAACGGAGGATTTTATTTTAGAAGGGGGCTCCTTTCATGTTGATGGAGAAGGCACTGTTCTAACGACTGAGATGTGTTTATTGAGTGAAGGTCGGAATCCTCATATGACAAAAGAAGAGATCGAACAAAAATTATGCGACTACTTAAACTGTGAGAAAGTACTTTGGTTAGGTGACGGGATCGATCCGGAAGAAACCAATGGGCATGTGGATGATGTGGCATGTTTTGTTCGTCCCGGAGAAGTGGCTTGTATCTATACTGAAGATCAAAACAGCCCATTTTATGAAGCGGCTCAAGCTGCTTACAAGCGTTTGAATGAAATGACCGATGCCAAAGGTCGCAAATTAAAAGTTCATAAGCTTTGTTGCCCAGTAGAGAATGTCACGATCAATGGGGATTTCAAGATCGATTACGTAGAAGGAACGATGCCACGTGAAGATGGCGACATTTGTATTGCTTCTTATATGAATTTTCTGATCACGAACAACGGTGTGATCGTTCCTCAGTATGGAGATAAAAATGATGAGCTGGCACTTGAGGAAATAGCAGAATTCTTTCCAGATAAAGAAGTCGTAGGCGTAAATACAGTTGAGATCGTATACGGTGGTGGAAATATTCACTGTATCACACAACAACAACCGCAAAGATAGGTAGAGGCTTATCTTAAAAATTGTCATCGCATTGGGTGGAATTTTAGACGACGCTGCTCATGAACAATTGACCAAAGCCCAAAGCAGCAAATTCGATTACTGACCTGATCAATGACGGCCGTTTATTCGTTTTTAGAGATACTAGAAGAGACTGAGACAACTTTTGTCCCAATCTCTTTTTTTTGTTTCATTGTCTATCATTAGCTGACGATCAGCTTGGTGATTCAACCATTAGAGGAAGCCAGATGTGGGTGAGATCTTTTCATAGTTTTCCCAAACCCATAAAAATCTCTCCTAGGTACCTTTTAAGTATATTTTAAAACAATAATGCATATATATACAAATTGAATCATTTTTAAGAGGTTGTTTTAAGAAGGGGAAATAAGGAACTTTCTTAGTTTCAGTAAACAATTAATTCTTTTTTACAGGTATCAAGATTTCAAATACACGTTTTTCAGGAATCGTGGTAGTAATTTCATCTTGCCATAATATTTTCCAAAAAAATCTTTCTGGAATAAATTTATTTTTTTGAAAATAGTTCAGTAGTTTCTGATTGATTTCTTGCTTATTATAATTTGAATCTTCTATGAAGAAAGAGACATATGTTCCATTCGATCTGGTTATAATTTTCTCTGCGTCGTAAAGATGACTTTGTTCCTTGTTTATTTTAATTAGTGACCTAAAAGGAGTTTTTTGAATGTCAGAAAAAATAGAATCTTCTACTAAAAAATTTATAGGATAGCCATTAAATAAATCTTTTTGATCTAAGGATAAATAAAAATCACTATAACTAGATAAAGAATCGATGGAGTCGTAGTAATGAGAATGCATTAAATCAGAACAAATAAAAGATTCTTCTTCTCTATAAGAATGAGTAATTATATCAAAATTTATATTTTTCAATGTTGTATACCGATCGATATAATTTTCTAAAAACGTCTGCATATGTTTTAAGTCATTGATTTTTTCATCTAAAATTTCTTTTCGCTTTTTAAATTCTGTCAGCGTGTCATCCATGTTTCGATTATCGAGAAAATATTTAATCTGTTCTAAAGGTACATCAAGAAATTTCAAGGTGAGTATAACGTCTAATTCAAAGCATTGGTCATAAGTATAATATCTATAACCATGAGTAGATATTTTTTTGGTTTGAATAAATCAATTTGATCATAATAAATTAAGGTTCTTCTACTTAAATTGACGTATTTTGCAAATTCACTGATTGTTAAATAATTATTCATAATTACCTCCTTGAATATAACGTAACGTTACAGTTTATTCTAGCAGAGCAATAACCCAAATTCGTTATAAAAGGAGATTCTTATGTTAAGTTTAATCGAAATAAAAAAGTATTTGGAAATGAAATAGTATTGAATCATTTATCAGGAGACTTCCAAAAAGGCCTCAATTTTATTTACGGTCCATCGGGTAGTGGGAAGACAACGCTATTAAATATCATTAGTGGTATGGATCAAAATTTTGAAGGAGATGTTTATTTTAACAATCAGTCGATGAAACGTTTTACGAAAAAAGAACTATCCGACTATTATTACAATTCAATCGGTTTTATCTGGCAAGATTACCAATTGATAGAATACTTAAGTGTAGAATGTAACATTGATTTAGTTCTAAGCCTATCGAACTTAAATAAAGCAGAACGAAAAATGAAAGTAGCAAAGGTATTAGAGGAACTAGGAATATCTGGATTAGCTAAAATGAAAGTGGCAAAATTATCTGGCGGACAAAAACAACGAGTAGCGATAGCTAGAGCATTAGTAAAAGATCCAGAAATAATCATAGCAGATGAACCAACTAAAGCATTAGATCTTTTAGCTGCTAATAAAATCATGACGGAGCTAAAAAAAATCGCTAAAGAAAGAATAGTGATAATAGTCACTCATGATAAAGGTTTAATTGAAAAAGACGCAAATGTCTATAGCATGGAGCAAGGACAACTAAAATTAGTAGGGCAAAGTAAACAACACTCAAAAGATGACGGGAAAAACAATCGATTGAATAAACCTCCTTATTTATCTTTAAAAAATTGTATCTCTCAATCTTTTAACATTCTAAAAGGCGCATCCATATATTCTATATTAACGATTATTTTACTCATACTTTCTTCCTTTTTTATGTTGATTAATTTGAGTGGGGAAATAAAAGAAAAACAAGATGATAATTTTAGCCGTCTCGTTAAAGAAAGAGGAGAGACGATCAAAGATATTTCTTTGTCAAAAGAATCGACAGGTGGTGGTCCTTCTGGTTCTCTAAAACAAGATACTTCAGGAGCAGTAGATTTATTAAAAGATGATCCCAGAGTAGATTTTGTGGCACCCTTGGAAATAGTGGGTGATTTGAAACTAAACGTAGGAGATTTGATTAAAAATTATGAAGTGAAGGATAGCTTTAACTTTCCTGCAATTACGAAATTGATAGCTGGAAGATATCCTTCAATTGGAGAAATAGAAGTGGCTGTTCCTAAACGGTTACTGGATTTACTAGGTCTAAAACCCACCGACGTAATCGGGAAAAACTTAAATATGACAGGACTTATAGACGTAAATCCAAAGATTGGAAACAATGAAATTACAGGATCAAAGGTCTCATTAAATGATGTAAAAGTAGTGGGAGTCATTGAAAATAATCCTAAAGGTGGAGCAATTACCAGCACTTTAGGAAGACGTGACGGGAAACTAACGGATGGCCCGTTGTTGTTTAGTGTAGAAGCTATCAAAAAAATGCGTCAACAAGCAGGCATTGAGAAATCGATAAGTTATAACGTAAGAGCAAAAACATTAGATGATATTTTACCTATCGTGAATAAACTACAACAATCAGGTTTACAACCTTCTGGAGATTTTAGCATGATTGAAGACATGCTCCGATTGAGAAAGAAAAATGAGGAGCAAGGGGTTACCATCAGTTTGATATTCTTTCTATTGTCACTAACAATTAGTATTGTTCTGGCTTTGTTCAATTTTTATATAAAGAAAAGTGAATTTCGTTTTTTCAAATTCAATGGTTTCAGTAATAAAAATATTTTAAGTTTAATCATTTCAGAATACTTTATACTTGGAATAATGTCTTCTCTTCTATTTCTGATAACTTTCCCAATGCTTAGTCTTTTAAGTCAAAAATTATTTAGTATATATATAGTATCTACTAATAACTTAGTTTTGGTATTGTTGCTACCATTTGTCCAATCAATAATAATAAGTATCCTATCCTACTTATTATTTCTTAAAACTAATCCTACTCATAAAATGAAACAAGGTGATTCGAATGATTTACTTAAATAATGTCAGTAAAAAGTACAAAGATTTGGATATACTATTACATGCCAATTATCGATTTAAAGATGGTACGTTAACTTGTGTATTAGGAAATAGTGGAGCTGGTAAATCAACATTATTAAATTTAATAGCAGGCTTAGATATAGATTATGATGGGGAAATTGAAAATTTATGTTTTAAGGAAAAAAATTTCTCAAATAAAAACTTGTCTAATTATAGATTCAACAATGTGGGATTTATTTTTCAAGATTATCATCTCTTAAATGGATATACAGTACTTGAAAATGTCATAATGGGGGCGCATTTAGACTCTGAACTAACGAAAGAAGAGAAAATCGAAAAAGCATTGAATTTATTAACGGAACTCGGTTTAAAAAACAAGGCAAATCAAATGGTCCATGAGTTAAGCGGTGGTCAAAAACAAAGAGCATCTATAGCGAGAGCCTTAATGAACGATCCTAAAATAATTCTTGCAGATGAACCAACGGCTGCTTTAGATGAATTAAATAGTGATGGTGTCATGAAGATACTAAAAAGGTTGGCAAGGAATCGAACCGTGATTGTTATTACACATAGTGAAAAAGTTTCAAAGTACGCCGATGAAATAGTCTGTTTAAAAAATCATACAATAGAAATAGTTAAAGAAAAAGAGCGATATGAATTAGACTATAGTAAGGAAAGTCAGACTTTCACAGCGAAAAAAGCTAAAGAGATTGTCCCAAAACTTAACTCAAAATTACTTTTTTGGATAGCAATCAGGAATTTTAGAATACATTTTTTAAAAAATTTACTTGCTATCGTATTGATTTCATTAGGAACGGTCTCTTTTATTTCAACGTTAGGAATAAAAAATACAATAAAAAATGAAATACAGTCATTTAAAGAAAAAAATGATTACTATAGTAAAGGATCAATTGCTTTTTCAAAAAAGCCTTTATCTGAAGGGCTTACTTATTTACAAACATTACCAAACGTTAAGGATGTGTATTACCAATATAATCTTCAAAATATTCATCTTAAATATGATCATAAGAATAAACACTTAGATATTAAATCGCCAACGTTGATTTCTTCCAATCTTTCGATGATTTATGGGGACATGCCTAAAGATAATAGGAATGAAATCAGTCTATCTTTAAGTGTTGCCTCGTCTTTGAGTAAGAATATTAATCAATTAGTTGGAAAGTACGTTGACTTTGAATACTTTGATAAGGAGGGACAAAAACATAAAATAAAAATGAAAGTGAGTGGTATCTCAAACGATACGTTTGATAACTTTACAATGAGTACGAAGCTGGAAAAGAAAATTTATAAAGAAGTAGCTAGAGGTGAGGCTTCTGCTATAGCGTTTAGTGTGAAAAATTTTGAGGACATTCCCAAAATTCATCGCCTGCTGAAAAGTAAGGGGTACGATATATACACTAAGGAAAAAGACATTCGTGCTTTTAAAAATAGTTTTGCTGATACTATAAAGTTGTTTACCATATTATCCAATTTACTTTTACTCCTATTTATCTCTGTTAGTTTTATTATAATCTATCGAATTTCTATCACTAGATATTCTGAAGTTGGTATACTAAGTTGCTTAGGATATAGTACCAGAAATATCTCTAAGATATTGAGAAGAGAAACCGTTCTATTTTGTCTACTATCCGTCTTATTTAGTAGTATATGGCTTCTTATTTTTAATACTGTATATAGCCAGAACTTTGGTTATAATCTAGAGTTTAATTTCCAACTAGGGATGCTTTTGTTGTTAGTAAATATTGGATTAGTTTTTGGCATAACTGGTTTTGTTAATTATCGATTGGTCAACCTATCACCTAGTCTGGCTTTAAAAAAATAAGATCTTTAACTTTAGAAATATAGTACTGACTAAGAGTCTGGGACATTCATCAGAAATAAATCTGAAGAATGTCCCAGTTTTTGTTTTTATTTTCCGCTAATCTTAGACTATTTTTATGAATCTAAAAAGTATAAATACGAACGAAGAAGTGTTATTCGCCGATCAATTAATGAACATTCCATTTCTTCTGCTCTTACTACACCAGCTCTTCAAGTACTTGTTTGATTGCCAGCAGATCGGCTAATGTGACTTGGGCATTGATCAGTAAAACGGGGACGGTTTCAAAACTTTCTGTTAAAGGAGCGGTACTAAGGCAGAGATCATAGTCTTCGTTTTCGAAATGGCTGCGAATATCCAGATGGTAGTAGCTTTGAAAAGAAGACTCGATACGTTCTTTGATTGTTAAAGAAAGTGCCAAAGGTAAATCTGTTTCGAGTTTAAGGTTGATTTTTTTCATAAAGGTGGATGGTGGTGAAACCAAGGTCCAAGCAACCGCTACATGTAACGCAAGTCCTTT
>NC_015845.1 GCF_000271405.2 Enterococcus hirae ATCC 9790 | reverse complement strand
AAATTACACCAGTCTTCCCTTTAACAACCTCATCTACAGGAATACTGATCCCTTTAGAGTCTTTTTCATTTTCTGCAGTGTGTATACCTTCGCTCCAACCTTCACCAAATGTCTCTACAGTCGTTTTGCCCTGAATATATTGAACAAAAAAGCTGTATTCTGGTGAAATCGTCGTATTATCAGAAACAACTGTCGTATTGTCATCATCGACGAGCTTCTTGGTATTGTTGTTTTGCGTTAACTTCCTAGCTTGTTTTAACTGATTGGAATTAAGCGTGACACCCTTCTCTAAAGAACCAGCACTTGATCCACTATTTGTAGTAGCCAAAATGACTGAACTGTTAGCAGTAATTCCTAAAATTGTAGCCCCAATTAATAACGATTTTTTGATTTTATTGTATTGATTCAAAATTTTCTCCTCCTAATTTTATTCAACAACTAAATAAGAATGAACTTGATTATCCCGATAAACATAGGCTAATTTAATTGTTTGAAAATGTTTCATTGATCCTAAAAATTCTTTTTTTTCACGATCACTCATTTCCCAATCTGAAATAAGTTCAGTAACTGAAACTTGCTTTTTATGTTTTGTTTCTAGCCAATCTAAAATTTTTTGTTCCAAGACAAATCCCCCCACTCAATTAAAAATACAAAAGCTTTAAAAGATATATTCCAAGCATTAATACAGCAAAAAAACTACCCATTTCATCTTCATCGTGAAAATAAAATATAAAATAGATCAAGATAAAGCACATAAACAAATCCATATTTAACAACCTTTGCATAATTTTTTCCTAAAGGTATATCAGAACGAAATAGTTACGCACAAATCATATCTTTAATATTTGTTGTTTGTACTTCGATAACGTGCTGGTGCTTCTCACTCAATTCAATTTCATCAATAATTTCTTGAAATTCTTGTGTGCCTTTGATTTCATCAATTTCTTGTATCACTTTTGCAGTAGCTGCAGCCGTCCTCTTAAACCAATTTTTTGATCGTTCATAAAGCTGTTCATTCGGTTCGACAGCTAAACGCATTTTTTCAGCGTCACCTAAGAAATACTGCCATTTTCGATTCACATTCCAATACTTCCGACTAACGCCTACCCTTCGGTCAGTAAACAGTAAATAATCCTTCATTATTCCTAGAATAATGCTGGCTAAATCACCCGATTTCATGAATTCTTTTATCACTAACATTGCACGTTCATTCTTAAACCGCATTTCATAACGATTTTTTATCGGAACTTCTTCAACAGGAATCCCTAGCTTTCTCGCTTGCTCGTAATTTTTTTGATAAAAAGTAATATAAAACTCACTTTTTTTAGATCCAAAATAGATACTTGTACCTTCCTGTTTCTTTTCAGAAATACTGCCAGAACCATTAAAATCAAATTTACGGAATCGTGAAATTAATTCCTGTCGAAAGACCTTATTTAAAAGTGTCGGTATGCTTAAATATTCTTTGTAATCATTAATCGCTAAATCAAGCCTTGTTACTCGGCAGTTGTAGTCAAAACAGCAATAAAAAAAGTCGAACCATGTTCGACCTTGCGCTTCAAGAAAGGCTTCAAATTGACGACAACCTTGCCCTGATAATTGAATTAATACACCACGTTCATCATTTTTCTTTGAATATAACACTTGAATATAATCTAGCTGATAACCGCCTATATAACCGTACATATGAGAATCTACTTCGGCAAAATAAGCTTTATCTATCTTTAAAACGTCTCTAAATATGCCAGCAACATCATTTACAGGAAATGTAACCCTCAGATAATCAATAATACATTCTAATGGATCATGTCGATCCTGCATGGCAATATAATCAAGTATTTTATTCAACGTTTCATCAGAAACCCTTACTATATTACGCTCTAACTCACTGATAATCTGGCGACTCACACCAATTTCCCTAGCAAACTCCGTTTGCGTCATACGAAATCTTATTCTTGAAGATTTTATACTTCTTCCTAAGTCATTTAATACTAAATTATCAATCGTTTCTCCCCCACTTAATTTAGTTGTCAAAATCGCGATTTTTTTTTGAGAGTGTGCAACCAATGAAAAAGCTGATATATCAATCTTTAGAACCACCAATACATGAATTTTTTATCTCCACTACCCCCCTGTTAGAATACGGGGGTCACAGCTTGACGAGCAAAGCTCGCCAAGCCCGTTTTTCCCTATGTTTTTGCTTGAAAATGGCTCAAAACCGTAGCCTTTCACGAATTTGTAAGCTTACTGTCTATTCCTCACCCGAGGAGACCTCGGGTTCGTCGTTGCGTTCAACGGTGGGCGCTGGAGCGCCCACCTCTCACAAGGAGACCTTGTTCGCTCCGCACAGTAAGCAAACAACTTCGGAAAACTTTTCAACCCAGCAAAAACGCTCAAAACGCTGTTATCGTTACAGCCCCCATCAACAAATTTAGTGTGTTAAATTCCGCCTTTTGTTTCTAATTCTTTTTCGAGTTGCTCTTTCTCAGATTCTGATAAACTTAATCGAGAATAATCTTCTTCAATCATGTTTGGTATTTTAGATAAAGCTTCCTTAAAATCAAAACTTTTAGGCACTAATGGAGAATAAGCCTCTCTTGGCATTCCTCCGTCACTAATATAGCCACGTCCACGTACCTCATTATTAAAGAAGTTCTTATTCTCTCCAGCTTTACCAAAAATCATTGCGTAACCAGTACCTTCTAACTTCCCTAATGAAACACGTAAATTAAATTGATCCCTTAATTTACCGTCAATATCTTCAGTATCTGGTCTTTGTGTGGCTAAAATCATAAATACTCCAGCTTGACGTCCTTTTAAAATGATCTGTGTTAAAGGCTTCATGATCTCTTGACGTTTTCTAAAATCATCATTCACTTCTGCCATTAACGCACTCCATTCATCAGCAACCACAAAATATGGCGCCATATCATAGTAAGTGTAATCCGCACCCCACTTATAATTTGGGTGTGTCTTCATATACGCAAAACGTTGAATCATTTCTTTTTCAGCGTCTTTTAAGCAACGGACAATACGATCAACCCCACTAAAAGCATGATTTTTGAACGCTGGTAGTTCTCCAATTGCAACTAAATCTGCATTTTTTGGATCACAAATATATACAGTACCTATTTGAGATAAATGTAAAATAAGAGTGAATAAGAAAAATGTTTTCCCTCCACCAGTACCCCCACCAATTAACATATGGGGCATTTTAGCAAAATCCCAAGTAAAATCTTTCATAATTTGAATAGACGTCTTCGTCACTTTTACATCAGTTATCGAGATACGATTTGTACCTAATCCTATTAATAATTCATATTCTGTAAAGCCAAGCTCACTTTTTGAATCGATCAAATCTGCAAAAAACATTTGCTCTAAAACTGGTCCGATTCTCAACATCTGTTCGTGATACCTTTTACCATCTGTCGGAACTGTAATCAACGTTGTAAACTTTCTATGTTTGTAGTACATCTTTGGAAACTTAATTACTTCTCGTGTCTTTCCATCAGACGTTTTTTTCGTTTTACGATCTACCCAGTTTCGACTAACGATCATCTGCGCTAACATTTGTCGGTGTAATACACGTACAAAATACTTCCCACGAACTTTAGAAATTCTTCTGATAAACGATAAAAACACGAAAATAAACAGAAGCATTCCAACTACTTCAATTGCTGGCACTATCAACACACTATATTGATAATTTCCACTATCAATCATAGGTTTTAAAATAGGATAGATATTAAAGTAACAAAAAAAGCCTACCCCAAGTAAAAAAGGTAAAGCCATCATAAATAGATATAACCTATAGATATTCAAATGGATTTTTCTTATTTTAATTCCTCTGTAGTTAAAAAATTTAGAAATATTATAGCCCCCTTTAAAATACAAAAAATTATCTTCTTTTTAATAACAACAGTTCTATCATTATAAATAGAAGGAGGTGTTTATATGGGCTTATTTTTTTCAACTTATCGTGTGGAACATAATACAGGACTATTCTTTTCAAATTGGGTAACTGTTCTACGAAATGTTGATTTCAAGGAAGCTGAAAGCTATGTTCGTGATAAAACCAGTGGTTTACTCGGCGAAAGTAAAAACAAGTACAGAATTGTAAAAGAATAATTGATTTATTCTCCATAAACAAAAAATTGACCTAGCCCTAACCATGCGCATTGATATGCTGTATGCCAAGCTAGGTCAATATCATCTTCTGAAAAACGATATGCCTTCTCTTCCTCACGAGTTAGAAAACCGTATTCTTTTGAATTTTCTAACCGAGCAAGATATTTATTTTGACTTGAATCAAATAAAAAATATTCCATATTTCATTCCTTTCTAAAACTATAAAGCTATCCAAACGGTATTTGTGCTAATTCTTCTAACTGACTGATTTCATGGTACAGTTGTAATAAAGAATACCATTCTGGTTGGTCTTCTTCTGGAATACTATTCCACATTTTTTTCATTTCAGGGAATTGACCATCAATACCGCACGATAATCGCAAATTCAAAAACGCTCTTACATCAATTTCCTTGTTTGCTTCTCTACATTCTCTTAATATTCGAATACAATACTGAACCTCCTGTACCCAAACACCAAAAGTATAAATATTATCAGCCAAACTAAATTTTACAGAATCTTTTTTTTCAGAGTCCATTTTTTTCTCAACCTCTTCTTTTATTTAGTCTTGGATCAACAAGTAATGAACCATACACAATTCCTTTTTGTAATTATTTAAAATAAGGAACTAACCTATAGACATGCCTGTTAATTCTTCCAGCAAAGAGTGGTCTTTCGCCATTTCTTCAAGGGAATACCAATCAATTTGTTCATCATTTGAAAAACTATTCAAAATATCTCTCATCGTTTTAAAATGATTCTCTCTAGCTCCCCAAAGGTGATTATCTAAAATAAAGGCGAAATCATACTCTCTATTTTCCTCTTTGGCATTCTTGATCAAACGTGTACAGTATTGAACGTCTTGAACCATACGTCCTAATAGTTGATAACGAAATTTTAAATCTTGCTCTAATACATTCACACGATCACTCCATTATTTTTGTGATTCATTTTTTGAGTTACCTGTTTCGCTATTAGCTTTCACTGCTTCATTTTTTTGATTATTCGTTAAACTATTTACTTTTACGATATCTTCAGCAAAAACCTGAATATAGCTACTTGCAAAATTTCCATTTCCTCCGAAGCCAAGAAGATTAGCGGTAGGATTAATGAGTTCCACTTTATCGCCATATTGAAATTCTCGAAAACCATTTTCAGCTGGGATCGTAATAATTTCTTCGGATAATTGTTTACTCGATTGCACCACATAGCGATAAGCATTCACATTTTTTTCACCTGTATCCACATCGTCTTCCGCTTTTGCTGATTTCATACGTAAAAAAATTAATTCTCCAAAGGTTTCTTTTGAATCAATTTCCATACCAACGTTTAGTTCATTTTTCTTTGGCATTTATAAATTCCCCTTCCTAAGCATTTCCCTTTTTAATACTTTGTACAAATAAGCGCCACCCTTTAATTGCGCCATTTCTAGTAGCTTCAACCATAGGCTCTGCTTTTACATCTTCAATTGTTACCACATCACCAAATTTAAATTCAGACAAATTAATACGTGGATCAACAATAAATTCAAGTGTTTCTGCTTGGCGAGAACTTAGCATACGAACATAATTTCCAACATGTTTACGGTCTTGTCCTGATCCTTGCATATATTCTGCACCTTTAATTGGTTTTCCGACAAAGGACAACGTACCAAAAGTTTCTTTTGGTTTAAGCTTTAAATAATCCACTATTCTTTTCCTTCTTTCTCTTTGATTATGCGAATATATTGATTCGCTGTAGCACGTAAATTGGCTTCTTCCAGTTCTATTCCATAAGCTAAATAAGGTTTAACTTGCTTATAGATCACATCATTACAAAATTTCTGACATTCACGTTGATTGCTAAATTTTTGATCTTCCAGCTTACTTGGTAAGATCTGCAAACTAGATCTAAGAATAGCTTTTGAACAATTTCTACTCTCTTCAAAATCATCTTCAAATTTACGTAAATATTCTTGATCTCCCTGCTTCTCCAAAAAAATTCGATTTCTTTCATAGACTTTTCTATGGTGTAACATTAACTCTTTAAAATAGATTTCTACTTGTTGATTAAAATAATCAATATAATTCATCAGCACACCTCATTTATTTTCAAACTCGTAAAATGTGCCATTGCTACTGGAGCAATCTTATTTCAGGAATCGTCATGGCATTTCTGCTCGGATTGCACTACCTGAAAGGCAGACTCTTTGTCAGTCAAGTACACTTGCTTATTCTCACGACCTCACAAGCTCCATATAGTACTATCATCTTTCGTTAGCCAATTACACGAAATTGTTTTTTATAAGGAGTGCTTACCAGCTACTGTAAGCCAACCCCTACACAAAATAATATAAACATGCTATAGTATAATTTCCTAGGTTATACTAAGCGCATTTACAACAGTATTTGCGTAACAGTAGAACAAGAAATAAGCTATTACTGGATTGTTTCTTGTTCAGTATTCAGTTATCAAGGATCAATCGTTAAGAAAGACGAGTTGATTGTGATAACGTCAAAAAAAAGGGAACTAATTGCCTAATAGCAACTAGCTCCCTTTTTCACAGTTATAGCAATAAAAAACGTCCCTTACTAACCAATAAACCTAAGAAAAGCCTCAGATCTAGTCATTTGCAGAATTTTTCGTATTCAAAAAAATTACACAAGAATACTGTTAAATAGTGGAAAATCCTAGAAGAATCTGTCGTCTTATGGTATTATGTTAGCGTTGTGGCGTAAGCCATAACGTGAAGGAGCCTAGTGTTGGCTAGGTCTTGTGGCTTCTCTGGCGTCGAAGGGTTACCAGCCCTGAGCCTTGAAGCCTTCCTTCATTTTATTTTTCAACGTACACATAATCGACTGTGTTTTAAATCACAATCAACTCGCTTTTGACTTTACCCTTGTTTAAAATAATTGTCAAGGGGGAAGTTTTTTTTTTTGCTTTGCAAGAACTCAACGTTTCATTCTTGCAAACATATATTAACATAACAGTCAACTTTTTAGCAAACATACGTTCGTAATATTTTTTTCGATATCATAAACGTTTATTTTGACATCATAATCGTAATTATTATTAAATAAGGATATAGAGACTATGAAAAAAAATATAAAAAAACATTAGATTTTTATTTCTATTGTCCAGCGATTTGAGCGTCTGTTGGTTTTACTCCAAAAAGATCAAAAATATCAAACATTTTTTTCACCTCTTTTGACTAATATTATAAATCTGTATTAATACACCGATTTATGTTATAAAACTACCACCATTTTTTGAAAAAAAAAACTAATTTTTTGATTATATCAATTTTTAATATCGTTTATGAAAGGCTGTTAATCTATGTATAATTCAAACTTAATCTTTATCGACGGAATCGAGAAATTACGCCTTGCACGCAACATGACACAAAAAGAATTAGTTCAAGGGATCATTACACCGCTCACTTATAGTCGAGTCAAACAAGGAAAAACTCGGTTAACGATTGTTGCTATCGAGCAACTAGCACACCGCTTAAATGCTCGTATAGAAGATATTATTGACTACAGCAATTTCAATGACGATCCAGAAACAGCTTTACTTATCCAAGAATATGACTATATCATCGAAAATAAAGCTTCTGTACCGATCACTCGTCCAGAAAAACTCTACAAAACTTTAGTAGATCAAAAAAAACTTGCTCCAGCCTTAATACGATTTAAATACTTATTGCAGAAACACTTTTCAGAGCAAAGTTCTATTATTCCTAAGGTCGATCAACTTTATATCAATGAAAACTATAATCGAATTAATTACAGCACAAAGTTAACCTCCTACGACTTAGAATTTTTAGGAGATTTTACTGCTTATCTAAGTATGGATCAAATCAAATCACTTTTCCCAAAAATTTTGGATCTAGATATCAACGTACGTAAATTTCACAACTCTTACTACTTGAAATACACTGGGATTTGTTTCGTCAATTTTGCAGATATGCTTATTGATAATAAAGACTTCGCTATGGCTCAAGAATTACTGAAAAACGTAGAAAAATACGCCACTACATTTGGACAAGCCAGCTATCACATTTGGTATTACTACTTTACTGCTGTAATTGATATTTACAAAGAAGAGAAACAAGAAGAAAAACAAAAAAAATTAGCCGAATTAGGTAATTATATCGACGGACTAAAGATTGTTTTAGATCACACTCGATTCTATCCTTTTTTCAAGAGCAGTTACGAAAGAATGGTAGATCGAAAAGGAAATCCTCCGCAAGTTCAAAAAGTACACTACCTTTTGAAGGGATAAATTTATCAATAAAACCTGTCCCTTGCTAGCGATAATTAATAAAACAGACTATAATAAAAAAGAGCTATGCGCGAACATAGCCCCTACGTAGAACCGTTAAAAAGACGGTGACTGAAATAAATAATTTTTTTTCAAACCATCTACTCTCGGTCAAAGTGTTAGATGGTTATTTTTTGTCCTTATGCTCAATTATCAGTAAAACTAACGTCAAAACAACAATTACAAACATGACTCTTTGCAAGAAAATTAAAAAATATATTTTAAGTGATTAGATCTCTGTTTAATTGGTTTAAATCCAAGACTATCATAAAAAAGTAACAAATTTTTTTGAGATAACTCATTAGTAGACGGATCGGATTTCGTTTTAGCAACCAGACTTAAAGAAGAAAGTTTCTCACCCCTTGCCCAATGTATAACTCTGTTCATCATATAAGTTGCTATTCCCTTATTTCTATATTTTTCAGATACATATAATCTTTCAATTTTTAGATTATTGTTTATTATTTGAGAACATTCAACACGCCCAATTAAAATTGCCCAATCAAAACCATCTAATCCTGCATTCGGGGAAAACATCCAGCTTTCAATAGGTCTTTTAATAATTTTATAAATAAAGAGCGTTGGACAAGGAATGAAATAAAGATTGTCTACAACAATAACATTTTCCTCTTCAAAATCATATATTGGATATTTTTTAGAATATCTTTCATTTTCTTTTCTCAATAAGTCTATCTGTCTAACCCGTTCCAACCATCTATATTCATTAGATAAGGAATCGATCTCCTGATTCAATTTTTTTATTTTACTTTTAAAAAACATATGTAACTCATCTCCATGTGAAAAATACTATACAAAAACTTAGGTTACTTAAAATATAACATATAATACATTTTTAAAAGATTAAATTTAACAATAAAAGACAGTCCTTTACTAGCATAAATCAATCATATAGGCTATAATGATAATGAAAAAGGAGCTATGCGTCAACATAGCCCCTATGTAGAACCGTTAAAAAGACGGTGACTGTTATAATACGGATTTAACCATCTATAACCGGTCAAAGTGTTAGATGGTTATTTTTTTTGGTCTTTATGGTCAATAATCAGCAAAACTAACGTCGCAAAAGCGATCATCAGTTGAATTGCTTCAAAAGTTGACACTTGCCTACTCCCTTCTAGGGATAAAGCTATGAACCATAGGCATCACCCCTTTTTCAAGAGACTAGCCACTATCTTTTCACTTCTCTACCTCACGATTATACCATATTCAAACGACATGAACCTTGCTATCTTTCACGAGATACTAATTTACTAAACTATAATTACTAAAAGAAGCTATGCACAAACATAGTTCCTATGTAGAACCATTAAAAGACATAAAAAAGAAGCCATTCTTTTGACGAACGACCTCTCCTTTGATTTATAAAGTCCAAAAATATTATAGCACTTTATTTTCTGCTGCGTTGTTTTCCTGAAAAAATTTATGATTTAGCAATAGACAAAAAATACTACTCCATTCTACGAAGACAGATACTTCTTATCAGTTGATATTCTTTAACTGCTCATAGAAATTTTCATGTGTTCCACATAACAATACAGGAATAACCATATTTTCTTCAATTTCATAAGCAATTCTATAAGTAGTTCCTGCGTAGTTAAATCCCTTAGACCAAATACCTGATAAATCCCCAGTCTTTTGACTTCCTGAATATGGATCAACTGCAATCTCATCATAAATCATATTTAAAAATTTCTCTTTTAAAGGTTTTTCTTTTATCTTTTTTAGATACTTAATTACATGTTTTGAAGGAACGATCTCATAACCCAATTTCTTTTGCCAGCTCCTCTTTAGTCATAGCATTAGAATTAGTAAGTGTATCTGTAGCAATATTTCTAAAAGAAGAGACCAAATTGTTTTTTCTATTCTTAAACTCTACAAGGATTTTATCTTTATCGTAGCCTTCAGCGATTATATCAGACAAAATATCTTCACTAAAATCAAAGAATTCCTTTTGTGGTTCAACAAATTCATAAAGAATGCCATTTTCTACAAGTTTTGCCTCAACTTCTACTCCATTCGGAACATTAAAGTCTTTAGGAACTGTCAACATAATAGAATTACCTTGTTTTCTTGTTTTTGTAATCATATATATTCCTCATTTCCAATATCTAGTAATTACTTAGTAAGTACATTGTAGCAAAAAAACTTCGTAATTACAAGTAATTACAGAACATATAGAAATGTTATTTATTTAGTTAGTTTACATAATCTCGAATATACCAAGTATCAGTATTACCAAACGATTTATAACTTAACTTTGTGAATTGAAATTGGTATAGTTAAAAATACAACCAAATCACTCGTTTTTCACCTTTAAAAGTTTGTGAAAAAACTATACTAAGAAAAAATCAAATTGTTATAATATATCCAAATTTAAATTATTAACATCATCATAAAACACTCTATAATCTTTTAATACTCTCTCAAAATCACCATAATTATCCAGATTAGCTTCTTCTCTAAGACGGCTAATCTCTTTTACCAAAATAGAAACTTCTTCCGGGTCAGGTAATTTGGTAAATTCGCCATTTTCCTTAAACAAATTACTAAGTTCATTAGCCTCATTACTCGCCCCATACCCATCTGACAAAGGTAAGTCAAAGATTCTCTCAAATGTAACAAAAAAAGCTCTAGGAACGGAAAACTTAAACCAATATATATATTTTTTTACATCCTCAGAAAAATTATATTTTTTACTTAATTCAAGATATCTAAAAAAAAGATCGGCATTTCTTTGATATTCTGTTGTACTTGACCAATATATCTGATCAATAGAAGCTAATATCAAAGGTTCTAATGACTCAGCTGTAACTTCATTAAAACGAGTAAAAATTTCTTTTTTTATATTTTCCTCTTGAGATTTTTTTAACTTAAACTGTATAAGACCAAATAAACCAAGTGATCCCAATATTATCGATATAAATATACCCACAGTCCATTGATACATTGAAATAACTCGATCAATTTGATCCATCATTAACTGTAAATTATCATTCAAACTAAACCCTCCATTATCATTTGTTCCGAAAAGTAAAAAAGCCAAAGGCTTAACACTAGTGATTCTACTACTTGTTGCATAAATAGTCTTAAACTATTATTGAATCCCCCGTTAGTTCCTCAATTAACTAAAAAAATTAGAAAAACAGTTGCAATTCTGCACCCGGTAATTCTAACTGATTGTTGTGCGTTTTGGTGTTGGGCATAGTTGTACCCTAAGAAGGACATTTCAAAAAATATGAAACATCGATCAGAGTACAACCTGCTAAAAGTCTAACGTCATGCCGACGCCCTGGAGCCACTAGTAACATCTCTCATGAGTTGGTGCTTTCACACATTGTCATTCCCTACGATCAAACAGCCCAATCGCAGCATTGAATGACAATTACCGATTCTTTCGGAATCCTGTTTGCCACCCTAGCCGTTAACGGTCGCCACCACCCTTAGGACACAAAGTCATGAGAGTAACCTTTGCTTATGTCCGCAACGCCATTTTATAGAATCGGCTGGCATATGACCTGTCCCTTTATTTCTAGTAAAAACTAGCAAGAGTTTGTCCTCTCTTGTCTTAAAAAACTACCATTATAGCAATAAATATGCTATAATAGAGCCAACGTATATGTTTCGAGTTTTTCAACTCGTTTTTGGCTGGTCACGAATTGCAGTTCGTGGGCAGTTTTTTTATTTAATTTTACAAAAAAATCATAACGTAAAAAAATTTTCTGCGCAACCTCTTTTTTTTACG
Source organism: Enterococcus hirae ATCC 9790 (assembly GCF_000271405.2). Classification (NCBI taxonomy): domain Bacteria; kingdom Bacillati; phylum Bacillota; class Bacilli; order Lactobacillales; family Enterococcaceae; genus Enterococcus; species Enterococcus hirae. The sequence continues at coordinate 16,508 of NC_015845.1, read as the reverse complement.
ATTATCATATTATCATATTTATCTTTTTATCTATTTATCTATTATCATATTTATCTTTTTATCTATTTATCTATTATCATATTTATCTTTTTTTATTTAAGCTACAAAATGTTAATGTATCAATGTTTAACAACCGTTATAGATAATGATAATAGATAAATTATCATATTTATCTATTATCATATTTATCTATAGCTATTTATTTAAATATGATAATATGATAATATAGCTATAGATAAATTTTTAGGAGGTAACTACTAATGGCAATTACACTTACAGTAGGTAACTACAAAGGTGGCGTAGGGAAAACAAAAAACAATATTTTAAATGCTTACGAACTAGCTAAAAAAGGATACAAAACTTTAGTCGTAGATTTAGACCCTCAAGCAAATGCTACAACTGTTCTATTAAGAACTAAAAAGCTTCATAGTGACGAAGTTTTTAGCTTTGATAAAACTTTAATGACAGCAATCAAAGAAGGTGACATATCTGATATAGAAACAGAGATTATGCCTAACCTTTCTTTGTTACCTAGTTATATTGATTTTGCTAATTATAGTACATTCTTAGATTTAACTTATGGACTAGTAGAAGAAACTGATCCTAGTTTTAATAAGATCACTACTACTAAAATTAATCATTTTAAACAACTTCTTACACCACTAAAAGCAAAATATGATTATATTTTCATAGACGTTCCACCTACAAAATCATATATAACAGATAGTGCTGTATTAGCTTCAGATTACGTTTTAATTGTATTGCAAACACAAGAGTTATCACTAGACGGTGCAATTGAGTATTTAAATGATCTACAAAAACTAGCAAACGAGTATAACGGAAACTTTGAAATAGTCGGAGTTTTACCAGTTCTCATGGACGGAAATGCAAGCCTTGATAACTTTGTATTAGAAAATGCTACTCAAGTTTTTGGAGAAGAAAATATCTTCAATACAAAGATACCAAATATGGCACGTCTAAAACGTTTTGACAATACTGGAATTACTGAATATGATCGACATGATAAAAAAGTAATAGATTTATATAATATTGTTTCAGACGAATTATTAGATCGTATAAATTATTTTGAAGGAGAAAAATAAGATATGACTGATACTAATAAAAAAAGACCTACTGGTTTAATTAAAAATACGAAAATTACACCAAATCAATCTGCTGATAGTGTACAAGCTGTAAAAAAACAAACGAGAAAAGCTAAAAATCCTGTTGTAAAAAATCAAGACGCTAATATTAAAGTATCTAGGCAAACAAAAGATCAAATTGATATTTTAATGAAGCTCACTGACAATAAATTTTCTTACGAAATGATTGAATCAATGATCGATCACTATGTAGAAACTTCTTTAGACGCTGATAAAAAAAGAGCTTTTAAAACTCTCTCAAATTTATAAAAAAGATAAATATGATAAAAGATAAATTATCATATTTATCTTTTATCATATTTACACATTTACAATTGTGTACTTGTGTAAATGTGTAATTATATTTGAACAGCATTGTAGCAAGGCTTAATCACTATACAAAAAGAATAATTTTCATATTCTCTTTTCGGAATAATTAAATACATAACTATTAATATAATACGAATAGGTATGATAACCAGAAGCCGCAGCAACATAGAAACTGAAGCAATCAACACCAACCTCGTTAATCAATTGCTGTCCGTAACCCCAAATATCCTCTAACAACTCTTCATAAGTAATATATCCGCATTCGTATTGCTGAATTATATTCATAGCTGACTCCATTTATCTAACTCTTGAATCTCAATATGGCGTACTTCATCATAGTGAACTTTATAATCTCCGACAAATATTCCTAATTCGTCATATCCATTAATTTTACCAATAATATCATCTGGATAATAACCTTCAGAATCACGTTCTTCTTTCTGGATACAAACAGTTTTTCTTTTAAGAACTGCAACGTTCAATATAGCCGTAATTTCTTCAGTCGTCATTTGTTCTTTAGCTAGATTTTGGTTTGCCCGTTGTTCGACATCTGCATCGATCTTTTCAGTGTGATCTGAAAGATAAAACCCAGCCCATTTTAAACGTCCTCGATCATTATATTCAATCATTATTAAGACCTCCGTTGCCCCCTGCGTGCCCACCAACCAATGTACTTCTGGTTATACTCCTTGCACCTTCTAAAAGCGAAGAAGCATGAACTATTGACGTAAAACCATATTTTCGACGTATGAGATCAATAATCTTGTCTAAATTTTCCTCATCAATCTGCTTTTGAGGATCACTAAATAAATTTAACTGAAGGGAATCCGTATAAACTAATTTACTGTATGTCACACCGACGTGTCGAACCTCTTGTCCTTCATAGTACTTATCAAAAAGATACAAACAGTAGTACTGAAGCTCTTTTGTATTATCCGTTATAGGAATTTTCATTTGGTGGGAAAATCCTGACTTATTTTCTAGGATCGACGTACCAATATATAAATGAACACAACCAGTCTTACAGTTATGTTGACGAATGCGTACAGCAACTTGTTCTGCCATTTCCTTAACCACGATCTCTATTTCTTCTTTTCTGGTGTAATCCTTTGGTAACACCTGTGAGTTCCCATAAGATTTCTCCTTCGTTGGTTCTGGTGGTACAGCTATATCTGTCCGATCAATCCCATTTGCATGAAAATAGAGCTGTAGTCCAATAATGCCTAATTGACGCTTGATAGAGTATGGATCCCAAATTGCTAAGTCTTTAATACTCATAATTCCCATATGATTAAGCCTTTTTTTCATTCGTGATCCAATGCCCCAGAAATCTGTCATTTCTTTAATAGACCAAATTTTTTCTGGCACATTTTGATACGTCCATTCTGCCATAAATCCTTTATTATGCTTTGCTTCATTGTCTAAGGCTAGTTTAGCTAAAAGTGGATTGTCACCGATACCGACTGTGGCAATCAAACCAGTTTGACGGTAAACGTGTAACTGTATCTGTCTTGCTAATTGTTTTCGTCTCTCACTTCTAGTTCCTTGTGTAGTAAATAGGTTCATCGACTTTGTCACCTTCAGAATCGACTCATCGATTGAATAAATCAACAAATCTTCATCTGCAACGTATTGCCGAAAAATACTGTTTACCTCCATATTTTTTTTAATATATAAATTCATTCTTGGCGGAACAATGTGAAGCTCCTTTGGTAACGGGTAGGGTAGATCACGAGGTCTGCTAATATTCGTGATTCCATATTTGCTTTTGGCAGTTGGTGAAGCTGCCAGAGTGAGACCTGAGCCAGTATTGTCCGCCCGACTCATAACAACCAAAGCAGTTGTTAATGGATTTAAATTTCTTTCTACACACTCAACACTCGCATAAAACGACTTCATATCAATCAAGTAGTAATCATTTATTGGTTCATTTGAGTAATCAAGCATAACATTCTCCCCCATTTCATCTTGATTATACAAACATACGTTCTCATTTGTAAAGGGGAACATTTCAAATGTTTATTTCTTCCTAGTAATAGATAAAAGATAAATTATCATATTTCTCTTTTTTACACACTTACATATGTATAAATATGGTTGAACATCGATCAAACAAGTAATTAAAAACATTTTTATGTAATACTAAAAAGAACGCTGACAGAAAGTTGAGTTAATCAGATTTTTTATAAAAACGAACTTTAATGTCACCAGGAGAGAAATTTCATTCGGTTTTATAATCAAACGTTTGTCATATTTTTTAACTGCAGACAAAATTTTTTAAACTATTCACGAACAATAAAAAAGAACCCTCAACAACTATACAAATAGCTGTTAAAGGCTCTTTCTTTAATCTGCAAATTTTCCTGACTTATAAACTACTTCATAATCACCAGATTTTTTATAATCATTAAAATCTGAATCATACGTGAATCGTTTTGGTTCTTCCTCATCTAAGGATACACCCCATTTACGTCGCATATCATTAGGTTTATTCTCAAATGGTATCCAAGAATCTACTAAATACAATTGTTGATCTTTATCATAATAAATCAAAAAACTAAAATCATCTTCTGTATAGTGATATTTTCCTTTATCATCATCATCTGAATTTGCTATCTTATTTTGTTTTTCTACAATTTTATCAATTACTTTTTGTGTCTCTTCACTTTTGTTATTAGAAGAACAACCAGAAATAACCAATACCCCTAATAATAGGCTAAGTAAAAGAACAATATTCTTTTTCATTTTATAACCTTCTTTCTATATAAATTATAGAATATCAGTTGTTTTTTTACAATATGAAATAACATTTATCTCATTTCCATATATTGGATTTTAAAATTCCCAATCTTGTTATTTTCAAATACAACATCGATCAAAACATCATGTTCTGCACCTCGACTATTATCTTTTCCAAGAATGATATAATGTTCCAAATCAGCTGTATCTTGATAAATACCATTAATTGTGCCAGTACTATCAAAATCTGCATTGATCTCTACATCAATTCCTTGTTCTTTGATACAATTAGTCGTCAAATAATCTCTAATTGCCTTATTCCGATCATCAATTGAATCAAAATTTAACAACTTATCTGTAAAATCAGATAAATTATTTTCTCTTTCTTTATTCACGTTCTCATTGGTGCTATTGTTTTCTTCTTCTTGATCCATACTATCCAAAGCTAACTTATATTTATCTCTTTCTTTACTGACCTCGGAAATATTTTGCTGATAATCTTCTTCTATCTTTCTATTTTTTTCTGTGCCATACTGAGCGCCTAGCAAACCACCAATACTAAGCAAAACTAAGACTATAATCATTTTTTTCATTCTAATCACCTTACCTATCAATATTTTCCAGTTGTAATCACTTTAAGTGGATCAAGCCACGTTCCATCATCAGTAAATGCACTTGATTGCGCTTGTAACCAGTCTTTCTTCGTAATCCCTAAATGTAAATGTTCCGTATCACGTGTACCGATTACGTCTCCTAATTTCACCTTATCGCCTACTTTTACTTTTGCATTGCTGGTACTAGTCGCAAATTCCTGATAAACCATATTTAACCCACTATCATTAATCACAATGACACACGCTCCTAGCCCAGCAATATTAGGATTACCTACATACGTCACTGTACCACCATGTATCGCATGAATTTCACTTCCCGGGTGATCGACAGAGCCAAAGTCTAATCCATCATGAAAGCCGTTCTCACGAAATTCTCCGCCTGCATTTTTTCCAAATAATTGACCGCCTGTAAAAGAACCTTGCCCAGCTTCAGGGAACGGCCAGCCCCAGCCACCACCAACTGAACCACCTATATTACTCCCAAAATCTTTCCATTTTTGGATCGCAAAATCATCATATTGTGTCAGATTATTCGATTGAATGATTGACATACAGCCTGTAAAATAAGGGCTACTTTCTGTAATACCAGCTGAAGCATACCCGCCTCTTCCTAGTATCAATAAGCATTCACTAGGACTTTTATTCCCTACACATGCATTAAAATTCGATTGTGAAGCCACCATGTATCCATAATAGCTAAAGGCTGATTTTTTATTCGGAAATTTCATATAATTTCCACCTTCTGAACCGCCTGTCCCTCGAGCGGAGCCTTTAGGAAACGGACAGCCTTCAAACCATGTGATCCCAAAAAAATTATTATCATTCTTTGCAGACGGCGAATGTCCCCACTCACTCTCATACGCCCACTGGCTAATAATGACACTTGGCAATAGGTGATACTTTACAGCCGATCCTACAGCCATTTGTGCCACATCATCTGGAATATTCCCTGTACCCTTTATTTCTGGAAATGAAGGTAAATCCTCTGTAAAAACACCTGTATACACTCCTTCTTCTCCTGTCCCCTCACTTACTTCATTTGTACTAAACACACCAGTAAGCGAAAAAATCGTGCCAATGATACACAAAAAAGGAAGCCTAAGCTTCCTCTACGAATCATTTTCATTTAATTCTTCCTCTCTTTCCATCATCAAATTTTCTGAATCAACCTCAGAACGATCCACACTACTTAAAGACAAATGTTCCAAATCGTTGACACGTTCATCTAAATGGGAATGATTTATTTTTTTATTACTCGAATCAAAATTTTGAACCGAATCAGTTTCTTGGTCATACACATTCACCGGTCTTTCAAACTCTGATACTTCTTCTCCTCTTAATGAAGCGAGCTCTTGTTCAAACTCATTAGGATCAACCGGTTGTACGTGTTGCTCTTTATTCTCTTCTTCCTCTGATTCATTCATACGAATATCTTGATTTTCGCTTTCTCCAATACCATACGTCTTATTTAAACCTTCCAAATTCCCTTCAGTATAAGCAGACGTATAGGGAGAAACTCGTTCTTTTAAGTAATCTGAAGGGGAATTGGCAAAAGATTTCGTTGTATCTACTACATTTTGAAGTTTTGAATCTTCATATAAATCTTTTGCTTTATCACCGATTTTATCGGCTACGGCATTTCCTACACCTCGCCCAGCAACATACCCCATTCCTCGCATAATATGTTCACCGAAGTTCCTATTGTCAGAAGTATCATCATCTAAGGCTGATTGCAATTGAACGTTATCTGCATACGCATTATTTCCATACCCTTCTCGATTAGAAAAACCTCCTGTATTTCCAATACCGCCTCCAGTATAATTATCAGGATTTAACTCTTTTCGTTTGTTTTCTCGATCAAGCCCTTGTTTTTTCAATTTCATATCAGGTACATGATCCACTTCTGCTTTTGTAATTGCATTTTTAAACCAATGGAAATTCTTGATCACAAGAAATGCCAAGATAATTTTAATAATAAGACTTGCAACAATTGCAGTGATCGACGTAAGCCCAAACGCTGAGTCAATAAAATCAAGAATCATAAAAATAAACCCAAAGCCTACACCTAAAGCAATTTTCAATCCAAATGAGCCTAAAATTAATTTCATACCATTCATTAACACATGTTCGTTATCTGGTAATAGCGCCAACGCTACCCAAATTGGTGAAATTAATACCAAAGCAAGAATAAAAATCTGAGCCAAGAAATTCATGACCGAAATCAAGAGAATCACACCTGCTACAATCACGTAATCAATTCCTGAATTAAGCAGGATCAAATATTTATCCCCTAATTTTTTCCCTGTTAAATAAGCATTTTTTTTAGAATTATCTTCAACTTTATCTTCTATGTCATCAACTTCATCATCATATTTTCCTTTCTTAGCAGTCAATTCTGTATAATCTTTTTTTGAAATATCTGTTTTTCCATAGTTAAATAGCGCAAATGGTTCTAACACGAATCTGTAATACAACATATTCTCAATTTTATCCGTTGTCTCAGTCGGCGGTGTTAGTCCTAAATCACTCGCTAACTTATCCGTATCTTTTGAAATATCTGGAGCCATGACAGAAACTAATTCATTTTGCATATCACTCGAAATGGTATTGATATCTTTTAACCACTTGGAACCACTTGAATAAAAACCAGTCGCCACCACAACTAATGATCCAAATATCAATAAACGCATAAATATCTTTTCAATCCCAAATTTTAAAAGATCACGTACCGCATAAACGAAAAGAATACTTAAAAAGACTACGCCAAAAGTTTTAAATATACTATCCCAAACTTGTTCTCCAGAACCAAATACTTTATCAATAGAATCATTCAATATATCAACGGAGTACACATTTTTAATCAAATAATTCCCAGATAAAACAATAGACTTCCCAATTCCAAAAAGGATATTGAGAAGCCCATTTAAAGCACCAACTGCTTTCTCATCTAATCCTGAGAAAAAAGGTGCTTGTACGATATAAGATAGAATCGAATCAATATCAAAATAATCTTCAAACATTCACAAACCTCCTAAGAAATAAACATTTCTTCTGCGCTACCACTAGCATTTTTATTGACAGTTTTTAAGCTTTCCAATACTTCTTCAAACGGACAATAAACCAACATTCGATTCACTCTTCCATAAATATCTAAATAAAGGCAATGGTATTGCGGTGTTTTTTTCAACCAATCAATATTCATATCTGTAACCTCTAACCCCATATGACGTAAGATATCCTCACGCTCATCTGGATTATCAAAAGCAAAGATACGTCCAAAGTTACCTGAATCATCTTCAGTTTTGGTGTCCTGTATCATTTGTGTAATTAGTACCATCATATTATTATAAGAACGTCCGATTCTTCGCATGGATTTAATAATTTTACGACCACCTTCTGAACTACTAAAAATCCAAGCTTCATCAAACAAAACAAACGTATTTTCAGACCGGTTACTACCAAATTGTTCACAGAACTTCCCTAAACACATCATCAATGCCACCGACTTACGCTGACTAGAGGTATAATTTCTAGGATTTTCCTTTGCAGTTGGCATATCTAACCCCGCAACCTCTAAAATAGTTATTTTAGAGTTAAGATTCAGACCTTCACTTTCACCACGCGAAAATGCTAATTCCAAAATCGAACCTTCGACACGTTCATAAATTGCACGACCTGACTTTTTCGTCTCTTGGTTCTCACAATTAAGCATATAGTCAAGTACGCTCATTAAACCAACTTGTTTGCCTTCTGACTTATCCGCAACTATTTGCTTAATTCCTCGCAACATATCTGTCCGAGCGTCTTCACGATCTGTAAAATCATAAATCTGCTCAAAAATAGTTTCTAACGTATCTTGAACATTTGCACCACTCAAATAATTCATTGGATCAAGCACACCATGATTTTCATGGTTATCAGGATTCAAAGTAACAAAGTTAAACGAACGAATATACGAAACAAACAAGGGATAATTTTTTTGATAATAAGGGTCTTGTTCAACTTTTATCAGCCATTCTTTGTATTCCGACTTCGGATCAATATATAATCCCTTCCCTTTCAGCAAGCTACAATAAAAGAATATCAACTTCGCTAAAAATGATTTACCGCCACCAGTTGGACCTGTAATCGCAATATGGGGCGAACTAGAAGCTTTACCAGCAATATCTGCTTGGTTTGCTAGTCTTGGATTAAACATCACAACTTTTCTACAGGCTCGAGCGATCTGTTCAGGCTTTAAACCAGCAACATTACTCATCGTAGACACTCGACCAATCGGAAATCCCACTTGGTCTCCAATCCGATTATTTGTTCCGACCATCATTTCTGCAATTCCTTCAGCAGTCGTATAATGTACCCAGCTTTTGAATAAGCTTGATTTTTGCCCAGCTAAAAAGTAGTGAAATAATTTATCTTGATCCGCTAGTCCGTTTACGACTTCTACCTTCAAAGCCTCACAATAATCAATCAACTGGGCAGAACGTTTGCGACATTGCTTTACACTAGAACCAAATACAACAAACGCAGCTTGCCATTTGATAATGGGGATACGTTCTTCAATCTTTTCATCTAAATCCATTAAAATATACCGATTGAAACGACCTTTTTTGCCTTCAGAATCTCCCGTTTGCTGGGACTCTCTGGCAAAATTCTTTAATCGTTTATTTGCACGATTCGATTTTCCCTGCAAGCCATTTGTTCCTTTTAGCGGAACAAATCGCCCTTTAAATTGAAACTCTACAGGAAACGGCAACTCCTGAACACGCTCGATTACATGATTGAATCGCATATTTTTCATGAACTTATGAATTGGTAAAATAGCAATATAACTTTTTCCTTCTCTTGTTACTAACTCTAAAATGCCTTGATTATCATGTGGATTGATAATTGTATCCGTCAATGAATAGGTATCATTAAAATTTAAAGGCTCATGTGATAAGGCACTTTTTAACCCTCGTACAAAGGGATAATGAACGTGGTGAATTAATTCTTGCTCACTTAAACGTACACCTTGCACTGCTCCAAAACGTTGGAATAACATTTCCTCTAACATACCAAATCGTTCAAAAAATGCTTGATCCACTTCTAACTGATAGTGAAATAAAGACAACGTACGTGAAACAACTTGATCCATCAATTCCAGCGATTTTTCCTTTAAAGTCTCAGAAGAAAAAACTTCACTTAGCTTCACACCTACAATCAAACGCTCATTTGTTAATAAACCTAATTCACGTTCTAAAATCTGTACCGTCCGTTCACTAATATTTTTAGATAAATCACTGTATTTAGAAGAAAAATCTTTACTTAGTTCTTCCATTCTTCGCTCTAAATCAAAAGAAACAGGCTCCAAAGAAATATCAATATCTTTGTACCTTTTTAGACCCTGAAAAAATTGATTTAAAACCTCTTTATGCTTCTCTTGTTTCTCTCTATTTTGCCCTGTGATCGAAATGAGTGGTACTTTATAATATGCCCAAACTTCATTATCTTTTGTTACCAAGAAATTTTTATATATTTTAGCTACTGGAATACTTAAAACCATCTTATTTCCCCTTTCTGGAGTCTTTAACACTTAACTCTTTTATTTTTTCTTTCTTATAGATCATCTTTGTCTCTCTGATTTTGATTAAATCCGTTTGTTGGATCACTTTTTTCCCTATTTGATAAATCATTACAAAACGTAGGTAATCGAGTAAAAAAACATGGACTTTCTTTCCATCAGGCTCAACACGATTAAACAATTCAACCATTCCATAAGGAATCGCTATACTCAACATCATATAAAATTGATTGAATCCTAAAAAGGGATAAAAAAGGACAAGACATAACAAGGCTGTAAAACCAAAAACAAAAATAGTCTGACCTGAAATGGCATTTCTCAAACGTAATTTCTTCGTAATTTCCCTAACCATATAAGGAGCCTGAAAAGGCTCCTTATAATCAAAAACTTGTTTTATTGGTTGTTTTTCTTCCCTCATATTTTTCACCTAAAATCCAAATTTTTCTGGAATAGTACTTAACGTATCTAAAAAAGCTTGTGGGTCTTTAATCAAGAAATAAACGATCGCTCCACCAACAAGCAGTAAAGCACCTTTGACCCAGTTTTGATCTATAAATAACTTAATAACAAGAAACGCAACTACCAGAGCAAAGAAAGGCGAAACCCAATCCGATAATACATAGTCTGTAAAACTCTTTGCACTAGGATCAGCTTGTTCTTCAGCAAAAACTGACACACTAGTTAGCAATGGACTTGCCATTACTCCAGATAAGATTTTTGTTTTTAAATTTTTCGTGATTTTCATTCGTTTTCTCCTCCAAAATCATGATTAAATTCTTGAACATAAAAGTTTCCATCTTTTTCTTCAATCTTGATTACAACTTGTTCCTTATGTTCATTTTTTGTTCCTTTTTCTCTTAAATTGATCGTGTCATAAACCACGTACGTTTTACCGTCTTGATAAATTTCAGGACTTGAGTCTGTGATCTCAAATTCCCCTTCCATCACTTGTGGAGAATCCATCATATACGTTGCTTGTTTTAAATCTCCAGAAGTGTAAACCTCATAGAATTCTTTAACAAAATCCATTACTTTTCCGCTGTCTTTTTCCGAAACTTTCGTTAAGTGATCTGTATTACGATTGAATCCCTCGACACCCTCTAAATTGAGATCACCAATAGCAGAATAATAAGGTAAAGCAATCACTTTTGACTTTCCTTCTTTTTGTACAAAAGGAATATTCAACAATACTGTTTCTTCTTTAGTTTCCGTTTCTGTATACTTTTCTTTTTCTTCAGTTTCTTTTTTTCCAGATTTTTTCTTAACTGTACGTTCTTTTTCTACTGGATAAGACACTTTATATTTCACTGTATACTTAGCAATATAAGACGAAGATTCCTGTTCAAAATCGTATAAACGATAATCAAGCAATTCTTGCTTCACATTTGTAAATTCTTCAGTTGGTAGATTGTCTACCATATACTGACTTAATTTCTCTTGACGTTGATCAAATTCATCTTCATTGTCCGATTTATTCATATACGTTTTTACAAAATCATCCATAAATTGTTCTGCCAAAAAAGGATTTAATTGATCGGTACGATTATCAATCGAATTTTCTAACTGCTTTAACTCTTTTTGATTACTAAGAGCCTTCACATTTGCGCTCCTACCCATTAAAAATCCCATTGGGGCAGTTATGACCAAACAAGCTAAAACCGCTAAAAAGATCATTCTAGCGGTTTTAGGGCTTACTTCTTTTTTCTCTTTAAGGACTTCTTGCTTTTGCTTCTTTTTGATTTTGATAAATCTCATTACTGACTCCTTTCAGTGATCACTAATTTTCTAAAAAAAATCTATTATTCTGTAAAAAAATAATCCAGAGAAACATTAAAAACATTTGCTAACTTTATTAAACGATCAATCGAAGGCTTTCCATTATTCGTTTCATAATTGCGAATAGTATTACCAGATACACCAAGTAACAACGCTACTTCTTCTATGACAAAACCATGCTCTAAACGTAATTTTCTTAATTTTTTTGAGAAATACTTCGATTTCAGCTTTTCTTCTTCACAATCCAATACGTCTATTCTCCTTTCTTTAAAAATTTAAAATCTTTGAGAGCTTGCAATAATTCTTTTCTAGTTGCTTCTCTGCAATAAACCTTTACTTCTTGCGGGGAGCTTCCTAAAATATAGCGAGTTTTGTAAAAATCATATCGGTAACCCAAAGATATTCCTGTATCTGTGTATTTGACTTCTCCTTCAATCATTAAACTAGTTACATTTGATAATCGTCTTTCATACATCACCGGAACATAGGGTTTAAAAGGTAAATCCGTTCGATTCAGCAACTTACATACTCGTTCGTATTCTTTTCTCTCCTTTTCACCGGGGCTACTAGGGAATGCTAAAAAACCATATTCATCATGAAGAATACGGTGTAAAGGTCGGCTAAATTCTATTTTGATCATTTATAAACCATCTGTTGACTGTTCATCAGTAGATAAGACTTTTTAGGCAACGTGACACCAGCTAAAGAATACTTTAGCTTTATATCCATTTCATAGAAATCTAAGTTACCAATCATCTTATAGTTCCAATAATTGATACTAAATCTTGGAACTTCTAAGAAAGAGACCCATTGCTCAGGTATTTCAACAGTAAAAGGTTCTTCTAAATAGTGAAAATCCTCTTTACCAATCTCAATTTCAACACGAATCTGTTTTCTTAATTTTTCCCAAAAAACTAAAATAATTATGTCACTACAGCAATAAACAATGCCACATAAACATAATGAATAAATAAAGCTGTACGTTGAAATAAGATCAGGATTGCTTACAAATGGCTCTTTTAAGTATGAAAATACAACTAAAATAATTGTCATTAAGAACGCCTTTAAAAACTTCACAAAAGAAAAGTGATAAACTCCAAAACCAAGCACAATTAAATTTATACTTTGACAGATCAAAAGATAGTTAATAATTAATTCTGCCAATTTCACACTAACTTCTTCGCCAAAGTAAGTACTCATTTCATTCTCAAATAACAACACAAAGAAAAAAATACACCCTGCAACTAAGACATATAAACTAAAATACTTTATCACGTAAACAATATTTAATCCTTGAATTTGCCAATACTTCGCGTTCTTCATCAAATCAAAAAATGAACTTATTTTCTCTCTAATGGCTACTTTCAAAATTTACCACCTCTAACTTTTTATTTGACTCTTTCTATAAGAATCAATCAATGGATCAATTAAAAAGTGATCTCTCAAATACCTATACCCCAATTGTTGCATAGTTTTATTAATAGAAATACGATCACTCTCATAACCTTTTAAATACTGATCTCGTTCTTCAAAGTATTCAGTCGCCTTTTTCCTCTCATATCCTTCAATAAAACTCAAGTCCTGTTCTAAAAATACCAAAGCTGATAAGAGTTTTTCTGATTTCAGCGATTCAATATGAAAATGAACAAAATTATCAACAGTCAATTCTTCGTCTCTACGATCAAATAAACTTAAACGATTGACACCAAACTTAGTAATCTGTTCCTGTAAATAGGAATAATCGGGTCCACGTCTATTTAACTGATAAAATTCATACCAATCAATTTCTGCCTTACGCAATTCAGCTTTTAATAATGCCTGTGAATACTCGGAATTTAAATCTGCAAAGCTTGCTTCTCTCAACACATACAAAACCATTTCTTCGTACCGATATAAATATTCTGACACGCCAATTTCTTCACCAAGAAACGTTAATTCCATAAGATAACACCTTAATTCATCAAATTTACTAACGGAACAAAATGATTAACTATTTTAGCTTTGCACCAACTCTGCTTGCACAACGACACGATTATCCGTTGTTTGAACAGATTGACACGTAACTAATGTGACAGTTGGCTTTTTAGTTAAATTCAACTTATCAGTGTTTTTATAGTCAACTACATCATTTGAAACCACTTTATAACGATAAGATTCCCCATTTTGATCTCTCAATATGATATCAGCGCCCTTTTGCAACTTATGAATAGACGTGAACATTTGCCCTTCAACGCCCATATTATGGCTTGCTAGAGCATAATTTCCACGACCCATAATCGAATTTGGTAACAACGTTGTCGCACCATACAACATTTTTTGATAAGTCGTTCCTTCTAAAATATTTAACTTTAAATTGATCGACGGGATCTCAATTTCTCCAATAAATTGATCCTTCATTTTTTCGCTATGCTTCTGAGCTTCGTTAATTTCTTGAATTGTAGGTCTCTCCATTGTTGAGAAATCTTCATTATTTAGTTGATTATCTCCTTGAGAATTTGCACTGTTTTCTGTGCCTTTTGTATTTTTATCAACCTGACTATCACACGCGACATTCGATTGTTTAGAAGCTTTGGTGCATTCATCTTTTAAAGAAGTTTCGCTTGTAGTTGTAGAATTTTGTTGATTACTATTCTTCAAACAAAAGCCTATAAAGATAAAAGCAATAAGCAAAATGCTTATTGCTCCAATACCTATTTTTTTCTTATTTATTGATTTCATGTTTCTTTTTACCTCGCAAATAAACCACACTCGATAAACCTAAAACAATCAAACCGCCTGAAAAACCAGCGATAACCATATTTTGTCCATTATCTGATTTTACAGAAGTTGGTGGTAAAATACGTGGTTTTTCTTGTTCTACTACTACATTTACCTCATTCGTTGGTTTATCTGTTTCACCAATTATTTGGTGTGCAACATTAGGAATAGTGATATTCCCTGAATCGTCTACATAGCTTGAGAAATCAACATTTTCTTTCACTGTACCACCAATCGTTAAGCGGTATTGTTTTCCAGCTAAAAGTGATCCGTCAACTGACCAGCTGACTTTTCCTGTTTTATCATCTGTCGTCAATGTTCCTTGATCGGTCACATCTTTGAACTCTGCGTCTTCACCTAAATCAGCCACTTCCACCTTGACCGTTTTATCTTCTAATTGTAAAACGTCTTCTAAATCATCGGAAATCGTCACTTTTTGACCAATCGCAGAATAAGGTACACCTTCTGGATTCGAAATGACGAACTCAACAGTATCTCCTTGTTTAGCTTGAGTTAAATCAACTTCTTTACCTTCAGAGTCAATAATTTTCTTGACTGGATCATTGTCTGGTGTTTCATCGATATCGGTGTCTGTTTCATTGGTTGGTTTTTCTTTTCCATTAATTATAGTTTTTGCTTGATTTGGGAAATGGTACTTATTATCTTCTTTGTCATAGTACTTCTCAAGACTCATACCTTCACGAACTTTTGCATCGAAACTGAACGTGTAGGTATGACCGTAAAACTCTTGGTTTTTTAAAGCTTCTTCTGTGGCTACGACATCGATCACATTATCTTTAGATTTGTCAGTAAAGAAGTGCGTACGATCTTTACCCGTTTCATCAACAATTCTTACATCAGACGTACGTTCTAATTCAGGAATCAATTCATCTTTCATTTCAAATGACGTATGATAAAACTGTGGTAACTCACCTAAAATGTTCTGAGTGATATTAAAAGTAAATGTATCACTCATAGTATCTAAATGATTATTCACCACATTTGTTTCGTCTTTATCAGTCACTGCTTTCGTAGGGTTAGGGTCTTCTGATTTTGCTGGTTTTACCGCCGTATTTCCAAACCAATCCCAAGCACCCCAATCTGTTTCTACAGGCAAATCAGTTACTGTGTCCGCAGCACCAAAAGTAACATCAAACTTCGATAAGTCTTTAAACAGAACTGTAAACATAGCTGTTAGATCATAGTCGTCACTACCTTGATTTTCAGTTTCAGCGAACGTTTTAGAACCATCTTCGTTTTCCGTTAGATCAAGCCAACAAGTCGAATCAGCAAGAACACCTGTCACTTTGTCTAACATATCTTTATGAAGCGTGATATATTGCGTCCAATCGATATCAGAAAAGGTGTAGAATCCATCTAAACTGATTGGTTCATTTGTACCTGCTTTTAGAAACTCAACCGTGTACGTGGCTTCATTGATCCGATTTTGATACGCCCCTACTTGTCCACTTGTATTGAAAGCAATTGTTCCATCTGAAGCTGTGTTCCCATTGACATCTTTTGCTTCTTTATAGTCTTTAATCGTAAAACGAGCATCGACGTCTTGACCGAATGCACTGACATGGTGGT